>NZ_JBNRIK010000009.1:93691-165879 GCF_053557975.1 Pseudomonas sp. XP2
CGTACCGTGACCGAGCCTGATAACGATATGAACACAGCATTTCGCAAGCACCTGCCAGGCACCGACCTGGACTACTTCGATGCCCGTGCGGCGGTCGAGGCGATCAAGCCCGGCGCCTACGACGGCCTGCCTTACACGTCCCGCGTGCTCGCCGAGAACCTGGTGCGCCGCTGCGACCCGGCAACCCTCGACGCCTCGCTGGGCCAGCTGATCGAGCGCCAGCGCGACCTCGACTTCCCATGGTTCCCGGCCCGCGTGGTGTGCCACGACATCCTCGGCCAGACCGCGCTGGTCGACCTCGCCGGCCTGCGCGATGCCATTGCCGAGAAGGGTGGCGACCCAGCTGCCGTCAACCCGGTGGTACCGGTGCAACTGATCGTCGACCACTCGCTGGCAGTGGAGTGCGGTGGCTTCGACCCGCAGGCCTTCGAGAAGAACCGCGCCATTGAAGACCGCCGCAACGAAGACCGCTTTCACTTCATCAACTGGACCAAGAAGGCGTTCAAGAACGTCGACGTGATCCAGCCGGGCAACGGCATCATGCACCAGATCAACCTGGAGAAGATGTCGCCTGTCATCCACAACGACCGCGGCGTGGCCTACCCGGACACCTGCGTCGGCACCGATAGCCACACCCCGCATGTTGATGCCTTGGGCGTGATCGCCATCGGCGTGGGCGGCCTGGAAGCAGAGAACGTGATGCTCGGCCGCGCCTCCTGGATGCGCCTGCCGGAAATCGTCGGCGTCGAGCTGACCGGCAAGCTGGCACCGAACATCACCGCCACCGACCTGGTGCTGGCATTGACCGAATTCCTGCGCAAACAGAAGGTAGTTGGCGCCTATCTGGAGTTTCACGGTGAAGGTGCCCGGGCCCTGACCCTGGGCGACCGCGCCACCATTTCCAACATGGCGCCGGAATACGGCGCCACCGCAGCGATGTTCGCCATCGACCAGCAGACCATCGACTACCTGCGCCTGACCGGCCGTGAAGAGCAGCAGGTCAAGCTGGTGGAAACCTATGCCAAGGCCACCGGCCTGTGGGCTGACAGCCTGGGCGGCGCCGTCTACGAGCGCACCCTGCGCTTCGACCTGGCGAGCGTGGTGCGCAATATGGCCGGCCCGTCCAACCCGCACGCTCGCGTGGCTACCAGCGATCTGGCAGCCAAAGGCATCGCCGGCAGCTGGGAAGAGGTGCCTGGGCAGATGCCGGACGGCGCGGTAATCATTGCCGCGATCACCAGCTGCACCAACACCAGCAACCCGCGTAACGTGATCGCCGCTGGCCTGATTGCACGCAATGCCAACAGGCTGGGGCTGGCCCGCAAACCGTGGGTCAAGTCGTCGCTGGCGCCAGGTTCCAAGGCTGTGCAGCTGTACCTGGAAGAAGCGGGGCTGGAGAAGGAGCTGGAGCAACTCGGTTTCGGCATCGTCGCCTTCGCCTGCACCACCTGCAACGGGATGTCCGGTGCCCTGGACCCGGCGATCCAGCAAGAAATCATCGACCGCGACCTGTACGCCACCGCCGTGCTGTCGGGCAACCGCAACTTCGACGGGCGTATCCACCCGTATGCCAAGCAGGCCTTCCTGGCCTCGCCGCCGCTGGTGGTGGCCTATGCCATTGCCGGTACCATCCGCTTCGACATCGAAAAGGATGTGCTGGGCGTGGTCGATGGCAAGGAAATCCGCCTCAAGGACATCTGGCCGAGTGATGAAGAGATTGATGCCGTGGTGCGTGCTGCGGTGAAGCCAGAACAGTTCCGCAAGGTGTATATCCCGATGTTCGCCATCGAGGAAGACCGTGGGCCGAAGGTAGCGCCGCTGTATGACTGGCGCCCGATGAGCACCTACATCCGTCGCCCCCCTTATTGGGAAGGCGCATTGGCGGGTGAGCGTACCCTGCGCGGCATGCGCCCGCTGGCGGTACTGCCGGACAACATCACCACCGACCACCTGTCGCCGTCCAACGCCATCATGCTCGACAGCGCCGCCGGTGAGTACCTGGCGAAGATGGGCTTGCCGGAAGAGGACTTCAACTCCTACGCCACTCACCGTGGCGACCACCTGACCGCTCAGCGTGCCACCTTCGCCAACCCCAAGCTGTTCAATGAAATGGTGCGCAAGGAAGACGGTAGCGTGAAGCAGGGCTCGCTGGCGCGTATCGAGCCGGAAGGCAAGGTCACCCGCATGTGGGAGGCAATCGAGACCTACATGCAGCGTAAACAGCCGCTGATCATTGTTGCCGGCGCCGACTACGGCCAGGGTTCGTCCCGTGACTGGGCGGCCAAGGGCGTGCGCCTGGCGGGTGTCGAGGCCATTGTCGCCGAGGGCTTCGAGCGCATACACCGCACCAACCTGGTGGGCATGGGTGTATTGCCGCTGGAGTTCAAGCCAGGCACCGACCGCAAGACTCTGGGCCTGGACGGCAGCGAGACCTATGACGTGATTGGCGCGCGTACGCCACGGGCGACCCTGACGTTGGTGGTTACCCGCGCCACTGGCGAGCGCCTGGAAGTGCCGGTGACCTGCCGCCTGGACACTGCAGAGGAGGTGTCGATCTACGAAGCGGGCGGCGTGCTGCAGCGCTTTGCCCAGGACTTCCTCGAAGCGACCGCCTGAACATGAATCGGGGGCCGCATTGCGGCCCATCGCGACACAAGGCCGCTCCTACAACGGGCGGCGCCGTACCTGTGGGAGCGGCCTTGTGTCGCGAAAGGGCTGCATAGCAGCCCCAGGGTATTTCACCGGACTATCAGGATGCCCAAGACAATGGCACATGTACCCCAGATCAAAATCCCCGCTACCTATATCCGTGGCGGCACCAGCAAGGGCGTGTTCTTCCGCCTGCAAGACCTGCCCGAACAGGCGCAAATCCCCGGCCCCGCGCGCGACGCACTGCTGCTGCGGGTCATTGGCAGCCCTGACCCTTACGGCAAGCAGATCGACGGCATGGGCGGCGCGACGTCGAGCACCAGCAAGACCGTGATCCTGTCGCAAAGCATCAAGCCTGAGCACGATGTCGACTACCTGTTCGGCCAGGTCAGCATCGACAAGGCCTTCGTCGACTGGAGCGGCAACTGCGGCAACCTGTCCGCCGCAGTGGGTTCGTTCGCCATCAGCAGCGGCCTGGTCGACCCGGCGCGCATTCCGCGCAACGGCATCGCCACGGTGCGTATCTGGCAGGCGAATATCGGCAAGACCATCATCGCCCACGTCCCGATCACCGAAGGTGAAGTCCAGGAGACCGGCGATTTCGAGCTCGACGGCGTGACCTTCCCGGCCGCCGAGGTGCAACTGGCGTTTCTTGACCCGGCAGCCGATGAAGACGGCGACGGCGGCGCCATGTTCCCTACCGGCCAGCTGATTGATGACCTGGAAGTGCCGGGTGTCGGCACCTTCAAGGCGACCTTGATCAATGCTGGTATCCCGACCATTTTTATCAACGCTGCCGATCTCGGCTACACCGGTACCGAACTGCAGGACGCCATCAACGGCGACCCTCAGGCGCTGCTGCGGTTCGAGACCATTCGCGCCCATGGCGCCGTGCGCATGGGGCTGATCGACAACGTTGAACAGGCTGCCGGGCGTCAGCACACACCAAAAGTGGCGTTCGTTGCGCCACCGAGCACCTACACTGCGTCCAGTGGCAAGTCGGTGCAGGCAAGTGATATCGACCTGTTGGTGCGGGCCTTGTCGATGGGCAAGCTGCACCATGCCATGATGGGTACGGCGGCGGTGGCGATCGGCACTGCGGCGGCCATTCCGGGCACGCTGGTCAACCTCGCCGCTGGTGGGGGCGAGCGTAGCGCTGTGCGTTTTGGCCACCCTTCGGGCACCCTGCGGGTCGGGGCCGAGGCGCGGCAGGTGGGGGGGGAGTGGACAGTAACCAAGGCAATCATGAGCCGCAGTGCTCGCGTGCTGATGGAGGGCTGGGTTCGCGTGCCTGGCGACAGCTTCTAAAGCACCACTGGCGCTCGGCTTTAGTTCGTTGGGGCTGCACCGCAGCCCCGGCAATTCTGAAGGGAGCTGGATATGAGCGCCAACGTAGACCTCAACGACCGCCCGGACTACGACCGGGTGCTGCAAACCCTGGCCGACTACGCCCTCGGTTACCGGGTCGAGTCCCTCGAGGCCCTGGACACCGCGCGCAATTGCCTGATGGACACCCTTGGCTGCGGCCTGCTGGCCCTGCGCTTCCCTGAATGCACCAAGCTCCTCGGCCCTCAGGTGGAAGGCACGCTGGTCCCCAATGGTGCCCGCGTCCCCGGCACCGCCTACCGTCTGGACCCGGTCAAGGCTGCCTGGGACATCGGCTGCACGGTGCGCTGGCTGGACTACAACGACACCTGGCTGGCCGCTGAATGGGCTCATCCCTCGGATAACCTTGGCGGTATCCTGGCTGTTGCTGATCACCTGTCCCAGAAACATATAGCCGCAGGTGAGGCACCGCTGCTGATGCGTGATGTGCTTGAGGCCATGGTCATGGCGCATGAGATCCAGGGTGTGCTGGCACTGGAAAATTCATTCAACCGCGTCGGCCTCGATCATGTGATTCTGGTGAAGGTGGCTTCAACCGCCGTGTGTGCCAGGCTGATGGGGGCCAATCGCGAGCAGATGCTCTCGGCCTTGTCCCACGCCTTTGTCGACGGTCAGGCCCTGCGTACCTACCGCCACGCGCCCAATGCAGGTTCGCGCAAGTCCTGGGCCGCTGGTGATGCTTCCAGCCGGGGCGTGCGCCTGGCCGATATCGCCCTGCGCGGGGAAATGGGCGTGCCGAGCGTGCTCACGGCCCCGCAGTGGGGCTTCTACGACGTGTTGTTCAGCCATACCAACAAAGACCTGGCACTCAAACCTGCCGGGCAGCAGGCGCTGCGTGTGTCGCAGGCCTTGGGCAGCTACGTGATGGAAAACGTGCTGTTCAAGGTCAGTTTCCCTGCCGAATTCCACGCCCAGACCGCCTGCGAGGCGGCGGTAACCCTGCATCCACTGGTACGCAACCGCCTGCATGAAATCGACCGTATTGTCATCACCACTCAGGAGTCGGCGATCCGCATCATTTCCAAGAGTGGGCCGCTGGCCAATGCTGCCGATCGTGACCACTGCCTGCAGTACATGGTGGCGATACCGCTGATCTTTGGTCATTTGATGGCCGAGCATTATGAGGATGCCTTCCATGCCAACCACCCGAGCATCGACCGCCTGCGCGAGAAGATGGAGGTGGTCGAAGACCCGCGCTTCAGTCGCGAGTATCTGGAGCCGGACAAGCGCTCGATTGCCAACGCGCTGCAGGTGTTTTTCAAGGATGGCAGCAGTACCGCGCAGGTCGTGGTGGAGTACCCGATCGGGCACCGGCGGCGGCGCGGGGAGGGCATACCGCTGCTGGAGGCCAAGTTCAGGGCAAACCTGGGGACCCGATTTGCCCGTCAGCGGTGTGCGCAGATTGTGAATGTGTGCAAGGACCAGCAGCGGCTGGAGGGGATGGCGGTGCACAGGTTTGTGGATTTGTTTGTGATCTGAGGTTGCCAGTACAGCCTGAAACAAAAAAGCCCCGGCATCGCTGCCGGGGCTTTCTTTACAACCTGTAACTCAGCTTAGGCCTGAACCACCGGGATCTTGGCGTTGGCTGCCGCTTCGCGGAACTCGGCGATCTGGTCGAAGCTCAGGTAGCGGTATACATCGGCAGCCATGCTGTCGATGTCTTTCGCGTACTGCATGTACTCTTCGACGGTCGGCAGCTTGCCGATGATCGAAGCGACAGCAGCCAGCTCGGCCGATGCCAGGTACACGTTGGTAGCATCGCCCAGACGGTTCGGGAAGTTACGGGTCGAAGTGGAGACCACGGTCGAACCGGTCTGCACACGCGCCTGGTTACCCATGCACAGCGAGCAGCCTGGCATTTCCATGCGCGCACCGGCCTTGCCGTAGATGCCGTAGTAGCCTTCTTCGGTCAACTGGTGAGCATCCATCTTGGTTGGCGGAGCCAGCCACAGGCGGGTCGGGATACCGCCCTTGACCTTCTCCAGCAGCTTGCCGGCAGCGCGGAAGTGGCCGATGTTGGTCATGCACGAACCGATGAACACTTCGTCGATCTTCTCGCCCTGTACCGAAGACAGCAGGCGGGCGTCGTCCGGGTCGTTCGGCGCGCAGAGCACGGGCTCTTTGACGTCGGCCAGGTCGATTTCGATGATTTCGGCGTACTCGGCATCGGCGTCGGCCGACAGCAGCTCAGGGTTGGCCAGCCAGGCTTCCATGGCCTGGGCGCGGCGCTCCAGGGTGCGGGCATCGCCGTAGCCTTCGCCGATCATCCAGCGCAGCAGGGTGATGTTGGACGTCAGGTACTCGGCAATCGCCTTCTCTGGCAGCTTGATGGTGCAACCGGCAGCGGAACGCTCGGCCGAGGCGTCGGACAGCTCGAAGGCTTGCTCGACGGTGAGTTCGTCCAGGCCTTCGATTTCCAGGATGCGGCCGGAGAAGGCGTTTTTCTTGCCTTTCTTCTCGACGGTCAGCAGGCCTTTCTGGATGGCGTAGTAAGGGATGGCATGCACCAGGTCACGCAGGGTGATGCCGGGTTGCAGTTTGCCCTTGAAGCGCACCAGGATCGACTCTGGCATGTCCAGCGGCATGACGCCGGTGGCGGCGGCGAAGGCCACCAGGCCGGAACCGGCCGGGAACGAGATGCCGATCGGGAAGCGGGTGTGCGAGTCGCCGCCGGTACCGACGGTGTCAGGCATCAGCATGCGGTTCAGCCAGCTGTGGATGATACCGTCGCCTGGGCGCAACGACACGCCGCCACGGGTGCGGATGAAGTCTGGCAGGGTGTGGTGGGTGGTGACGTCGATCGGCTTCGGATAGGCCGCGGTGTGGCAGAACGACTGCATGACCAGGTCAGCGGAGAAGCCCAGGCACGCCAGGTCTTTCAGCTCGTCGCGGGTCATCGGGCCAGTGGTGTCCTGGGAACCGACGGTGGTCATCTTCGGCTCGCAGTAAGCACCTGGGCGCACGCCCTGGCCTTCTGGCAGGCCACAGGCACGGCCAACCATTTTTTGCGCCAGAGTGAAGCCCTTGCCGGAATCGGCAGGCTGCTCGGGTTTCTTGAACAGGTCGGAAGCACCCAGGCCCAGCTCGGCGCGGGCTTTTTCGGTCAGGCCACGGCCAACGATCAGCGGGATACGGCCGCCAGCGCGGACTTCGTCCAGCAGCACTTCGGTTTTCAGCTCGAAGTTGGTGACCAGTTCGTCGCTGCCGTGACGGCGTACTTCACCTTTGTAAGGGTAAACGTCGATGACGTCGCCCATGCCCAGGTTGGTGCAGTCGAATTCGATCGGCAGGGCGCCGGCGTCTTCCATGGTGTTGTAGAAGATCGGGGCGATCTTGGTGCCGAAGCAGAAGCCACCGGCGCGCTTGTTCGGCACGTACGGAATGTCGTCGCCGAAGAACCACAGTACCGAGTTGGTAGCGGATTTACGCGAGGAGCCGGTACCGACCACGTCACCTACATAGGCAACCGGGAAGCCCTTGGCCTTGACGGCTTCGATCTGTGCCAGCGGGCCGACCGAACCAGGCTGCTGCGGCTCGATGCCGTCGCGGGCCATTTTCAGCATGGCCAGGGCGTGCAGCGGGATGTCAGGGCGCGACCAGGCGTCCGGAGCAGGCGACAGGTCGTCGGTGTTGGTTTCGCCAGGCACCTTGAACACGGTCAGGGTGTACTTCTCGGCGATGGCCGGGCGGGCGGTGAACCACTCGCCGGCAGCCCAGGAGTCCAGCACGGCCTTGGCGTGAGCGTTGCCGGCCTTGGCTTTTTCGGCCACGTCGTGGAAGGCATCGAACATCAGCAGGGTGTGCTTGAGCTGTTCGGCCGCGACGGCGCCCAGTTCGGCGTCATCCAGCAGTGCGACCAGCGTTTCGATGTTGTAGCCGCCCTGCATGGTGCCCAGCAGTTCGGTGGCGTGCTTGCGGTCGATCAGTGGCGACTTGGCTTCGCCCTTGGCAACAGCAGAGAGGAAAGCGGCCTTGACGTAGGCAGCTTCGTCGACCCCTGGCGGTACGCGGTTGGTGATCAGGTCTACGAGGAAGGCTTCTTCGCCGGCCGGCGGGTTTTTCAGCAGCTCGACCAGGCCTGCAGTTTGTTCGGCGTTCAGCGGCTGGGGCACGATACCCAGGGCGGCACGCTCTTCGATGTGTTTGCGGTAGGCTTCAAGCACAGTTATTTCCCTCATCAGTGGTCCCTAAAGGGGGTCCGGGACGCTTATCCAGCATTCAATGCACCCATGCGCTGCGCCGGCTTTGTGGGCCGCCCAGCCAGAGTCGCAAAGAATCCTTACAGAAGCTGCTTTCAAAGTTTTACGCCTGCAGAACGGGGAGCTGATGAGGGCTGGCACGGGCATGCGAGGGGTGCATGGCCCGGGCCAACGCCGTTCTACCGGATTAACTGTGCTCGTGACGCTTTGAAAACAGCTTCCAACGGACATTGTTGCCTTCGAAAAGGCCGGATGATTCTACGGCAAAAAAAGCCCGAAGGTAAGGCGGTGAACATGACTTTAACGAGTGACCCTGGTTAGACAAAGGGCTAACATGGGCCGGTGTTCCACCGCCAAGCTGTTGTTTTTCATGTCCAACAAGTCCATCAAAACCCCTTGCGTCGGCCTGTGCTCCACGGTGTACGGAGACACGGTGTGCCGTGGCTGCAAGCGTTTTCACCACGAAGTGATCAACTGGAACGGCTACGACGACGCGCAGAAGCGTGCGGTGTGGCTGCGCCTTGAGCAGTTGCTGGTACAGGTGATGATGGCCAAGCTGGAAGTGTTCGACAAAAGCCTGTTGCGCCAGCAACTGGAGCAGCGCTCCATCCGCTTTGTCGATCAGCAGTCGGAATATTGCTGGGCTTACCAGCTGATAGCCCGCGGGGCGCGGATGATCCGTGACCTGGAGGCCTACGGCATGGTGTTGCTGCCGGAGTTCCGTGGCTGGGAACTGCCGCAACTGCGCGACGCCATCGATCGCGAGTTCTTCCTGCTTTCAGAAGCGCATTACCAGCGCTACATCGCCCCCAGCTTCCTGCGCGATGCCATGGGCAGCGCGCAGGGCCAGTGAGCAGGGCGAATCAGTCGCCGGTATATTCGCAACCACTGGTGCAGGTTTCGTGGATGCGCACCTTCGACAGCTCTGGCATCAGCGGCTTGACCTGGTCCCAGATCCACTTGGCGATCACTTCGCTGGTCGGGTTTTCCAGGCCAGGGATGTCGTTCAGGTAATTGTGGTCCAGTTGCTCGTAAATGGGCTTGAAGATCGCCTTGACCTCGGCGAAGTCGCGGATCCAGCCCGTGTGCGGGTCGAGCGGGCCGGTCAGGTGCAGGCCGACCTTGAACGAGTGGCCATGCAGGCGGCCGCATTTGTGCCCTTCAGGGACGTGGGGCAGGCGATGGGCCGATTCGAATGTGAATTCCTTGAAAATTTCCACGCTGTCATAACTCTGTGTGAATCAATAATGCGCGCAGTCTACCAGCATGGCCGTTACAAGGCTTGCAGGCGTTCATGCAGCCGCCCGGTGGCGACCAGCTCCAGCAGCTCGTCGCCCAGGCGCTGGCTTTCAGCGATGGCCTTGTACCAATAGCGCTTGCGGCCTGGTGCATCGCCCAGGAAGCGCTTGAAGTCGTTGCGGTCGGGCAGCTTGCCGTAGGGCAAGGCGGCCAGGTATTGCGGCGAAGGGGTCATCAGCAGCACGTTCTGCAGGCGGGTGGCATCGCCCTTGCGCCAAGGCAAGGCTTTGTCGAACCAGCCCGGTACCACCTTGTCGGTGAAGTGCGGGTACAGCACCAGATCGTCGCCACGGTAGGGCAGGTCGAGGTGGTAGTCGAGCAGGCCGCCGTCGCGGTAGGTGCCGGCGCCAGCACCGGGGATGTCTTTCACGCCGTGCATGACCATGGGGATCGAACCCGAGGCCAGCAGGGCGTGGCGCAGGTTGGTCAGGTCCAGCGGCAGGTAGCGTGAGGGGAAGTCGGTCAGTGCGTCGAGCGGCGGCGCGGCGCGCCCGTCATGCAGGATGATGCGCTCGAAGTGGCGCGCCAGCCGCGAACGGCCAAGCAGGTTGCTGGCAACTACCGAGCCCAGGCCCAGGCCCAGCCGGCCGCGATGGTCGTGGGCAAGCTGGCCGTGGCTTTTCACTACCAGGATATTCAGGTGATAGTGCGGGTTGGCCAGCAGTTGGGCGTCACGGCCCTGCAGCAGGTCGTCGAGCATGCGTTGGCAACTGTGGCTGATTTCGGCCGGGGTGGCGCCCTTGGCAAAATCCAGTTCGGTGTACAGCTCGCCCAGCCGACGGATACCGGCGATGGGGTCCTCGAGGCAGGCGCTGGCGAAGCGCCAGGCACCGATCGAAGCGCCTATCAGGGCGCGCTGGCGGGGTGCCGAAGGCAGCCACTCGCCGAACAGTGCCAGGTCCAGCCCCTGGATACCCAGCGGCTTGGGCCCACCGGCTGCACCCGGCAGCACCCCGACATCGGCGGCCTGCAGGCCGCGCTCGCGGATGTGTTGCAGGGCACGCTGGCCGGCCTTGAAGGTGAGGGCAGGGTACTTGATGTGGATGGCGCTCATGACGGATCTCTCGGGCATGTCGGTGCGAAAGGGCCGTCATAGCCTACACAACTGGCTGCACCAGCTGCAGACCGAGTCTGTCTGAAGGTGTAACTGCGCTATCATGCCGCCAGCTGTTTTCAGGTTCAATTAAGGACCGGTGGTTAGTCTTGATTGCGTAGACAACTTACACAGTTCTCAGGAGAGAAGAACGATGAAAACCTTGACTGCCCTGTTCGCCGCCACCGCCCTCGCCCTGGGTGCCAATGCTGCTTTCGCCAAGGATGTACAGCCTGACGAAGTGGTCAAGCTGGTCAACGCCAAGACCATCAAGTCGCTGGATGAGCTTAAAGCCGCCGCCGTGGCCAAGCACCCCGGCGCCACCGTCACCGACTCGGAGCTGGAAAACGAATACGGTCGCTACATCTACAAGGTAGAGATGCGTGACACCCAGAACGTCGAATGGGACGTCGACCTGGACGCCAAGACCGGTGAAGTGCTGAAGGACGAGCGGGACAGCTGATGATTCACTTACCGCGGCCAGCGCGCTACCTCGCGCTGGCGCTGTTGGCCGTATGCTCTCTGGCCGCTGCCCGCGACCTTGACCAGGACGAAGCCCTGAAGCTTCGCCAGAAGGGCGTCATCCTGCCGCTTGAGCAATTGCTGGAAACCGCCTTGGGGCGTTACCCCGGGGCGCGCCTGCTGGAAGCCGAGCTGGAAGAAGACGACGATCGCTACGAATATGAAGTCGAGCTGCTGACGGCTGAAGGTGTGGTGCGCGAGATCAAGCTCGATGCCAGCACCGGTGCCCTGCTCAAAGACGAGGAAGACGACTGAATGCGCCTGTTGCTTGTCGAGGACAATGTCCCGCTGGCTGACGAACTGACTGCTGGCCTGCAGCGCCAGGGCTATGCCGTGGACTGGCTGGCCGACGGCCGAGACGCGGTCTACCAAGGCCAGAGCGAACCCTACGACCTGATCATTCTCGACCTTGGCCTGCCTGGCTTGCCGGGCCTGGACGTACTGGCCCAGTGGCGCGCTGCCGGCCTGGCCACCCCGGTGCTGATCCTCACCGCCCGTGGCTCCTGGGCCGAGCGCATCGAAGGGTTGAAGGCCGGGGCCGATGACTACCTGAGCAAACCGTTTCACCCGGAGGAGCTGCAATTGCGTATCCAGGCGTTGCTGCGGCGTGCCCGGGGCCTGGCCAACCAGCCGAAACTGGAGGCGGCCGGGCTGCACCTGGATGAAAGCCGTCAGTGCGTGAGCCGTGATGGCGTGGATGTGCAGCTGACTGCTGCGGAGTTCCGGCTGCTGCGTTACTTCATGCTGCACCCGCAGCAGATCCTGTCCAAGAGCCACTTGGCCGAGCACCTTTACGATGGTGAAACCGAGCGTGACTCCAACGTGTTGGAAGTGCACGTCAATCACTTGCGGCGCAAGCTGGGCCGTAGCGTGATCGAGACCCGTCGCGGGCAGGGCTATATCTATGCCGGGAGCGCTGAGTGAAGTCGATCCAGGCCCGCCTGAGCCTTGGCCTGGTGGCGGTGCTGGTGGTGGTGGGCGTGGTGCTGGCGCAACTGACTCTGTGGCTGTTCGAAGCCGGCCTGCAGCGCTACCTGGAAAACGGCCTGCGCAAGGAAAGCGAGAACCTGCTGGTGGCATTGGTGCGTGGCCCGTCCGGCCTGCAGCTGGATGAGCGCCGTATTTCGGCTGCCTACCAGCGGCCCTTTTCCGGTTACTACTTCCGCATCGATTTCGACAAAGGTACCTGGAGGTCCCGTTCGCTGTGGGATCTGGACATGCCGAAACCTTCGGCGCCCGGGCTCTCCGACAGTCATGAACTCGGCCCGGAAGGCCAGCAACTGTTGGCCCTGCGCGCCGACTACCGGCGCCTGGGCCAGGACATCTCGATCAGCGTGGCGCAGGACTATTCGCCGGTGCGCGAAGGCTTCCGGCGCTTGCAGCAGATCGGCCTGGGCATGGGGTTGGTGGCCCTGATCCTGGTCCTGGTGCTGCAGCGCATCACGGTTACCCGCTCGCTGCGGCCGCTGGAGCGGGCACGCCAGCAAATCGCCCAACTGCAGCAGGGCCAGCGCTCGCAGCTGGATGAGGAGGTGCCCAGCGAATTGGCGCCACTGGTGGGGCAGGTCAACCACCTGCTCAGCCATACCGAAGATAGCCTGCGCCGTTCGCGCAATGCCTTGGGCAACCTGGGGCATGCGCTGAAGACGCCGTTGGCAGTGCTGCTGAGCCTGGCCTCCAGCGAGCGTCTGAAGGATTTGCCCGAAGTCCGCGCGCAGATGCGCGAGCAGCTGGAGCAGATTCAGCAGCGGCTGGCGCGCGAGCTGAACCGTGCGCGGCTGGCGGGTGACGCGTTGCCAGGCGCGCAGTTCGATTGTGACGCCGAGCTACCGGGGTTGCTGGGCACGTTGGGCATGATTCACGGAGAAGGCCTGCTGTTGGCAAGTGATGTGCCGCCCGGGCTGTTATTGCCATGGGACCGTGAAGACTTCCTGGAGCTGCTGGGCAACCTGCTGGATAACGCCTGCAAGTGGGCTGACAGCGAGGTGCGACTGGGTATTGCGCCTAGTGCCGAGGGTTATCAGCTGTGGGTCGATGACGACGGTCCCGGCATCCCTGAGGGCCAGCGCCAGCAAGTGCTGGAGCGTGGTTCGCGGTTGGACGAGCAGGTGGACGGGCATGGCCTGGGCTTGGGCATCGTGCGCGATATCGTCGACGCCTGGGGCGGGCAACTGGCCTTGGAAGAGAGCCCGCTGGGCGGATTGCGCGTGAGCATTGACCTGCCGCGCAAGGCCCGGTAATGCAGGGGCCGCTGTGCGGCCCATCGCGACACAAGGCCGCGCAGCGCCCCTTTGGTCCTATCAGTACTGCAAAAAAATTGCAGTACAGCCGCAGTTTTTTGAATTAGCCCAATTTCCCTCCACCCGGCAAAATCCCCCTCACGAAACCCTGCGGTTTCCATCTCTCCACGGACGGAGCCCCTTGTGGTATTGCACGCGCAATACGAGGCCCAGGCCAGCTCGGCTGGGCTTTCTTTTTAATCAGAAATAGCAAAGATCCCGATTACCTAAATGTCTGCCTCGCGTTCCGAAAACCGTCTGCAGCGCCTGTTGCCGGCGCCTCTGAATACCCCTCCAAAAGAATGGTTGCGTGCCGGTATCGGTGCGGTGTTCGGTTTGTTCCTTGCGGGCTGGCTGACCAGCATGGCCTACGGTCCCGACATCGCCTTGCACCTGCTGGGCCCGCTGGCTGCCTCGGCAGTGCTGGTATTCGCCGTGCATTCCGGCCCATTGGCCCAACCTTGGCCGGTGCTGGGTAGCTACGCGCTGGCTGGCGCGGTCGGCCTGGCCCTGCGCCAAGGCTTTGGCCCGGAACTGTGGGTGGCCGCTGCGGCCCTGGGTATCTCGATCCTGGTCATGTGCCTGCTGCGCTGCCTGCACCCGCCGGGTGGCGGGGTGGCGGTGAGTGCAGTGCTGGCCGACACAGGGCTGACCGCCATGGGTGATCACCTGCTTGAGCCGATCCTGCTCAATGCACTGATCCTGGTGAGCGTGGCGGTGCTCTACAACCGCCTCACCGGGGTGCGCTACCCGAAAGGCGTCGCGGTACGCAAAGACTCGCACCACACCCACGACCGACAGCCCAGTGAACGGGTCGGCATCCGTGGCGAGGACCTGGACCAGGCCCTCGAAGAGTTGGGTGAGTTCGTCGACGTTACCCGTGACGAGCTGGAGCGCATCATCCTGGCCACCGAGCAGCACGCCCTGCAGCGCAGCCTTGGCGGTATTACCGCGGCCTCGGTAATGTCGCGCGATGTTCAGTTTGCCACGCCCCAGACTACCCTCGAGCAGGCCTGGAAAATGCTGGCCAGCCACCACCTGAAAACCCTGCCGGTGTTGCAACAGGGCAGGCTGGTGGGCATCGTCAGCCTTAGCGACCTGGTGGGCCCGGCGATGCAGCATGGCCGCTTCAGCTGGCGGGGGCTGTTCGGCCGCAAGGCGGTACGCATGGAGCAGGTGATGAGCCGGCGGGTGGTCAGTGTCAGCAGTCAGCACCCGCTTGAGTGCCTGCTGCCGTTGCTGTGCGAGCAAGGTCTGCACTGCCTGCCGGTGCTCGATGGCGACCAGTTGGTGGGGGTAATCACCCAGACCGACCTCATCGCCGGCCTCAAGCGGCAACTGCTCAGCAAAGCCGTGGCCTCAGATAACCGGGTCCCAGCGTTGTGACCAGTCGCTGGCGCCGGCGGCGACCAGCCGGCGCAGGATGGCGAAGGCCTGTTGCAGGGCCTCGCTGTCGCGCTTGCGTGGGTATACCAGAAAGGTCGGGTAGGTGAATTCCGGTGCCTGCGGTGCCCGCTCGAACACGCCACTGTCCAGGTAAGCCTGCACCACCCGCGTACGAAAATAACCGCTGCCGCCCTGATCGAGGATGAACTGCAAGGCCAGTGGGCCCAGGTTGAAGCTGAGCGCCGGGCGGGCGCAGTCGGGCAGGGCGGCATCGTGCTGGCGGCGGAAGGCCTCGCCCCAGTCGATGTAGACATAGGGCTCTGGCCGGTCGACCCGGCGCACGCGGATCAGCTTCTCTTCCATCAACTGTTCCACCTGCAGGCCCGGCCCGTAGGTCGGCTGGTACACCAGCGCAGCGTCCAGCAAACCCATCTCGACCTTGCGCAGCAGCGACTCGCCGTCGCTCACCTCGCTGCGGATGGCATGGCTGGGCAGCTCACGGTGCAGGGCGCTGACCCAGTCGAGCAGCATCGGGTTGCCCAGGCTCACTTCTCCCCCCACATGCAGCACTTGCTGGCAGCCCTCAGGTAGCGGCAGGTCACGTCGCGCCGCTTCCCAGGTTTGTACCAGCTGGTTGGCATAACTGACGAATGCCTCGCCATCGCTGGTCAGGCTGGCGCCGTTGCGGCTGCGCACGAACAGCTGGCAGCCCAGTTGCTGCTCCAGGCGCTGAACCCTGGCGGTTATGGCCGTTTGTGACACGAACAGGCGTTCGGCGGCGGCGACCAGGCTGCCGCAACGCACGATTTCCAGGAAGGTTCGGGCCTGATCGATGTCCATGGGCTGCTCGGTGGCTGAGGGTGGCCTATTCTAGAGGCTTTGCACCGTTATGGGGCGTTTTTGCGTTGTCTGCAAATTTGCAGGTCGGTTGTGACTTTAGTCCCCTGGCGGCGCGGGTGTAGCGGTCCATACTCAGGGTTCGCCCTTCAATAACAACAAGTACCGGGTTCCCTTCGATATGAGCTATCAGCACAGCTACGCCCATTCCATTTCCGACCCTGCCGCTTTCTGGGCGGAACAGGCCGCGCACCTGGCCTGGCACCGCAAGCCTGCCGTCATCCTGCAAGACAACCCTGACGGTACCCACCGCTGGTTCGCCGACGGCCGCCTGAACAGTTGCTACCTGGCCCTCGATCACCAGATCGAGCAGGGCCGTGGCGAGCAGTTGGCGCTGGTCTACGATTCGCCAGTCACCGGCGTGCAGCAGGCCTACACCTACAACCAGCTGCGCGATGAAGTGGCGCAACTGGCCGGTTTGCTGCGCCAGCTAGGGGTGACAAAGGGCGACGGGGTGATCATCTATATGCCCATGGTGCCGCAAGCGGCCATGGCCATGCTGGCCTGCGCGCGGATCGGTGCAGTGCATTCGGTGGTGTTCGGCGGCTTTGCCGCCAACGAGCTGGCTTTGCGCATCGATGACGCCCGGCCCACGCTGCTGTTGACGGCATCTTGCGGGCTGGAATTCGACAAGGTGATTGCCTATAAGCCGCTGGTCGACCGCGCCCTGCAGCTGGCCCGGCACCAGCCGCGCAATGTGCTGGTGCTGCAACGACCGCAGGCGCAGGCTGCACTGCACCCAGGCCGCGACCTGGACTGGCAGGCAGCGTTGGCCGGCGCCCAGCCGGTGGCTCCGGTCGAGCTGGATGCCGGCGACCCGCTGTACATCATTTATGGATACCTGCTAACAGTTAGAAGTGATAGAGGCCCCGTAAATCCTGGGTCGTAGGCTTCCTAACAGTTTTTCAAGGTAGGTAACGATCCTGATGAACGGATGCACCCGTTAGCTCCAAGTCCCCCACCAGGCTCCCCCCATCCTAAGGTCACGGTCTGACTGCCAGCGCGACATCCAGACATCGAGCCCAGTCATGCACCTTCAGTGCAAAAGCTAACTCTGGAAGAAAAAGCCCATTGAGCGCTCCGCAGCTTTTAGTGTTATGGGCCAGCTTTTTATTTTACTGTTCGTGCCTAGGAACTTAATCTCGCACAAAACTAAGATGAATTAGTGTGCGTATAATGTTGGGGTGGTCAATTTCAAATTAATAAATAGAGATGGTGTTATGGCTTTGTATTCATTTAGGGCGGAGTGTATAAGTGATGTGTGCAGTTACTTAGGGCTGGTAGGAGGGAGCTTTAGAATTGAGGAGTGCAGTACTAAGCAGGATCCTATATTTCCGGATGTCGACGTGCGCCTCTGCGTCGAAGTAGGGTTGGCGGAACTACGACGTCTAGCTCGTAGAGTTGAGGATGGGCACGTAATTGTGGAGTCTTTGGTGGCTGGATAGATGAGGTATATACAGCTTTCCCTGTCCTTCTTGCGGGCTACAGCTGGAGGTTGCGGGCTATTTAAGTGGCGTGGTAGAGCGCTGGCGATTAAAAGGGCAGAGCTATGCTATAGGGGATTTCTTGAGGAGCGCCAAAGTAGTCACTCGGGATAGATATATTATCAATAAGGGGTGGGCAGAACGCTTGTACAATTTTCAGACGGTTGCCAATCTCAAGGGGGAGCCACGTACGCAGAGTCTGCTTACTTGCGACGGGCTCGCAGCCGCAGTAATCGGAGTCAATATTGGGCTCAATGCTAGAGATGATTTATTTGGCGAAGCTCCGAAGGGCTAGGAGGTGTCCACGCCTGCTGGGTCAACTGCCGTTGTCCACCCCTCTAGCCTAATAACCGTTCGGCACTAGATGTAGGCGCGAGCTGGATTAGGGTGTGACCCGACCAGAAATGCGCCAGGTTGTAAAACTCTGCACCTCCTTCTCAACGCGCTGAAGGATGCTTTTGGAATCGCTCAACTCTTCCAGCGACAGCGCGGTAAGGACAAGCACGCTGCTCAGCTCGACACCCAGGTGATCGCATATCCCTCGCAGTACCGCCAGCGATGGGCTCCTCTTTCCGAACTCGATGTCACTGAGATATTGGGGTGAAACCACTCCGTCAAAATGCGCCTGTGTCCAGCCTCGCTGAAGCCGCATTTCCCTCAAGACCGCGCCCAGCGCCGCTTCGAACCCCATGCTGATGCCTGCTGTAGAAAACAGCTGGCATTAGACGAAGCATGGCGTTAGATTGGAATCAACGATAGGCGATGCTAAGATATATCTTAAGATAGCTACGTGAGGTAGGGCCTTTGTTTGCTGCCGCTCAGCCACCTCGTACCCGTAAATTTGGAGCGTAAATATGAATGACGCCGCAGAACGCGATTTGATTATTAAATACCCGCTTCTGTTCGGTAGCGAGGGGCGTCGTCGTGATGCAGCGGTGTGGGGCATCGGATGCGATGACGGATGGGCAGAGATTTTGAGCGCGCTGTGCTCTGAGATTCAATCATATATTGATGAACAAAATATCGAGCAGGTTCGGTTTTCTTACGTGAAAGAAAAATTCGGAGAGTTGAGGGTTTCCTGTATTTGTGCGGATGAATATGTCTCTTCGTTAGTAAGCAGGGCTTTGCAAGTATCAATTAAGACATGCGAGTGGTGTGGTCAGCCAGGTTCTAGAAAAAGGTTGCAGTCCGACTGGGTTAAGACCTTATGTGAGCCTTGCGAAGCTCAGGCTCTAAAGCGGATTTCTTAATGGATCTATAGGTGGAGCAATGTTTGAAACGCATACAGGAGCCCTCTCGGTTTCTTCTGAACTACCGGATGAGAAATTGCTCGAAATTGATTACGTCTCCCAACGACTTCAGGCAGCTTGGTTTTATATTACACAGCACTACATGAGATCCGGGAGTAGTGATGTGTCAAAAGGTGAAGTTCTGATTGATGATGTGGGTAAGTTGAAGCGGTTTTTGTCTAAAAAATTTACCGGCTCATACACCTACAAAATTGTATTGGTCATTCCTCCGGTTATGAATGGGACTGATGACTGGTCGATGGCTCCCTTAATCGAAATGAATGAAGTGACCTCTGGCTCATTGGCTGAAAAGCGGCATTATATTTACACAGTTGATAACAGTGAGAGGGTCTATTATTCGGCGCAACCGGATGGGGATTGGGAGCGAGGCCCCCAAAAATTGATTTATAAGCGAAGTGCGCGGTGCGAGGTGGCAACATGCTGAATTTGCTTGTCTCTACTAAGATGGTCATGGCTAGCTCATCAAACTCTGTTGCGCTCGCACAACAGCTTTTTTCATTTTACGAGGCTGGAAAAAGCGTTCCAATTCACGAGCTGAAGTCTCTTATTTCCTCTCCAAGGCTTTTCGATGTCTACCTGAAAGACTTTGTAGGTAGCGAGGCAATTTTGGCGGGAGACTCATTCCTCGATCTTCATACAAATCTCGCTGACTCACTTCAGAAAACATATGCAATCACGCTGAGCGATTGGGAAGTGGTGCGTGAGCTATATGTGGAGGTCGACTCATTCCATTTCAGGGATGCAAGTGTAAGTAAAGTTCAAGTTTGGCCCTATGATCCTCGTGGTTTATCTCCCGAGCAGATGAGGCTTGCCGTTGCGGTGAGCTACACCGACTCAGAGCTGCTGGAGGAACCACGGTTGTGCGGAGCACTGAGTAATTTGCTCTCAGAATATAGAGTTGAATTTTATTGGGAGCGAAGAACTTATGACTCCTGATTGATCATTTCTGCGGTGCAGTGGAGGACCTACTGATGGACTACAAAATCGATCCATGTCCTGGCGCCTAAGAATTCCCCAAAAATGCGCATACCGCTTGCCGCGGAAGGGCCCAGATGGGGGCTCAGTTCTCAGGTCAGTGAAGCGTGCCGGAGGGGCGACCCATCGAGCGTTGGTAGTAGTCAGAAATGGCTTGGAAAATCTCTTCAGCCTCATTCTTGTACCGCTGGATGACGAAGGCCGGCGCGCCAGCATCTGTGATGGAGGCTTGTGCTGGTAGCGAAGGTCAGATGCGTTTGTAGGAGTCAGCAATGAAAATAATTGGAAGAGTCGAAGTCGAGGCCGTTACAGACGTCGTGTGTGATATATGCCGTTGCTCCACGCGCACGAATATTGGCGCGCATCAGTTTGGGACCTTACAAGCACATTGGGCCTGTGACACTGCCCATGATGGGGAGCGCGATGAACTACATCTATGTGAGCATTGCTTCTTCAAAACATTGGCTTATCTCAAGCAGGAGCGGCGAACTCAGCATCTTTTCAGCGAGGATGGCCAGGATCTCACCGATAATCTCGGTCTGGTCGCAGATGATGTTTGTTTCGGTGACGTCGGGGTCGATAGTGGGCCTGTTCCGTGACGGCGGACGCCAGGAGGCGATACTTGGATCATTTCTTGGAGGTTGTCACGGGACAGGCCCAGAGCTTCGTTGTCGCACGGTAATCCTGACGATGAGGATGATCGAGCCCGCTTGAAAATACGCAGACACCATCGCCCTTCAATGATGGAGTTTGGAAGATGACTCGGCTGGAGGCTTCCGAATGACCATGAGTACGGCGGAGTACATTTGTACTCTAATCGTCTGTGGGGCGCGAGATCTGGGATTTATACGCTTTTATAGACGATTATAGAGTGATTATAGATTCCAGCATTTCCTGCTCAGGGCTGCCGGAAACTCCGGCCTTCCCTGGGCAGCATCCGAATTTCGGGTGGGACGATCCGTCCGCCCGCAGGCCATCCTCAAGGCAAGCCAAGGTTTTAGCGTTATGCCAGTAATGGGGCGGGGGTTTTGTCGAAACGGTCGACCACCTCGTGTATCTGGGCGGCGAATTGCTCAAGGCCGAGGAGATCGGCCACACCTACGACTACGGGAATTACACCGTATAGGCAGTAGTAGAGTGAGGTGGCAACTTCGTCTGGGGTTCCTGCGCCAACCTTATAATCCCAATATTGTCGGCCCTCTTGGGGTTCTATGTAGTGATCCAGGGATGAGGCGGAAACGTGACCGGCGTTGTCAGACAGAACCTGATAAACGAAGTAAGAGGCCTCCAGAGGACCAAGCGCCGCTAACTCCTTCGGACTGATGAGACTGAGCGACTTTTCGAGCTGGCCTATCGCCGTCTGAAGGGCCTTACGTGCCTCTGGGTCCGTGCTTTGAGTATGAAGGGTTTGGTATCGATTGCGCCGGCTCTTCAAATGGTCATCCCTGAGCATCTGTATGAACTTGCCTTTGTTGCCGTCCATTGCTGAAACAGCGAGGCTGACTTCAATCACTGATCGAGCCATAGCACGGCACTCGACAAACATGCCGCGCTCAGCCATCAGCAGTGCCCCCTGATAAAAGCCTGCTGCTCGCATAAGTAGCCGTACCAGAACAGCTTCCTCACTCATTGAGCTAGTGTGCACGGTATTCACCGCCTCTTGAGCAATCGCCATTATGAGGTGGTTTACGTCTCTGGCGAAACCGAAAAGCTCATCGTTTGCTTGCAAAATGGCAGGTACAGCGTCTTCAACGTCAGTGCTGAGAAAGCCAGCTTTTGGGAGAGACCATTCCATGAGTTCACCTGGCGATTGATGGCTATAGCTAATCCTACCTTGAAACCCACAGTTCGCTACATCTCTGCCAAATAAATTATAGGATTTGGGTGGCTGGAGTCACCATTAATGGCTGACCTATCTGTGAGGTCGACGTGTCATGGTTATAGGCTGAGTAATTGGTTGAACAATATATTATTTGATGTAAATGTAATTGACAGTAGCGATTGAGCAGGGCTGCTTTATTTGAATGTTCTTGACCGGTGCTTATTTGTATGGATTAATTGGGTGAATTTTTAATTATTAGCTGAGGCGTATATGTGGGATTCTGACCAATTTGATCATTCGCTTATTCAAGTGAGTGTAGGTGAGCTTGATGGAGTAGCAGAAGGTGATGCAGAAGGGCTTCTCGCTTGTGGGACGTCTTGCGTTACTGAGAATTACGAGCGCGAAGGGGAGATGGCGTTTTTCAAGTGTGAAATATTTGCGCGAGAAGGAGGGGCTGGATTCAGGGTGGAAAAAACAGTAGTTGTGACAGCTGGAGACTGGGATGGCCAGGTTATTTGGAGTCAAAAGGAGGAGTTTTTCCTGACTTCGAGCTTTGAACCAGCTATGCCTGGTTTGATCCTAGACGAGCTGAGTAGGCGTACCATTAACGAGTATGGGCGTCGTATCCATGCTCATGAGAACGGTGTTGCTTATGAATCTCGTGCTTAATGTGGATTCGCTGAGCCTGGTCAGTAATATACTCAGATCTTGCTGATCCCGCATGAAGGTACCTGGCAAACTATCAACCACAGCGAATTTGAAGACAGGTGGGCCGGGCGCTGCCGGTGTGCCTGCCGAACCTTCCAGAGAATGTGAGCCTCCAATTGGAGCTATTGCATGGCAGCAAATTCGATCCCAACGTAACGCCGCGCAAGAGCCCTCAGGCATGTCGCATTAATTTGCAGTGGCTTCATACCTATTTATGGTCAGAAGATGATTGATGCATACGTCTGGGGGGAACGCAGTCAGGTATGAATGACCGCTAACGACCCAAAGCTGACATTCGCCTACCAGCGTTCCAGTCAGTAGCACGCACGGCTAGCAGTGCTTTCAAGAGCGCTGACAGCAGGCCGAATGTGAACAGGCAGGGTGCGATTGTAGTGACGTTAAGGAAGCCCCACTAAGCCACCAATTCCAGGTGGGTGAGCCAGGGGCAGACGATCCGATCAATCTTTGAATGCTCACGCGATACCTACTTAAATCTCCCACCAGCGGGAGATGGGTCATGAAATGCCGGCCGATGATGTCGACGGGTATTTGGTTTCAAACACGCAACATGTGGACTGCCAGGCCGACCAGAGCGCAGGCAATCAGCACCTGGATCACCCCTCGTTTGAAGCGGAACAAGGCAATCGCTGCCGCTACCGCGATCACAGCGGAAGGCCAATCAAGCGCCCCATTGAAGCCTTTTGGCCAAAGCACGTGATAGCCGAAGAACATTGCGAGGTTGAGGATCACGCCCACTACTGCAGCCGTGATCCCCGTCAGCGGTGCGGTGAACTTCATCTCGTTGTGAGTCGATTCCACCAACGGGCCACCGGCGAGGATGAACAGGAACGACGGCAAGAAGGTGAACCAGGTGACGAGGCTCGCCGCGACTGCACCGGCCAGGAATGGGTGCTCCGCACCGAACATCGGATGCACGTATCCACCGACGAAGCCGACGAAGGCAACCACCATGATCAGTGGGCCCGGAGTGGTTTCCCCCAAGGCGAGGCCATCGATCATCTGGGTTGGCGTCAGCCATCCGTAGTGCCCGACAGCGCCCTGATAGACATAGGGCAGCACAGCATACGCACCGCCAAAAGTCATCAGTGCGGCCTTGGTGAAGAACCAGCCCATCTGCGTCAGGGTGCCGTCCCAGCCAAACGATAGCGTCAGCAGCCCCATGGGCAGGGCCCAGAGCCCTGCACCGACCATCAGCAGGCGTACCAGATGCCCCCAGCTGAAACGGGTATGCTCAGGCGTGGGGGTGTCGTCATCGATAAGGGCCGGGCCATAGCTGTTCTTCGCGGCTCCATGACCACCACCGATTACGAATTTGCTCGGGGCGAAGCGACCACCCACATAGCCGATGATGGCAGCCACCAGCACGATCAGCGGGAACGGCACGTTGAGGGCGAAGATCGCCACGAACGAGGCGCCGGCCATAGCCCACAGCCAGCCATTCTTCAGTGCCCGCGAGCCAATCCGGTGGGCTGCATGAACGACAATAGCCGTGACCGCCGGCTTGATGCCATAGAAGATCCCCGCGACTACCGGTACCTCGCCAAAGGCGACGTAGACCCAGGACAAACCGATCAGGATGAACAGCGAAGGCAGCACGAACAATGCGCCGGCAATCACCCCGCCCCAGCTGCGGTGCATGAGCCAACCGATATACGTGGCCAGCTGCTGAGCCTCGGGGCCGGGCAACAACATGCAATAGTTCAGCGCGTGCAGGAAACGCTTCTCGCTGATCCACCGCCTGCGCTCTACCAGCTCCTGGTGCATGATCGAGATCTGCCCGGCAGGCCCGCCAAAGCTGATGAAGCCCAACTTGAGCCAGAACAGGAAGGCTTCATAGAGACCGATCGGCTGCTGAGTTGCTTGCGATGGCGGCTGTTCACTTACTGCGGAGGTGGTATCAACCATTTTGGGCTTCCTCACTTGCGAAAGCCGTCAGCAGGCCATCGAAGATGCCTCCTGCGACCATTGTCAGTTGATCGTCATCGCCAATGCTCTCTCTCAAGCCAGCGAGGACACGCTCGATACCGGGTGCTTCGGAAGGTTGTACGCCTCCCACATCCAGGTAGTGGATGACGCCTGCCAGGCGTGCCAGGCCTGGCTGCTGAACGGCAAAGCTCTCGATGAGGGTTTCGAAGGAAATCCGCTGGCCAACGTGGCTGAACCGGGCCCCATCAAAATCAAAGCCGAGCGCATCGCTTGGGCAGTCACTGGGACTGTCCAACCAAATGAATTGGGCATCGGCATCAATGAAGCGACGGATCAGCCAGGCACAGGCCAACCGGTCTACCCATGGGCGTTTTCGCGTTGCCCATCGGCGACCTTGGTATTCGCTGCGCTCCAGCTGCTTGATGGCCTCATCGTGCGCACTCGGCTCATCGGAAGACAGTGCTCGGCTAATCGCGGTCTCAAGTTCCTGCAGGGCCGAGTCGGCTTGTGTCTTGAACACACCTGGGAAGAAATCGATCGCTGTCAACTGGCCGAAGGCCTTCCTGAGCTTGCGCACCTGCCGGGCTGTCAGCAGCGCATTCTCCGGGGATAGGTCAGCTCGGCAGCCTGCAATTTCTTCCATCAGCTTGGCGTATTCATCGCTTCTGTCGAATAGCCCGCTGAAGCGCTCCTCGCGTTCAGGCAGCGACAGCAGAAATGCCGTGCCGTTGATGGCCAGCACATCTCGCTCCACCGCTTCGAACGTTTCGCGGCCCGCGCTTTTTTCTGGCAGCAGGTACACACCATCGCGCAGCACAGCTGCACCGGAGGCCTTCAGGGTTCTCCATGCGCGCATACGCTCGGTGGCGTTGGCCGTCGGCAGCCCAAGGATCAGTAACGACCAATCAATCATGTAGAAGGCTCAGCATAAAATGTATCTCTCTCTACATTAAACCAGATTTGGCTAAAAGCAATGGGTATTCATTGACCGTGCTGAGCAGCACGGAATCGCGTTGACCATATCCCCCTGGGGGGGATACGCTGTTGTCGATCTGATGAAGTTCAGGCGATAGAGATCGCCTCCAGCCGTGCACGGAGGTGCCATGCTATTTGTCCTGAAAAACCGCAATTACAGGCACCTGTTCCTTGCTCAGGTGATTGCCTTGATAGGCACCGGCCTGGCGACCGTAGCGCTTGGGCTTCTGGCCTGTGATCTGGCCGGCGCGCAGGCCGGCGCCGTCCTGGGTACCGCGCTTGCGATCAAGATGGTGGCCTACATTGGCGTGGCCCCGATTGCCGGTGCGTTTGCCGAACACTTGCCCAGAAAAGCCATGCTGGTCTCTCTCGACCTGGTCAGGGCTGCCGTGGCGCTATTGCTCCCGTTTGTCACAGAGATCTGGCAGGTCTACGTGCTGATTTTCGTGCTGCAGTCTGCATCTGCCGCGTTCACCCCGACATTTCAGGCCACCATCCCCGACATCCTCCCTGACGAGCGTGAGTACACCCGAGCGCTGTCGCTTTCGCGACTGGCTTACGACCTTGAGAGCGTCATCAGCCCAATGCTCGCGGCAGCCCTGTTGACCGTGGTCAGCTTCCACAGCCTATTCGGTGGCACCGTCGTGGGATTTCTCGTATCAGCTGCAATGGTGGTTTCAGCGGTATTGCCTGTAGCCGTTCGCGGGCCTAAACGGAGCATCTACGAGCGCACGACCAAAGGCCTACGGATCTTCCTGCGTACTCCGCGCCTGCGCGGCCTACTAGCCCTGAACCTCGCAATTGCTGCTGCCAGCGCAATGGTGATAGTGAATACGGTCGTGTTGGTTCAGGCGAAGCTTGGGCTGGATCAGAGCGCTATGGCCATGGCGTTAATGGCTTTCGGTGGCGGCTCGATGGTGGTGGCGCTATTGCTTCCCCGACTGCTTGAACGCCTGGATGATCGTAAGGCCATGCTTGCCGGTGGAGCAGTGCTGGTGGTCGGCCTGCTGATAGGGGCCTTCGTTTCCAGCTATTCGGCTCTGATAGTTCTGTGGGTGGTACTGGGTGCTGGATATTCCCTGGCACTAACGCCGTCGGGGCGTATCTTGCGTAGGTCGTCTTCGGCTCAGGATCGACCAGCGCTATTCGCGGCACAGTTCGCCTTGTCGCATGCCTGTTGGCTTATTACCTACCCATTGGCCGGATGGCTGGGAGCCAGCGTGAACCTGACGTCTGCGTTCGTTGGTCTAGGCCTGCTCGCTGGGGCAGCGTGGATACTGAGCAAATGGATCTGGCATCCCGACCATGAGGACGAGGTGGTGTCGCATCAGCATGACGATCTTTCGGAAGACGATCCTCATGTCGCGGATGGCAAATCTCATGCGCACTCCTTTGTCATCGATGAGCACCACCGGAAATGGCCACGGCGATAGCGCCCTCCATCCTGGGCGGTGGAGGGGCGCCTGGTCGGTGTTATTTCTTCAGTGCCTTCAGCCGCGCACTGGCTTTCTGTACGGCTGCCATCTTCTCCGGGCGTTTCATGCGTTTCCACTTGCGGATTTCGTCTTTCGATCGCCCGCAACTGACACAGAGATCACCTTTCAGCTGACAGAGTGAAATACAAGGATTCTCGATCGCTGAAGCCATTGTTGGGTTACCTGTGGCACTGGACTCTGATGCGAGCGTGCGGGCAGCAACTGCGACCCGCATCCACATCAGGCCTGATGGACTTCGACGGTCAGATGCCGTACTTCATGAACTGGTAGCAGTCGTTCACGAATGCTTGAGACGCTTGTTTGAGCGTGGCCAACAACACTGACGATCGCTGCGTGAGCGTCGGGCCCGACACGCCAGACATGCAGATCGCAGATGCGGACGTCACCCGGCTGCTCAATGAACTCGCGGATTTCCTGCGCCACGTGATCATCGGTTTTGTCCAAAAGAACACCGGCGGTCACTTTCATCAGGTTCCATGACCAACGACCAATTACAACAGCGCCTACGATACCCATCACCGGGTCGAGCCAGACCCAGCCCAGGAATTTGCCTGCCAGCAGGGCGACAATTGCCAGAACCGAGGTCAATGCATCGGCAAGGACATGTACATAGGCCGATCGTAGATTGTTATCGCCGCTGCTATGTCCGTGGCTGTGTCCATGATCGTGGTGATGGTGGTCATGAACGTGATCATGGTCGTGCCCGTGCCCGTGCCCGTGCCCGTGACCCAGCAGCAGCGCACTGACAATGTTCACCAGCAAGCCTACGACGGCGATAGCAATGGCCGTGCCGAACTGCACTTCATTCGGTTGGAACAAGCGGACGACCGACTCAGCACCGACTGCCAGGGCAACAAGCCCCAGGATCAGCGCCGAGGCAAACCCACCCAGGTCACCAACCTTCCCAGTACCAAAACTGAAACGTGAGTTGGTGGCGTGCCGCTTTGCGTATGCATACGCGGCTGCCGCGATACCGAGCGCACCGGCGTGCGTAGCCATATGGAAACCGTCGGCCAGTAGAGCCATCGATCCGGTGATGTAGCCGGCGGCAATTTCACCCATCATCATCACAACGGTCAGTAAGACCACCCAAAGCGTGCGCTTTGCATTCTCTTCGTGGGAGGCGCCAAGAAAAACATGGTCGTGGATGGTAGCTGTCGTGCTCATTGCTTGGGTGTCCGAGGTCATTTTGAGTAACGCTGAATGGCTTCCAGGAGTTCTTCCACTCCCTTGCTGCGCTCTTCGTCAGTGAGAGAAGGGGCAGCCACGTGCGCCCTGGCGTGATCTCTGATGATCTCGTCCAGTAGCCCATTCATCGCGCCACGCGTCGACGCCACCAGAAGGAGGGTTTTAGCGCAGTCCTCATCTTCCTGAAGCGCTTTTTCGATTGCTTGCACCTGTCCAGCAATGCGTTTGACGCGTTTGAGCAGCGCGTCCTTGTTCGATGCGAGATGGCCCATACCATACCCCCCCTATGTATATTGTCGCGAAGATTGTCATACCCCGGCCCCCTATGCAAGGGGCAGCAGTCAGCAGACGTTATTTGGAGGCGAACGGAGCGACTGACAGACCTGTCAACCGTTGTCCTGAGGTAGGTAAAAATTGAGCCATCCTTGGCTCTAGTTGGACGTCAGTCGTGAGCGTGACCATGGCCCGCGCTGTCGCCAGTGGCCTCAGGCTCGGCATCGCCGCATGCGACAAGCAGACCGAGAAGACCGATTACGGCGAGCGAACGTAGCAGTTTGATAGTCATGTCTTGAGTTCCACAGTGGTGCAATCAAAGGGGTCATGGGCTGAGACTCACTGCATATGAGTCTCAGCCAGAAGGTCATTTTTTGAGGTTGAGGTAGTCACCCGCCGTGTTCAGCACGATGGTTACGTTGCCCGAGGTACGGTTACGCCAGAACCAGCCATGGGTTCCTTCGAAGAGCGCAGTCAGCTCACCCGTGTCACCCTTGACCTGGCGACCTTTGCTATAGCTGTGGAAGTCGCCTTGAGCGGCGTTGTAGGTTTCACCATGGGTGTCATAGTTGACCGGCCCCGAAGCGCTCCATTTGTAGGCCACGATCGCGCCCTTGCGCATTTCGAGCTTGATCTCACGCCCTTCGCCAGGTTTCAGGGTCAGGCTGACCTCATCCTTTTTCGCTAACGGTTGTTCGGCCTGGCTGGCAGGCTCAACGGCGGCAACCTGTGGCACCGGAGCGGGAGCTACCGAAGGTATTGGTGCTGATGCCGCCACTGTTGAAGCCGGTGCAGGCGAAGGCACTTTGGCTGCAGCTTCATCGGCCAAGGCCTCCTGTGCGAGAGATATCTTGATCTCCCCCATTTGCGTGAGCCCCATGGCACGGCCCAGGCCAGTTGGATCGACGGCGTACTCCGAAGGCATGACCACGGTGACCAGAAGCCCCATCGCGACCGCGAAAGCGATGGCGGTGGATCGGATGAGCTGACGGCTGCTCGGCAGTTCGCTTGCCGAAGGAAGTGGAGAGTTGAACATTTTTCAGGATCCTCAGGCGGTAACGAACAGGCCGGTCAGCTGGTAACCCATCAGCAGGAAACCGGCACTCATCATGGCAACGTTGGCGGTGTAGGCGTGACGCCAGAAACCACCGGTTTTTCTCCAGTAGCCCATCACGATCAGGATGGCGCTCAGCGCGAGCAACTGACCAATCTCCACCCCGATATTGAAGGCAATGAGGTTCGGGATCAGGCCTTCGGCCGAGATTTCGTACTCCTGGATCTTTGTTGCCAGGCCAAAGCCATGCAGCAGGCCGAAGGCGAGCGTCGCGGCTTTGGTGTTCGGCTGGTAACCGAACCAGCGCTTGAAGGCCCCCAGGTTGTCCATCGCCTTGTAGACCACCGAGAAACCGATGATCGCGTCGATGATGTAGGAGCTGATGCTGATCTCAGTAAGCACGCCGAACAGCAGCGTGACCGAATGTCCAACGGCGAACAGCGTGACGTAGAGGCCCACGTCCTTGAGGCGGTAGAGGAAGAAGATTACGCCGAACAGAAACAGCAGGTGGTCGTAGCCCGTCATCATGTGCTTGGCGCCCATGTAGATGAACGGGATCAGCATGACCCCCGAGCTTTCCTGGATGAATCCCTTGTCGCCTTCCGCTACGGCGTGTGCCAATGCCTCCGGCATGCCGATGAGCAATGACACGGCGAACAGGAACAAAAGGAAGATGGGATGGCGTGCTCGCACGGCAAGCAAGCCCCCACCCGGTATCGAGTGTAAACGCATGGATCAATCCTTTTTTGCAATGATCGAGAGCCGCAAAGCGGCCAGGGTCAGGAAGCAAAAGCAGGACGAGGTGGGCGTTCGATTCGGAAGATTGGTGGGTGTGGTACCGATTCGCCTGACCAGGTCAATGGCATGGACGGGCCGAAGATAGGTGTCAGTTGCGTAGCAGAAGAGAGCTGAGGGGTCTCGTGCTGGTGGTCGGGCGTGAGCGGGGCGTGATAGTGGTCAGTGCAGTGCGTGCAGCTCCACGAAGCCTCGCCATGGTCATGCCCGTACTTCATGTTCACTGCCTCTTGGGCAGCGACTTGAGTCGGTACTGCCAACGAATAGGCGTGCCCCGTCCAGGCCAGCATAACGGCCATAGCCAAAGCCACGATCATGGCTGATGACAGGAAACGACGGGACATTCAGATGCCTATGACGCTGATTCAACAGCAACGCTGCACGTTTGACCTAACCCCCTGGGGGGGATAGCATCGCCAGCGTAATGTATCGACGACAGAGACTCAAGATATGTCCGATCACTCTCATGATCACCAGCACAATGATGGACAGGGCCATGCCCATCCTCACCAGAGCCATGAGGCGATCATCAAGCGCCTGAAGCGTGCAGACGGTCATCTGCGCAGCATCATTGCCATGATCGAGGACGGGCGGGAATGTGTAGACATTGCCCAGCAACTGCATGCGGTTGAAAAGGCCGTCTGCCAGGCCAAGCGCACGCTCATCCAAGACCATATCGACCACTGTCTTGAGGATTCGGTTACAGCCTTGAGCAAGGGCGATAGATCGGCCCTGGACGAATTCAAGCAAATTACCAAGTACCTGTAGAACTGTGTTCGAACTCACCAGCTACCTTGGGCTTTTTCTGGCGGCGTTCGCTGCGGCCACGTTGTTGCCGATGCAATCCGAAGCAGCACTGGTCGCGATGCTTGTGTCTGAGCACTACCTGCCCATGGCGCTCGTCGCGATGGCTACCGCCGGCAATGTCCTGGGTTCAGTGGTGAACTGGTTTTTGGGTCGAGGCGTCGAGCACTTCAAGCACAAGCGCTGGTTCCCGGTCAGTGAGGCGAAGCTGGTGAAGGCGCAGGCACTCTACCAGCATATGGATACTGGTCACTGCTAGTGAGTTGGGTACCCATCATCGGCGATCCGATTACGTTGGTGGCTGGGGTCATGCGCGAGCCGCTTTGGCGGTTCCTGTTACTGGTCACCCTGGCCAAGGGTGGGCGATACCTGCTGTTGTCACTCCTGGTGCTTGGGGGCATGCCATGACTTTCGATATTGCTCGCTCTGCGGCAGAGCGGCATACCGGGCAGGATCTGATCAAGTGGATTGCCTTGCTCACGATGGTGCTCGATCACATGCGATTGGCCTGGCCTGCGAGCAGCGATCTGTTTGTGCTCGGTCGGTTATCTTTTCCCCTGTTCTGTCTGGCAGTCGCGATCAACGTCTCACGCAATCAGCCAGGTGAGATATTCACTCGGAGCAATGGCCGGTATCTCGCCTCTTTGGTGGTGTTCGCCGCGCTTTCTGAAGTCCCTTACCGGCTGGTCAGCACCTCGGGCACCTTCAATGTCTTGGTCACGTTGGCGCTAGGGCTTCTGGTCGCTTGGGGAGTACAGCACCGGACGCTCGAAAGCCTGGTAATGGCTGGCGGTGCAATTCTGGCGGGTTATCTGCTGAGCGAGCCGCTGATGTACGGCTTCTACGGGGTGTTCGTGCCGGCGGCTCTGGTGCTTGCCATTAAGCGCCCCGAACTGTTCGCGCTACTGCCCGTCGCGCTTTGTGTAACCGTCAACTCTCGAACTGGCCTGTTCGAACAGGCGGCGCAGCTTGAGCCGTTCGCTGTCCTCGCGCTGCTGATCGCGGCTTTGGCGCCTTTACTCGGTTTGGCTCTATTCTGGGCCCGGTTGCCGTTCAAGATCTTGCCAGTCACACAGTGGAGCTATTGGTTCTACCCCGGCCACCTGTTAGCGATGCTGGGTATTCGCAACCTGCTTTAGACGCGGGGTTTGCTTTAAGGCTGGCATTCTCTGGGTCAAGAACGCCAGCTTTTAAAGAACCTACGCACTGCCTTAGTGGCAGTGGCGCTCGCCCGTTTTGTGATTGGTGTGGCAACCCTTGGAGTCGGTACCACCGCTGTGTGCGAAGGCGACTATCGAGGAGAACGAAAGGACGGCAGTAATCAAGAGGGGAACGATTTTCATCAGGCTACTCCATGCTCGGTGTTGTGGTGGCAAATTGCCTCGATGAGCTTATGGCTAAGTGCATCCTCATAACAATCGTAATTGCCATGAAGCCGATGAAAGGAATGACCGGTATGGGTCGAAAGCAGCCGGTCGCGACTGAACGCAATCGACCCAATGCGGCCAGTCAGTGCCTACAAAATCAGGTGCGATTCAGAAAACGCTCGGAGTGCTTATGAGTAGGCAACGAGATATGGAAGGTAGTCCCGCTGGCCATGCTGGATTCGACATCGATGGTACCGCCATGTCGAGACACGATTTCGCTCACGATGAACAAACCAAGGCCTAGACCACCTGATGCTTCATGATGTTCAGAGGTCAAACGGGAATATCGACCTTGTGGGTCGAACAGATAGGGCAATACGGCGGGTGGAATGGACTTGCCCAGTTGTGCACGCTGAACTCGACAGCCGCTGGGCCTTGGGTCAACGTCACGGTAATGGGCTTGGAAAGATCGCCGTGATGGACAGCATTCGCGATAAGATTAGAAAACGCCTGACCCAAACGTGTGCCGTCGAAATGCCCAAGCGCTTGGGTAGCTCCCTGCAAATCCACAGTGATCTCAGGACGAGAAACGCGAAGCTCCTCCACGAGTGTATGACACACCAGTGAGAGATCGATCTCCTCCCTCTGGATAGGAATACCTGTCCCGAGGTTAGCTTTAGCCAGATCGAGCAGGTCGGCCACGATCTGCTTGGCTCGAACCACACTGGTGGCAACCTGAGTCGCAATCCTCCGTTCTTGCGCTGAAAAATGGCGTTTGCCACTCAAAACCTCGGCACCCAGCAGGGCTGCGGTCAATGGCGTCCGGAGGTCATGACCGAGCACTCCAAGCACGAGTTTCCGAGTCGTTTCAACCGCGATGCCATATGATGTGATTGACTCGCCCAAAGCCTGATCTACGGCCTCATTGAAACGAACCAAGTCGTCTAAGTCGTGCGATTCACCAGGCATCTGAAGTGGCAGCCAAAGCCGCAAAACGCTTGCACGCAATGCTCGATACTCTGCCACCACCTGGTCGAGCGTAAATCCTGCGTCGAGACGGTTGACAGCATGTGTCTGAGCGGCAGTTTCAACCGGGCTAGGGCTTTGCAACCCTCTGGATTTTTCATACTGCTGGATGGCGGACTGGGGCGCCTGCATGTCCTGAGCAATGGTACGCAAAATGCTCTCTGCATGGTTACGAAGGCCGGCATCATCAAGGTCAGGCAGGGGCGTATTGAGCGTGCGCGCAAAGTCCTCCCATGCCTCCAGAATGGACTCCATATTGAGCAGAATGAAATCGGCCAACCTCATCTCCAGCCGCGCCTCCCCTATCCCGGAATGAATCTCTAGCTTAGTGCAGTCGAAAAAAAACGGTAAGAAGCTTTAGGGAATCTCCGAACAAGCCTTCAGTTATGCGAGAATCCCCGCAACACCTGATCCGAGCCGCCCATGAGCCAGATGAGCTTTTCCGACTTTGAGTACGCCGGCAAGCGCAAGCAAACCCGCCGAGAGCGCTTCCTCGCCGAAATGGATCAGGTGGTGCCCTGGGCAGGCCTGCTGGAGCTGATCGAACCGTTCTACCCCAAGGCCGGCGGCGGTAGAAAACCCTATCCTCTGGAAACCATGCTGCGCATCCATCTGTTGCAGAACTGGTTCTCCCTGAGCGACCCGGCCATGGAAGAAGCGCTCTACGAAATCACGCCCATGCGCCAGTTCGCACGCCTGACGCTGAGCGCGCCAATCCCCGAAGACACCACGATCATGAACTTCCGGCACTTGCTGGAGAAGCATCAGCTCGCACCGGCAATCCTTGCGGTCATCAATGGTTATCTGCAGGAAAAAGGCCTGTCGCTGCGCCAAGGCACCATCGTCGATGCCACCATTATTCATGCCCCCAGCTCGACCAAAAATAAAGAAGGCAAGCGTGATCCCGAGATGCACCAGACCAAGAAAGGCGGTCAGTATTTCTTCGGGATGAAGGCGCACATCGGTGCCGATGTCGAGTCCGGCCTGGTGCATCACGTCCATGGCACCGCTGCCAATGTGGCCGATGTCACGCAGGTGGCTGAACTGCTGCATGGCGAAGAAAACGCCGTGTATGCAGATGCCGGTTACACCGGTGTCGAAAGGCGCGAAGAGCATGAAAATCGGGGGGTGATCTGGCAGATTGCAGCGCGTCGCAGCACCTATTCCAAGCTGAACCAGCGCAGCGTACTGTACAAAGCCAAGCGCAAGATCGAGTTCTGCAAGGCTCAGACACGGGCCAAGGTCGAGCATCCGTTTCGCGTGATCAAGCGGCAGTTTGGTTACGTGAAAGTACGTTTTCGTGGGCTGATGAAAAACACGGCTCAGTTGACCACGCTGTTCGCCCTGGCAAACCTGTGGAGGGTTCGAAAACAGCTCATGGGTATGGGTGAGGTTCGCGTTTAACACGGAGAACCGGTCGAAAAAGCTCTCCGTACATGATTTTTCGGTCACTTTTCGTCCAATGACGCTGTAGGTGCCTGGAAAATTGCAACTTGCCGCGGCTGCACGACAAGTTGATCGGAGCATCCGTAGCTATCTTGCTTGAATCGTCTGTGAAGCTACTCTCCCACTCTGTGTGAGAAGGATCGTCTGGGAGCAGTCCTTGATTTTTGGCCGCGCTAATGTCAAATTCGCTTACGCCAATTTTCGAACCTGAAATTTCTTTATATTTCGACGCGGTTTTTAGGGCGTGCTCGCGCAAGTATTCGCATAGCTTAAGTGCAAAGAAAATAGCGTCGTTGTTGTATAAGTGAATGGCGCTTATGGTTGAGCTATATTCTTTGTTTGTGTTTCCCTTGACAGGTAGGCCGAAGTACATAGCTTCTACACTGTACCCTTCGGGGACTCTGCGATTTTTGAAATCTTCAATCAAATCATTTCTTCGGGCGATAGCGTTGTTAAGCGGCTCAGTCGACTCGCTTAGAGACGTTACGGCTCGTAGTGCTTTATCAGAGCTTTGCTCCATTACGATGTTCTGCAATGCTTCAATGGGTATGTTCATGGCTTGAAGCTGGTGAAGCATTAGGATCGCGTGAAATGGTTCCGAAGGAGGAGGGCGTCGGCTCATGTGCAAGTCAAGTCGCTTCAGCTCACTGTCATACTGCTCCTTAAGCTCCTTTACGTATTGCTTTTTGATCGCTAATGCCACATTGATTACTGACAGGGCCAGCATGATTCCCCGGTTTGATACTTGGATTTCTTTCTTAAGGTGATCGATTCTTTTGCTTTTCTCGGTGTTTCGTTGTGCAGCCCAGGCCCCAGCAAAGGCACCGGCCAAGGTAGCAAGCACGGTCATACAGAACGAGAACCAGCCGAAATCACGCACGAAATCCAAGTTCGGTAGCAATGGTGCTGAACTCCAGAAGACCCCACCTGATGCTTCCCACAGACCCGCCATAGCCATCCCTCATGCTGGGTACCACTACATTGCGTGGCACGTAGCCATGAATGATAACGGGAGCTTTTTGGGGAGAGCAATTCGCCGGTGGCCTGCAGACTCAGAAGGTGTGCCTGGCCAGCTGGTCGCGCATTGGCAGGCGATGCGCTTGTTGGTCGGGCGCACCTTGTAGCGCGCCCTCGCTGCCTGGCTATTTCAAGCGTCAACTGAAGGCAGTGTTTAGGCTTGCGGTGGTGCAGCTGCCACAGTGGCAGTCACTGCGCTGTCCAGGACATCCGGCATAGCGTCTGCCGGAGGCGCAATCGGCTCCGCTAGGACTGTTGCTTCGAAGCCTAAAGCGGAAACCATCTGCTCGTAGTGCGTGCTGTCAACCTCTCTCATCCATGTGAAGATGTCCGCGATGACATTATGGCTTTCACCAACAAGATTTTCGGGTGAGTCCTCTCCGATTTCAATCAACGCGTTGTGCGAGTACTTGTTGATAAAACGATAGATTTTTTTTCTTCGGTTTGGGGCGTGGTTAAGGTGCATCCATTTAGGCCCTGCTGGAACAGGTTCGCCATGTCTCCTTTGTGCAGCGGATACTTGAAGCTGAAGAATGCTTCAAGGATTTTGCGAGCTAGGTTGGCCGTGAGGAACGCCTCATCACGATCAATCTGTGCTTGCTCCTTGTAGTTGTAAAGGCGACCAAAGATATAGTGATACTCAGAGCTGTAAGCGTGAAGGCTTTTGGGCGCGTCTTTAAGAGTGGATTTCCTCGGGTTACTGGTGCTGGCTTCGACCGTGTAGAAAAAGCTGTTGGCTGGACGAGGTGGTCTCCTGTTTTTTCGGTTTGTATTGTTTCCTTCTAACCAGTCTCTGACCAGTTTGAAGAAGTTGAAATTGTGCGTAAAGACAAACAGCTGAAGTGCTGGGGTGCAGTGATGGCGTAAGTAAGAGTAGGCGTGGAATAGGTGATTTGAGTCAAAGCTGGAAATTGGGTCATCTACTGCAATGACCAGCTTCGCAATGTCGTTATCGCCTTCTGAAAGCTTGGTGATGAAATACACGAAGGCTATCGCAGTTTTTTCTCCCTCACTCAGGTCCTTGGCATGGCGATGCTCGGTACCTCGGTTAATTTCATAGCCAAGCATTTGAGGGTTAAAGCGAAGGCATAGGTCAGACCGTCCCAAGAAATTGTGGAGGTGCTTGTTGAATTCCTCTGCGCCTAGCACTTCATTAGAGAGAGAAGCCTCAAGCGCCACGATTTCTCGCTGCCTGGCATTCGCTTTTGACTGGACTTCGGATGCCTGCTTAGAAAAAGCGTCGCGCTTTTGTACTTTGGCGAAATAGCCGAATGCCTTAACCTCCATCGCGGCATAATGAAGCTCAATTTTCCGCTTGATGGCTCCAGTCTCTTTGGTGAAGTCCTCTGTCTTCTTGTTGTGGCGGGTTATTAGCTCGTTCATCTGTGCTACAGCAGCATCGAAGCCAGCACATGCCGTTGGATCTATAGCCGGTACGATGAAGTCCGTCCTGAATTGATCGGTTATTTTCTGCTGTAGCAGATCCTGCCAGTGCTCGATCCCGCCGTTGATGCTGGTTACTTGAGTCGCAAGCAGGGCCCTAGCAGAGGCAAACTCTTCCTGCATCTCCTCGTACAGTTGGTCTCCTTGACTTACCTCTCCTACGTCGAGTTGAATCGGCGGTAGCTTGTAGATTTCGGCGTTTCTCTAGTGATTCAAATAATTTGGAGAGTGTAGATTTGCCACTACCATTCCAGCCATAGATTAAATTGAATTTTCCAAACGTCTGGATGCTGTCACCGTTGTAGTCCCTGAAGATACCAAAATTCTTTAATTTTTTTATTCTCGTAATCATGGTTGCGTTCCTTTCGCCTATGGCTGCCGGGTCGGTGAGGGTGAGTGGCACCGAGCCAGCATATGAATCAGCGTTGGAGTCTGCAATGTCAAATTTTATCGGTTGTTTAACTCTCTGATAAAGTTAGAGTTTTGGCCAATTTTGATGCTGGAGGGGTGAGAATGACTAAACCAAGGAGCGTATGGTAGGGTGATGAAGCCGTAATCGTTCCTTTTGGCTTGAGTCGTAGAGGGCAGGGGGGTAACTCGTCGGTCTTGGAATTTGCAGCCTCTACGCCGCCTGGGAGGGGCTTGTGAGTGCAAGCTACAGAGGACCGAGTCCCAGCGCCATATGCCGCTCCAATGAGCCTTAGAGCTGCGTCCGTGACGGGCCCGTGCCACTAGGGTAGGGATCACCTAGGGTCTCACATCGTGCCGGCTAGGCTAGCGGGATGCTGATTTTCTGTGGTTATCGTCTGAGCGGGTAGCTTGGGAACTCAACTCTTTCTAATGTCGACGATGTTCGAGTTACCCAGCTGGGCCTTCAGCTTTCGGTTTTCGAGGCCAAGCATTTCATTTAGCGATGCCAGTTTCGCTACCTGAAGACGAAGCTCTTTGATCTCTTCTCGGTAGTCCGCACTTTTCCTTCGCTCTTCCTTGAGCTGATCGTGCTTCACATCTCGCTGCATGCGACTAGATCTACCCTGGCGAAGGCGGATGTCTTCGGCAGCTTTAGGATAATGGTTGTGAATGAGTGCTGGCGAAATCCCTAGCTCGCGTGCCACGGCTGAGATGCTGACCTTTGTTTCCCCTGTCTTGGACCGACCTTTCTCGATCGCAGCCGCTGCAAGCAAAATCTCTTTCTCTCGGTCTTGGTGCGGCTTACGTGGCTTGTCCAAGGTTTGTCTCCACATCGATACCCAGATCACCGAGCACATCAGCATAACGCTTCAGGTCTCTATTAACCCGTATGATACCTGCCTCGCCGATGTCTTTGCAGTCTAGGAGAGTCTGTAGGTTACCGTACAGAGCTTGGTACATGGGGGCGTGTTCTTTGCCTATTACTGCGTTGTTACAACCTCCGCAGCGGCTTCGTTCGACCGTGTTGCCAACGCACCCGGTGTCATCGGCTGTACACCATGAATGGCCATTGCTTCGGATCGCAGTGCTCTCAGCAATCGATTTGATCATCGTGGAGTGGTCTTTAAAAATCGCCAGATTGAGGGGGTCACGCTGCCAGCCTTTCAGGCTTCGACCGTACCCGCCTCCGAGATTTTTTTCATCGAACCATTGCGAAACCACTCCCTCTTTAATCAATTGTTCCTCACTCTCCACCTCGAAAAGCAGGTCAAGATCAAAGTGTTGACCCCAAGTATCATCCATCGCGTATAACAGGGTCATGTCCATCGACCAGTGCTTGAAATGTTCTTTCAAATAGCGTAAGTCACCGAATTTGCTGTGCGCCGCATAGTTTGCGAATTTTCGACGGAACTGGTGCGTTGTTATTTCCCAGTTCAATCCCGCACTCTCAACAAACTCTTGAAGGCGAGTGTTCCACCCTGAATTGCCGAGGGAGCGGCATCCTTCTACACCCCCAGATTTGTTGGTTGCAAGAAACAACGCTTTAGCATGCTTAGCGGCAAGTGCTATTTCCGGATCGCGAGGATTGGCTTTGCGTCGTGCTGCAATCTCTATTGCGATCTTTTTTTGATAGGGTTCCGCCCACCGCTCCATTATTCGGATCGCTCGAACAGCAATAGGTGGTACCATCCAGTCGGAAGGTCCGGTATAGGTTTTTTCCGAAACAGTTCTCATCCAATGATAGATTTCGCCATCATCGCCTTCGGTTTTATGATGAGATCCGTTCTGAAGATTAGCTAACTCATGATTACGACATCCTGATGTCCCAGCGATAATGATATAGCAAGAAGTTCGAAGGTCGGTTATTTCTTTTCTTAAATCAAAAGGTTTGTGGGGGTATCCCAGCTTCAAAAGCGTTTTGTTTTTTAGTGTTCGTTGTTTTCCCTCGCTAATTGGCAAGTTATTTATCTTCTCCATTTCGTCTCTCAGGTTGAGCAAGTAATCAGATTTCTCTACCTGGTCATGTGCTTTTTCGAAAATCGCACAGAAAATATCGTCCGGAATCAGTGGTGTTAAGCTTTGTTGTTTGTGAGGGGCGTTTGCTCCAGTTCCATTAGCAAGAAATACGGCCGAAGAGTCTGGCCAAGGATGTTCGCTCAAGGGCGTTTTAGTATACTGGCTCAATTCATAAAGTGCCTCAACTGCAACGAAACGTTGTACAAGGGCCGATTTGCCGAGTGGTTTTTTCGTAATATCGCTGATCAAGCTTCTGCTTTCATGCACGAAGTTTCTGAATATGGGGTGTTGAAGTTTTTGGATGTCAGGTGTTCCTAGTCGTTCCAGATATTTAAAGAAAGGGTTCAGGGATACAACAAATCGGTGGGCTGAGCTTTCTTGAGCTTTGCGTCGGCTGTCCCGGCCGCGTGTTAAGTAGCAGAATGCAACTTCTTTTATTGTCCCTCGATAAGCTTCAGGATAGATTCCAAATTGAATCGAGGATGAGTATTTTCCTATGTTGGTTGGGGTGTTGTTAAAGTGCCAGGTGTCGTCGCCGAAGCGACTTAAAATAACTAACTCGCCGTCAATCACTACGGTGGATACTATTAGGCGGTTCTGGTAGTCAATCGAGGTTTTGCTGAAGTCTACTGGTTTGGGGGAAAATGTCTCGGCAGGGGGGGTAATAGATTTCATTATGCAATTACCTCTAGGGTGGGGATTGTATCAGCGCTCCAAAATGGATGAGGGTTTTTTTGAGCTAGAGCTTTAGCTTCATCAATCTGGCGCTGCTTGAAAATACCTCGGCGGAGGCCTTCCGCGATTACATAATTATCAATGAGCCTGGGTATGTGGGAGAGTTCCTTTTCCCAGCGGTGCTTTGAGATTTTATTACGCTCACTGTATATTCGAAAGTAAAAGCTGAAAAGTTTGTAGAGATCATTGGCGGTAATTACAAAGTGCCTACATCTTAAACAGTTAAGAAATGAAGTGCAGATCACTTGTTTCTCGTTCGGAGTCGGGGTGTTGCTATCATTGGAGCACTTCGCAACGGGAGTTTGGTGATAGGTGGCTCCAATTGTTTTTGTCAGCAATTCGTTCACCAGGATTTCCCCCATAAACCGCCATTTCTTTTTGCTTTCCAGTGATGCTGCCAAATAGTTAGTATCTGTTACCCTGGCGGTATTTCCTAATGCGCTTGCGACCCCATAAATATCACCGTCTAGAATTTCATAAACCCGGTTCGCAAATGTCTTCCTGAAACGGCTGATATTTAGTCTGAGGGGGTCGCCATTTGCGTCGGTTAGTCCATGCGTTGACACTAGCTTTGTGGTCGCCGAGCTTATTGATTGGGGGGAAAGCCGCTTGGCAGTGCCCACGGTTTGATATTCTTGGCTATGATACAACCAAATGCAGTCATCGAATTCTGGATGCTGATTGCGAAGTAAGGCAGTTCTGAAAATGACTTGCCGTATTAAACGCTCGACACTGAACCTAATTGAAGTCGTTGACTCCGTTCCTCCTTCGCCATCCTTGTTGCTTTGTAGAATCACTTTGCTCGTATTGTGTCCGCGGTTCTTCCAGAGAGATAGAAAATATGTATTATCTTTAGGGTGCGGCTTGAGGCAGTCGGAGGTCATCTCACGTAGCGGTGTCGTGTTTCGCCCTGTGTGAAACGCAACTACCAACAAACAATAGCTAATCAGATCGCTTGTGAGTGGTTGGTGAAGATCCCAAATCGGAAGAATTGCTGCTCGCAGTGCTTTAATGGCTGCTTTTTTTTCTTTGTTGGTGAGTGGTGTCTCGCCCTGCTGAAGTTTGTTGCTGTTCGGGAAGGGGTTTGTTGGAAAGGTCTTGTCTTTTCCATGAGTAACAAGCTCTATGATGCCACGGCGTCCCAGTGGTACCAATAAGCACTTGACATGAGCGTAGTGATTACGGTGAGAGGTGATGGCCCCTCCGTGGCTTGAGAGGTGGCGAATGAACTCATCGAGAAACTGGCGATTGATATCTTGTGGTGTGAGGATGCTGTTTAGGGCTGTTGCTCGTAGCGCCGCAAAATCAAGCATCCTCGTAATTGAGGTGTAGACTGAGCATACTGTATATACTTCCAGTTCCTTGTCTTGTTTGGCAAAAAAACGAAGAATTTGGACGTGGCAGATATAGGTGATTGCATCAATTTTTCCGCCGTACCATTCCGCAAAGCTGAGGCTTGCCCGTTGGAAGGTGTTTGGCGGTATTTCCACAATCGGATTAGCAATGAGTTCCTGAATGCTTGGGTTCTTGAATTTGACGCTACCGTCTATCTCAGGAATGGATATGTCGGTAGTGCTGAATTTCTTTTTTCTACCCATCGGCTGATCCTATTTCATTCAGTTCATCGTCATACTGGAGTACAGCATTGTCGACGTAGTCATTCGCAAGGTGCAAATAGATTCTGGTTGTTTCTATAGAGCTGTGGCCAAGTTGACTGCTCAGATAGATTAGTGGGTCTAGATCCTGTCGGGACCGCTGCAAAGAAATCAACGTGTGGGTGGCGTAAGTGTGTCGCAGCATGTGTGGGTGTACATCCAACCCTATTTTTTTTCCGATGTCACGCACAATTTTTTCTAACCCTTTTCCTTCATTGGCGTAAGGCTGGCCATTTTGGTTCAGAAACAGTCTTCCGCTGTCGCCGGCACTAAGTGAGCATCTTTCGCCGCGATGCTGAGTAATGTATTGGTCAACTTGAACTAGGAATTTTCGACTCACGTATACATTTCTAACTGTACCTCTTTTAGTTTTCATCCCAAGCCCGTCAGATGGATCAAGGCGGAGGAAAATATTTCGAGTTTTTCCCAGGTCGCGCAATGCTTTTTTGATGTAATCAATAGGGATGGTGGCAAGCTCCATCCGGCGGAGACCCGTGCGCAGCGCAAAGCTTACGAGCATTCGGTGGTGTACGTTTTGAATGGAGCTAATGAGTGCTTTGATCTGGTCTATAGTTAAATATTTTGGAAGGGTTTTAATCTTGCGGGGCATCGCATCGTTAGCATTTACCTTGTTGCCGCGCGCGTCAACGTGAGCGAAGAACCCGCTTCCGGTCTTTGCGGATTTAACTTCGAAGTCATGGGGTAGGTTTGAAATCCATTTCCTGTTAAACGCATATTCATAGAATTTACATATGTAGTGCATTCGGTGTCTGACCGTGTTTCTCCCGTGATTGTGCTCAGTGAAGCAATAATCGCGATACGCGCTTAGTAGTGTCTTGGATTCCTCTCTATCGACGTCCCACCAGTCTAGATTGTGGGCCTGTAAAAATGAGAAGAAGTCGTAAAGAGCCTGGCCAGCTGCATTCAATGAATCACCTGAGGTAATTTCTGCTCGTGAAAGATGACTTCTGTAAAAGTCATTTACAGGGGTGCAGCTCTCCATCGTGTCCCATAGGAGAATTGGCATCCCGGCTACGGGACGGCCTGAGAGCTGATAATCCTCGGTTGCCCAGATCAGGTGCATGAGTAGGTCCTTTCGAGAGCAGATTTCGCGGGGGGCGGCTGGGGCTAGCCAGCTGAATGGGTGGGAATGAGGAGATGCTAGCACTTCACCTAACAGATGGTACGCCCCATAACATCATGTACACCTCGGGTACCACCGGCAAACCCAAGGGCATCGTCCGGGAAAATGGCGGCAATGCCGTGGCGCTGTGCTATGCCATGCGCCATATCTATGGCATGCAGGCCGGCGACGTGTGGTGGGGCATTTCCGATGTAGGGTGGGTGGTCGGCCATTCGCTGATCGTCTATGGGCCGCTGATGAGCGGCTGCACCACCGTGTTTTACGAAGGCAAGCCGATCCGCACCCCGGATGCTTCGGCCTACTGGCGGGTGGTGGAGCAGTACAAGGTCAACGCGCTGTTCTGTGCGCCTACCGCCATGCGTGCCATCCGCAAGGAAGATCCGGAGGGCGAGTTGATCCGCAGGCACGACCTCAGCTCGCTGCGTCAGCTGTTCCTGGCGGGTGAGAAGCTCGATTCCAGCACCCATGAATGGCTGGAGCGGGTCACTGGCAAACCGGTGCACGACCACTGGTGGCAGACCGAGACCGGCTGGCCGGTCACCGCGCCCTGTGTGGGGCTGGAAGGCAGTGCGGCGAAGCCGGGCTCAAGCAACCGGGCGGTGCCGGGTTATCACGTGCGTGTGCTGGATGACGAGGGCCACTTGCTGGGCCCCAACCACCAGGGCTCGATCGTTATTGCCTTGCCACTGCCGCCTGGGTGCAGCCAGACCCTGTGGGGCGACCACGAGCGTTACTTGCAGGCTTACCTGCGCACCTACCCGGGGTATTACCACACGGGCGACGGCGGCTTTCTGGATGATGACGGTTTTGTCTACATCATGGGGCGCACGGATGACGTGATCAACGTGTCCGGGCACCGGCTGTCTACCGGCGAAATGGAGGACCTGGTGGCCTGCCACCCGGCAGTGGCCGAGTGTGCGGTGATTGGCGTTCATGATGAAATCAAGGGGCAAGTGCCGTTGGCGCTGGTTGTCCTCAAGGACGGCGAGGGCATTGCCGAGGCGCAGTTGCTGGTGGACCTGGTGGGTAGCGTGCGCGAGTCGATTGGCCCGCTGGCCTGTTTCAACCGGGTTCGGCTGGTGAAGCGGCTGCCCAAGACCCGCTCGGGGAAAATCTTGCGCGCGGTGCTGCGCAAGATTGCCGATGGGCAGGATTACGTACCGCCTTCTACCCTGGACGACCCGGCGGTGCTTGGGGAGATCGAGGCGGTGCTGGCGGATTTGCCCAGGGCGGGTTGATGCTTGACCTCAGGGCCTCATCGCCGGCAAGCCAGCCCCCACAGGTTGGTCACAGACCCTGAAGCCTGCGCGGTACCTGTGGGAGCCGGCTTGCCGGCGATGAGGCCGGTGCGGGCAATTCAGGTCTAGGGGGCTACCTGGTGCAGTTGCCCCAGCCGGCTGCGGGTACGCATCAGGTCGGCGAGTGGGCCGCCCAGGCTCTCTTCCAGCGGCCGTTTGCCAATCACCGTCACCTGTCGGTCCTGGTCATACAACACATCCACCAGGTTGACGAAGCGCTGCTGGGCCGCCAGCGAGCACTGCGCCAGGTCATCCAGCCCATCGATGATCCATTCATCGTACTGCTGCGCCAGCGCCAGGTAGTCGATCACCGCGGTGGCCTTTTCACACAAATCGTCAAAGCCAAGTACCACCCGCCGGCCATCGATAGCCAGCGCACGCAGCGGGCGTTTGTTCACTTCAAGCATGACCGGCTGCTCGTGCGGCACGCTCAGCGCCTGGCGCTGTGCTGCCGTCCCTGGCCATACATAGTGGCCCTGGGTAAACCGCTGGTGCTCGCGATTGGCTGGCAAGCTACGGAAGTCGGTGTCGCCACCCACTTCCAGCACTTGCATGCGCCCGTTGATCAGACGGATTACCGGCAGGAAGCGCTCGTGGTACAGCGGGTTGGGCAATAGCCCTTCGGGTGCATAGTTGGAGGTCACCAGCAGGAACACGCCACGGGCGAACAGCGCGTTGAACAAGCGAGTAAGCAGCATGGCATCGCCGATGTCATGCACGTGAAATTCGTCGAAGCACAACACCTGGCAGCCGCCCACCAGTTCGTCGAGGGTCGCGCCCAACGCATCGTCCAGGGCTCGATGGCGGTGCATGCCCTGATGAAGGCGGGCAAAGAAGTCATGAAAATGCAGGCGGCGCTTGGCCTCGACCGGCACCGCCTGGAAGAAGCCGTCCAGTAGCCAGCTCTTGCCGCGCCCCACCGCCCCATAGAGGTACAGGCTGCGCGGCTGGCCGTGTTCAAGCAGTACCAGTTGTTCGGCCATGCAGTGGATCACCTGTCGCTGGCCGTCACTGAGCTGGTAACCCCGGCTTCGGGCTTTGTCCTCGAACCCGTCAAGCAGTTCGCTCTGGTTGACGGGGGCGCCGCGCAGGCGCTGGCCAAGCTGGCGCAGTGGGGCAGGGATCCAGGCAGACACAGGCAACGCTCCTTGGGCGATGGCGGGGCAGCGTGCAGCTTGCCCGAGGGCGGCCGTTTTGACTAATACAGAAAGTGACCGGCAATGATCACTTCATGCGATAGGTCGGGCCGCACACCCGCTTTGCCTAGCCCTTGCGCTCCAGCTGACGCTCGATCATGTACTTCACTGCCAGGCGGCGCTCCTTGAGGTGGCGCAGGTCTTCGTCGACGAAGTTGCCCGCCGAGATCGATTCGGCGGCCAGTACCTGGTTGTCGATGTCCACATACTCGTCCAGCAGCCGGTCAAGCGCCTTGTCCTGCTGGCGGCGTTGCTGGACGATTTCACGCGGGTAGTGCAGGTCCTGGTAGAGGTCGTGGGAGACAGGCATGAGGTCCTCCTTGGTCAATGCAATGGGCTTATCTGATTGGAAGGGAGGAATGCGATTGTGTTGAAGCGAAGCGGAAGGAAAGCGACGGATGGTCGTTCTCGCACCACTGAAATGACTAACCCGCTGTTTTTTGGTAATTTTTTTTCATCAGGGGGTTCACAGACCGAAAGTTTGTTGTTAAAGTGCCGCGCATTCCAAGACAACAACCCAGTTGTCACTCAGTTGGAATTGTCAGAGCAGCGAATGCTGCATCCGATACAGGGGCGTCGCCAAGCGGTAAGGCAGCAGGTTTTGATCCTGCCATGCGTTGGTTCGAATCCAGCCGCCCCTGCCATTTTTCAGATTAAAACGTATGTCACCCGGTGCTTAGAAAAATAGGCGCTGGGTTTTGTCGTTTCCGCAGTTTTCTCATCGATCCGCAGTCCCTGCAGAAGCGGCCTTGTGTTGCGATGGGCTGCGCAGCAGCCCCGGGGATCTGCAATCCTTGGGGCTGCCATGCAGCCCATCCGACCGGTCCGGCGCCCCGGCAAGGCCGCTCTTACAGCCGCGGGTTACCCGGTAATGCCCAGCATCTCGTTCAGCACCCTGGCCAGCTGATCACTCTGCACAGTCTTCTGGATCACCACGCTGCCCGGTAGCTCCAGCCCTTGCAGCTCTGCATAGCCAGTCAGGAACACCACCGGCAACTGGGGGTACCCTTCGCGCGCAGCCAACGCCAATTGTGCGCCGTTGAATTCGGGCATTGCGAAATCGGTAAGCAGCAGATCGATTTCATCGTCCAGCAACGCCAATGCCTGCTCGCCGCTGTGCGCCTGACGCACCTGGTAGCCATACTGGCGCAGCACATCGCCAAGCATGTCACGCACCAGATGGTCATCGTCCACCAGCAACACCGTGCGGTTGCGGCCACTTTCGCTGACTGGCTGGTTGAGCATCGGTACCACGGGCTCACTGACGGCCTGGTCCTTTACTGCTGGCAGGTACACCGCCACCTGGGTGCCCTGGCCAGGCGCGGTGTCGATGTGCACGCCTCCCCCGGACTGTTTGGCGAAGCCGAACACTTGGGCCAGACCCAGGCCCGAACCCTTGCCGATGTCCTTGGTGGTGAAAAACGGCTCGAATACCTTGGTCAGCACCTCTTCGTTCATGCCGCAGCCGGTATCGCGGATGCTCAGCATTACATACTCGCCGGGATCCGGATCTTCCGGGCGTTGCGGGCGGGTGTCGATGCGGGTGTTGCGGGTAGTCAGGGTCAGTTGGCCGCCGTCAGGCATGGCATCGCGGGCATTGATCGCCAGGTTCAGGATGATCATCTCTGTCTGGGTGGGGTCGGTCAGTGCCTGCCACAGGGCCTGGTCCAGGTCCAGGCGCACTGAGACGTTGCCCCCCAATGTGCGGCGCAACAGTTCTTCCAGGCCGGTCAGGGTCTGGTTGAGGTTAAGTGCTACCGGCTCCAGGCGCTGGCGGCGCGAGAAAGCCAGCAACTGCGACGTCAATTTGGCGCCACGCTCGCCCGCTTCGCGGATGTGGGTGAGGCGCGTGCGGGCCTTGTCCAGGTCGGCCTTGGCCAGGTCGCGCTCAAGGAAGCTGGCGCCGGTGAGGATCACCGTCAGCAGGTTGTTGAAGTCGTGGGCCACGCCAGCGGTCAGCTGGCCGACTGCTTCGAGCCGCTGCATCTGCTGCAGCGCCGCCTCGATGCGCTCGCGTTCGTTGATCTGTTCACGCAGGCGGGCGTTGGCCTCTGCAAGGCCCAAGGCGGCTTCGCGCTCGCTGGTGATGTCGCGTGCCACCACGTACAGCAGGGTGTCTTCAGGCACCACCACCCACGACAGCCAGCGTTGCTGGCCGCCGGCGTGCAGGATGCGGCCGACGAAACGTACGCTGGTACGGCCATGGGCGAGGGCGGCCAATTCGGTCAGCAGCAGTTCCTGGTCGGGCTCGGGCAGCAGGTGCAGCAATGACGTTTGGCTCAGGCGCTCGCGGGAGAAGCCCAGGCTGGCTTCCCATGCAGGGTTCAGTGCGACTGGGGTCAGGTCTTTGTTCAACACTGCCAGCAGGTCCTGCGACAGCTCCCAGGCACGGTCGCGTTCGCGGGTGCGGCGCTCGACCCTTTCTCCCAGCATCTCGTTGAGCTGACGCAGCGCCTGGGTGGCCAGGCGTTGCGTGTTGACGTCCTGCAGCACGCCGGAAAAACGCACGCACTGGCCATCGACGAACTGGCTCTGGCCGCTGCTGAGCAACCAGCGTGGTTCCAGGCCGTTGGGTTGCGCGATGCGAAATTCGACCCGATAGCGGCCGCCGCTCTCCGGGCGCATGGCGTGTTCCACGGCCTCACGTACCATTGGCAGGTCGTCCGGGTAGATGCCGTCGTAGAACACTTCAAGGCTCATTTCGGTGCTGACAGGCAGGCCGAACAGGATCTTGCAGCGGTCGTCCCACAGCAACAGGTGCTCTTGTGGGCGCAGGTCCCAGGTGCCCATGCCGGCGGCATCGATGGCAATCCGCGCACGTGCTTCGACGTCGACCAGGGCCTCTTCGGCGCGGCGCCGGCGCTGGCGTTCCTGCACTTCGGTCAGGGCCCGGCGTACCGCCTTGGGCAGCAGTGGCAGGTTCTTCTTCAGCACATAGTCAGTGGCGCCCAGGCGGATCATTTCCACCGCGTGCTCTTCGCCGTAGATGCCAGACAAGAAGATGAACGGAGTGTCCGGTGCCAAACGCTGCGAGATGGCCAGCACCTCGGTGCCAGACGACCCCGGCAGGACGCAGTCGCACAGGATCAGATCGTAGCGTGCCTCACGCAGGGCATGTTCAACCCCCACATGGTCGAACACAAGCTGTGACTGCACATGCAGCCCGCTGCGCTCCAGACGCATCAGGGTAAGCTCGGCGTCCATCGAGCTGTCTTCGACCATCAGCAGTTTCAATGGTGTTTGCTGCATCGTTGCGGCGGCCTCAATTGCTACCGCGACGATTCAGCCGCAGTGAGCCGGGTGGCGGTTCGTTAAGCACTGCCCAGAATATCCCGAGGTCGGAAATGGCGGCGACGAATTCCTTGAAATCTACCGGTTTGACCACGTAGGCGTTGACCCCAAGTTCATAGGCACGCAACAGGTCGGGCTCCTCCCGCGAGGAGGTCAGCATTACCGTGGGGATGCTGCGCAGTTCGGCAGTGGCGCGTACTTCCTTCAGCACTTCCAGGCCATCGACCTTGGGCAGTTTCAGGTCCAGCAACAGCACGGCAGGGTTGCCGTCATCGCGTGTGGCATAGCTGTTGCGGCGCAGCAGGTAGTCGAGTGCGTCGGCGCCATCGCGCAGCACGATGACCTCGTTGGCCAACTGGCTGCGTTCCAGGGCCAGCAGGGTCAGTTCCAGGTCCCGGGGGTTGTCTTCGACCAGCAGGATGGGTTTGAGCATGATAGTAGCGGTGCCTCAGGTAGCAGTGTTTCGGGGGAGGGTAAAGTGGAAGCTTGCGCCCTGGTCGGTCTGGCCTTCTGCCCAGACCCGGCCATCATGGCGCTCGATGATGCGGCGCACACTGGCAAGGCCAATCCCTGTGCCCTCGAAGTCTTCCATGCGGTGCAGGCGCTGGAATACACCGAACAGCTTGCTTGCATAGGCCATGTCGAAGCCCACGCCATTGTCGCGAATGCAGATCTCGGTTTCGCCCGGATGCAGCACCGCGCTGATCGCGATGTGTGCAGGTGAACGGCCGCGCGTGTACTTGATTGCATTGGCGATCAGGTTGCGCAGCGCCAGGTTGATGAAGGCCGGATCGCCAATTACCTTGGGTAGCGGAGCGATGTCCCAAACGATTGCGCGGCCTTCGTAATCGGGGGCCAGCTCGCTGCGAATGGCATCGACCAGCGTATTGAGGTCCACGTCGGACAGGCGCAGGGCCGAGCGGCCCATCTGCGAGAAGTTGAGCAAGTTGTCGACCAGGCTACCGGCGAAGTTCGCCGCTTCGCCGATATGATTCAGGAAGCGCTTGCCGCGCTCGCTCAGGCCCTGGCCTTCCAGTTCGCCCAGCAGTTCGGTGTAGCCCGCGATGTGCCGCAGGGGGGCGCGCAGGTCGTGGGAAACACTGTAGGAAAACGCTTCGAGTTCCTTGTTCGAACGGCGCAGGTCACCCGCCAGCTGGGCCAGTTCTTCTGCTTTACGCAGGACGATGCCAAGCACGGCGGTGCGCAGTTCCAGTACGCCCTCGATCACCAGCGGGTCCCAAGGCTCGCTGTAGCCGCGCAGTTCTTCCTGCCAGCGTTCGAAACTGTGCCGCGGGTCGAGGTTGCCCTGCGGCCCGACCTGCTTGATCGGCTGGCCCGCCCAGTTCACCGTGCGCACTTGCTCTGGCCGGAACCACAGCAGGTAGTGCGAGTGGATCTGCGAGATGGCCACCGCCAGTACGCCGCCGGCATGGGCAGCGAGCTCGGGCAGGTCAGTGATGTCGCGGCGCACGTTGTCACTGTGGAATACAGTGTCTTCGCCGCGCTGGCCAAGCCAGTGCACCAGCGCGGTCACCTGGGCTTCAGGCGGCGTCTGGCCGATCAGGTCACAGCGTTCGGCCGAGATGACGGCGGCGCCCTGGGCATCGGCAAAAGCCAGCAACACCTGGGGCAGGTCACGCAGGCCATCACTGACGCTGTCGTGGTCGGCCATGGACGAAATCATGCGCACGATGTGTTGGCGCAATGCCAGCAGCTTGCGCGTGTTGGCATGGGACTCGCGCGATTCGATCTGCAGCGACAGCACACTGGCCAGCAACTCGCAGGCTGTGCGGGTACGCAGGTCCACCGCGCGCGGCTGTTGATGGTGGCAGGACACCAGCCCCCACAGCTCGCCGTCGACCACGATCGACAGCGACATCGAAGCCAGCGTACCCATATTGCGCATGTATTGCAGGTGCACCGGCGAGACACTGCGCAGCGCGGCAAAACTCATGTCCAGTGCCTTGCCGGTGCGTGGGTTGAGCGCCGGGAGCAGGGGCGAGGGTTGATAGTTGGCATCCTCGATCACGCGGATGCGGTTGACCCGGTACAGTTCGCGCGCCTGGCGCGGGATGTCTGCAGCCGGGAAGCACAACCCCAGGTAAGCGGGGTAACCTGGGTCAACCGCCTCGGCCAGTACCTGGCCGTTGCCCTCGGCATCGAAACGGTACGCCTTGACCCGGCCAAAGCCGGTAATGCGCTTGAGCTGCAACACCGTTTGCTGCAGCAGGTCTTCGAGGCTGCTGGCCAATTGCAGGCTGCCGACAAAGTTGCGCACCAGCGGGTAATAGTCGCCTTGCCCCGCCAGTTCCGGCGATAAACACGGAGGTTCGAATTCGGCAATCAGTACGTCGTCGTGGCCGTGCACCAGCAAATGCAGCGGGGTGCCGTAAGGCGCACCTTGGGACAAGCGCACATCCCCGATGTGAAAGGGGAAGATTTCATCTTCAGGCAGCCGTGCCAGTTGCGTGTGCAGGTCAAAGCCATCGTTGACCAGGTTGGCGAAAGGGCAACCGATCAGTTCACGGGCCGGCAAGCCCAGCCAGTGCTCGACGTTTTCACTGGCCTGCAGCACGCACAGGTCGATGGGGTCCAGCACCAGCAGAAAACCGTGGGGCTGGACGCTGCTCGGCACGTGGATAGGTTCCCGGGCACAGCGCTCCATGGCTTCTGCCAGCGTGGTGTCTGCAGTCATCAATGAAAACGCTCCTGTCATGTCCGTCCATGTATGGCATAGGCGCCTGGCGCTGGATGAACGCTCTTCAGCCTACCAGAAACCAGGCACATTTACCGGCCCTCGGCCATTGGAGACATGGAGTTCGCCTGTGGTTCTGCGCCGTTTCGGGTTTTTTTTAACGGGGCGCTATCGCTTTATCGCTAATACCAAAAAACGGTTGGGTGCCACCGTCGTTGCCCTGCCTCACTGCTACGCTCTGTTCAGGACGTTTCGACAAGGATAACAAGGTGACGGAGCGCTTAATGGCAGCGGTATTGGGCCTGTTGTTCAGCGGCAGTACCGTAGCAGCGGATTTTCTCGTGGAAGTGCGTGTGCTGGTGCAGCGCGGTTGCATGCTGGTCAACCAGCCCCGCGACGCGGGTGCCCAGGCCCTCAGGCGCATTGACCTGGGCTCGTCGGCACGCCTGGACGGCCCCGGCGCGCCGATGAGCGGTGTTTTGCTCAGCCAGCGTCCCCCGCGCCTTGAATGCAATCCGGACACGCCGTATCAGGTGCGTGTCGATGGTGGCCAGCATGGTGGCGCCGGCGAGCTGCGCTACCTGGCCAGCGACGACCGCACGGCTCGGCCCATCCCCTATCGCTTGTACCGCGACGCTGCCTGGCGTGAGCCGCTTGCGGTAGGGGTCGCCCAGTCGGCAAGGGTGCCGGGCAGTGGCTCGGTGGAGCTGCCGTTGTACGCACGCATCGACAAACTGGCGTGGGTGCCGAATGCAGGGGTTTACGCCGACCTGCTTAAAGTCACGGTCACCTGGTAGGGACGCCGCCATGCTCAAGGACGCCACGCCATGAACCGCATCTCGATCTTGTTGCTAACCCTTGGCCCGCTGCTGGTTCCCGGCGGTGAGGCGCACGGCAGCACCACCGGTTTCATCCAGGCGCGGTTGGTGATCAGTGCAGCCTGCCAGATCAGCAGCAACGACACGCAACCGGCTGTGCTGGGCAACCCAGGGGTGCTGGATTTTGGCGAGCGCGGCCCGAACTGGGACCAGCCCCTGCGCAGCCGGGTTGATGAGGCGGGCGGCGCGGGCACCCTGCAGATCAGCTGCACGCCCGAAGTGCGGGCCTTTAATGTACGGATCAATGGTGGACTGAATGGCGACGACGGGGTGCGCCGGTTGAGTAATGGCCGAGAACTCATCCCTTATCAACTGGCGGTCGACCCAGGCGGTAATAGCCGCTACGCCATCGGCCAAGCGCGTGCTTTTACCATCAACAGCACCCAGCAGGTGCCAATCCCGATTTATGGCGTGGTAGTGGCACCAGCGCGTGCACTGCCGGCCGGGCTGTACCGCGACACCCTCAGAGTGACCCTGGACTGGTAACCACGCAAGGAGACTCCGATGCGAACGAACCTTACATGCTGCATGCTCGCAGGCCTGGGCCTGGCCTTGGCTTCACAGACCCAGGCCGCCACGGTGACCGGCAGCATCAACTCGACCCTGACGCTTATTTCGGCGTGCCAGGTAAATGGTAGTTCGGGGACGTCGGGGCTCAACTTCGGTGCCTTGAACTTCGGTACCCAGGATGCCTTGTTCGTCACCGCCAATGCCCAGGTGCTCGGCGGCGGCGGCGGTGCCATGAGCATCCTGTGCTCGGCGGGTACGGTGCCTGCGATCAAGGTGCGCGCAGGCCTGCATGACGGCCAGTCGAGCGGTGGCACGCGTGCGCTCGCCGATGGGGCCGGCAACTTTGTGCCGTATGACCTGTACACCGACACCGGGCGCACGACCTTACTGGCCATTGACGGCACCATCACCCTGCCGACCAGCACGGGCGTGGCCCAGACCGTCAACCTCTACGGCAAGGCCGTGGGCAAGGCGGGCCTGCCTGCAGGAGTCTACAGCGACACCATCTCGGTCGAACTGTCGTTCTGAGCCATGCGCGGCTGGCTGGCAGGTGGCATGACCGGAGTCGGCATGCTGTTGGCCGCCCCGTTGGGGGCGGTGACCACCAGTACCTTCACAGTCACAGCGCAGGTGGTTGCCGGGTGCCTGGTGGTGGGCGGTGTCACCAGTTACGGCACGCTCGATTATGGCTCGCAGTCGGCGCTTTCCAAGGGGTTGCTCAGCACGTCGCTGGGTGGCACTACAGTGACCTTCCAGTGCACGCCGGGCGTGGCCATGAGCATGAGCCTGGACGGTGGGCAGAACAGTGCCAGTGGCACACGCAATTTGAAGCGCACCTCCGGCACGCAAGTGCTGGCTTACCAGTTGTACCGGGACGCGGCCTACAGCCAGAGCCTGGGCATCGGCCAAAGCGTGGCCGTGAGCTATTCCGACCCGACGGCGATCAAGCTGCCGGTCTACGGGCGGGTCCAGCTGACCGGCGTGCTGCCGGCTGGGACCTACACCGATGTGGTGCAAGTGACGGTGACCTGGTAATCGCCAGCGCCACCAACGACAAGTGTCTAAGGAGAGCTGCATGCGGGCAGGCGCGAAGTGGGCGCGTGGATTGATAGGCTTGTTCTGGCTGGCGAGCCTGCCGGCCGGGGCAGCCACCTCGGTGCTGATCTGGCCGATCGACCCGGTGCTGGAGGCCGACCAGAAGGCCGGTGCACTGTGGCTGGAAAACCGGGGCACTGCGCCGGCCAACCTGCAGGTGCGGGTATTCGCCTGGCGCCAGGGTGATTATCAGGAGCAGTTCCAGGCGCAGCGCGAGATCATCGGCAGCCCGCCTGTCGCGAACATTGCCCCCGGGCAAAAGCAGCTGATCCGCCTGACCCGAACTGGCCCTTCACCTGCCGGCCAGGAGCAGGCCTACCGCATCATCATCGACGAGATCCCGCCCGCCATCCCGGTCGACAAGGCCGAGCCCGGTGCCACGGCGGCGATTCGTTTGCAGATGCGTTATTCGGTGCCGCTGTTCGTTTATGGCGAAGGGCTGTGGGGTAAGGCCGACCCTGAAGGCAAACGCAATGCCGAGGGCGTGGGCAAGCCGCAGGTCAGCTGGCGGCCGGTGACGGTGCAGGGCAAACCTTACGTTGAACTGCGTAACACCGGCCCCGTGCATGCGCGGCTGACCGATGTAGTGGTGCAGCAAGGCAGCCAGAGCAAGCCACTGGCTGAAGGCCTGTTGGGCTATGTGCTACCGGGCGCCAGCATGCGCTGGCCTGCTCCCATGGCGGCCTCCAGCGGCAGCGTGCTGAAGGGCAGGGTCAATGGCCAGAGCGCAGCGGACGCCATCCGCCAAGGCCAATGAGTCAACGATTGAATGCAGTGCAGGGGCCAGGGAGGACCCGGCAATGGTTGGAAACCGTGTGTGAAATGGCTCTTGGCGACGACGCGCCGCAGGTGCCTGTTGCTGGCCATGGCCAGCCCGGTGCTGGCGCTGGCCGACGACCTGCCCCCGCCACCCACGGAGATGTCCGCCATCGCCGACGCTACCCTGTACCTCGACCTGGTGGTGAACCAGATGCCAAGGGCTGAACTGGTGCCGGTGCAGCAGCGGGCCGGGCAGTTGTACCTGGGCAGCGAGGTATTGCGGGCAGCCGGTATCTCGTTGCCGGGCAACCCCCAAGGCGAGGTAGCCCTGGAAAGCATCGCGGGGCTACACACCGACTATGACAGCCAGAACCAGCGTTTGCTGTTGCAGGTACCGCCGGCCTGGTTGCCAGACCAGCAGGTGGGTGATCGCAACCTGTACCCGGCCAGCGACGCGCGCAGCAGTTTCGGCGCCCTGTTCAATTACGACCTCTACCTGAACGACACCGATGAAGGCGGCACCTACCTGGCAGCCTGGAACGAGCTGCGCCTGTTCGACAGTTGGGGGACCTTTTCCAGTACCGGGCAATGGCGCCAGTCATTCAATGGCGCGCAGGCGGACGATACCCGCCAAGGCTTCATGCGTTACGACACCACCTGGCGCTTCACCGACGAACAGCGCCTGCTCACTTACGAAGCCGGTGATTTCGTGACCGGGGCCTTGCCATGGAGCAGTTCTGTGCGGGTAGGCGGCGTGCAGCTGTCGCGCGACTTCGCTGCGCGCCCCGATCTGGTCACTTACCCGTTGCCGGCGTTCGCAGGCGAAGCAGCGGTGCCGACATCGCTCGACCTGTTCATAAACGGGTTCAAGTCCAGCACCACCGAGCTGCAGCCGGGCCCGTACACCCTGACCAACGTGCCGTTCATCAATGGTGCCGGGGAGGCGGTGGTGGTCACCACGGACGCCCTGGGCCGGCAGGTGTCGACCACCTTGCCGTTCTATGTCACCAGCAGCTTGCTGCAGAAGGGCCTTTCTGACTACTCGGTGGCCGCCGGTAGCCTGCGGCGTGATTACGCCGTGCGCGATTTCAGCTACGGGCCGGGTGTTGCCTCGGGCAGCCTGCGCTACGGGCTCAGCGACACCTTCACCCTGGAAACCCACGCCGAAACAGCCGAGTCGCTAATGCTTGGCGGCTTGGGCGGCAACATGCGCCTGGGCACCTTCGGCGTGCTCAACGCCGCCTTGGCGCAAAGCCGCTTCGACGGTGACACAGGCCACCAGGTTGCCCTCGGTTACCAGTACAACAGCCAGCGCATCGGCTTCAGCTACCAGCGCCTGCAACGCCGCGGCGACTATGCCGACCTGAGCCGGGTCGACTCCCAGGACATGCAACTGAGCAAAAGCAGCGAACAGGTCACCCTCAGCCTCAACCTGAACGAGTACGGCAGCATTGGCGCCGGTTACTTCGACGTGCGCGCCGGGGATGGCACGCGTACCCGGCTGATCAATCTGAGCTACAGCAGGCCGCTATGGGGCAGCAGCAGTGTGTACCTGTCTGCCAACCGTGAAGTGGGTGACAGCCAGTGGGCCGTGCAGGCGCAACTGGTGATCCCGTTCGACCTGCACGGCACCCTGGCGCTGGGCATGGAGCGCAGCAAAGAAGGCGAGACCCTGCAACGGGTGAACTACAGCCATGCGGTGCCGGCGGGTGTCGGCGTCGGCTACAACCTGGGCTATGCGGCAGGCAGCGACCGTGATGCCTACCGGCAGGCAGACGTCACCTGGCGCTTGCAGTCGGTGCAGTTGCAAGCCGGTGTGTATGGCAGCAGCGGCGAGATGACACGCTGGGCCGATGCCAGTGGCTCCCTGGTGTGGATGGATGCCGGGGTGTTCGCCGCCAACCGCATCGACGATGCCTTCGTGGTGGTCAGTACCGCAGGCTACGCCGATGTGCCGGTGCGCTATGAAAACCAGGAGGTCGGCCGTACCGATGGCAATGGGCACTTGCTGGTGCCGTACAGCAGCGGTTACTACCGTGGCAAATATGAAATCGACCCCATGGACCTGCCGCCGGACGTCCTCGCGCCAAGCGTCGAGCAGCGGGTGGCGGTACGACGGGGCAGTGGCTACCTGCTGGAGTTCCCGCTCAAGCGTGTGATGGCGGCCAGTGTCGAACTGGTGGACAGCAACCAGCAGGCGCTCAAGCTGGGTAGCCGCGTTACCCATGCTGAAAGCGGCAGCCAGGCGGTGGTCGGTTGGGATGGGCTGGTGTACCTGGAGAACCTCTCGCCGCATAACAGCCTGCAGGTAGAGGTTGAGGGTGGTGGACATTGTGAGGTGGCCTTCGACCTGCCCAAGGCTGAAGGTTCGATCCCCCTGATTGGCCCGTTGGTATGCAGATGAAGACGGGTTGGCGCATGTTGTCGGCCGTTATACTGCTGCTGTGGGCTGGCTCGGCCTGGGCCAAGTGCACGGTAGTGTCGACCTTGCCGGTGCTGTTCGGCGCAGTCAATTCGACCCAGGTACGCCTGGCCAGCCAAGCCGCCTCTACCAGCAACGCGGGCTTGCAGTGCAACGGAACGGTGCTGAGTGTGCTCAGCAGCAGTGACTCGTTCAAGCTGACCGTGACCCCGGCCACTGGCGGGTTGGTAGGGCCTACCGGTGATGTTATCCCTTACACCCTGTATGCCGATGCCACCACCAACTTCCCGATTACCCGGAATGTAGCCTTCGAGTTTGGTCGCACCGGTATTCTCGACCTGCTCGGCCTGCTCAACGGCACGCCCAAGGCGGTGCCGCTCTATATCCGCACACAGATTGGCAGTAACGTTGCAGCGGGGTTGTACCAGGAAACCCTGTCGCTGGGGTGGGCATGGAACTATTGCGAAGGGATTGCCATCGGTGGGCTTTGCATCGGGCGTGACAATAGCGCTGGCTCTGCGAGCCTTACCGTGAGCCTGACCGTGACGAACGACTGCCAGATCACCACGCCTGACATCAATTTCGCCAGCGCCCCGGTGGTGGCCGGGTTCGGCACAGTAAGCCAGAGCCTGAGCGTTTCGTGCACCAAGGGCAGCAGCTATACGGTGGGCTTGAATGACGGGCAGAACGTGGCCAATGGCCGCCGGCGAATGAAGTCGGCGGCCAACAACTACCTGGCGTATGACATCTTCAAAAGTTCCGGGACGGTGCGCTGGGGTTCATCGGGTGCCGCCAGACGCTCCAGCACGGATGCCGACGTAAACCCCGGCGCGGGTACAGGCACGGGTAGCCAGGTGTTCAACTACAACGCCAAGGTCTATACCGACCAGGCTACACCGCCGGCAGCCACCTATTCCGACAGCGTGATACTGGATGTGCAGTTTTGACTGAACCCCATTCCTGCCTCGGTTCCCTGTAGGAACGGCCTTGTGTCGCGACAGGGCTGCGCAGCAGCCCCGAGATGGCAGACCCAGCACCGATTGCCGGGGCCGCGTGAGGCAAGGCTAGCGCAAGTCGCCAACCATCTCCGCCAGGGTCTTCAGCACCGCTCCGGCCAGTGCCTTCGAGCGCGCCCCCGACCAGCCGGCAACCGCATCGGGCGCGTCGTCGTGGTCCTTGAACGGCATCTCCAGCGTCAGCGACAGGCAGTCATGGGCCATGCCCACGGCATTGCAGGCCAACGTGGTATTCGCCTGCCCGGGCTCGTCGCGGGTATAGCCGTGCACGGTCTGGAAGTCGCGGGTCACGCTGCACAAAAGGCTGCGGAACTGCTCTTCGAGTTTTGCCAGCCGTGGGGTGTAGCCCGGGTTGCCCTCACAGGCGGCGGTGAATACGTGCGGAATTTCTTCGTCACCATGCACGTCAATGAACGCATCCACGCCGTACTGCTTCATCTGCGCCTGGGCGAAGAATACCTCCGGCGTCAGCTCGACGCTGGCGTCCTGCCAGGCACGGTTGAGGTCCTTGCCCTTGAAATTGGTGCGCAGGTGACCGAGGAACGCGCCGTCGGGGTTCATGTTGGGGATCAGGTACAGGTCGGCCTTGGCCAGCAAGCCCTGGAGCACCTCGTCGTTGGCTTGCAGGCGGTCGATCACGCCTTCCATGAACCATTCGGCCATGTGCTCACCCGGGTGCTGCTGGGCAATCAGCCACAGCTTGCGCTTGCCAGCCGCGCCATCGCCGGCTCGCAGCAGGGGAATATCGCGGCCCTGCACACTGCGACCGCTGGCCAGCAACTCGACCCCAGGGATTTGGCGAGCACGCTCGATCAGCTGGTTGTGACGCGCGCGTGGGTAGGGTTCGAAGTAGGCGAACCAGATCTGGTCCTGCTCCGCTGTCACTTCGAACGACAGCGCTGTGCCGTCGAACTGGCTGGGCACGCGGAACCAGGTTTGCTGGTCGTAGGAGGCCACCGCGTTGTAACCGCTCCAGGCGTTTTTGTACGAGGAGCCGGAAGCGTTGTCGAGGCTGAAGCGATGGACCTGGCCCGGCGTCAGTCCACTGACCTTGAAGTGGAACCACTGGTAGTGGCCGCTGTGGGTATCCGGCCGGATGGCCAGGTGCACCTGGGCAGGGTTGCTGGCATCCAGTACCTGGATGTTGCCGGAATCGAAAGCGCAGTCGATCTGCAGGGGGGACAGCGTCACGGTCATGTGCCGGGCTCCTTTGCGGGCGTTGTTGTAGGGGTACTGTACACGGCTTGGCAGGGTTACTGCGCGCGATCAGGTGATACGCGGGCCCTGCGCGGGTACGCTCGCTGGGCTGAATGCGCTTTAACGTCACTGTCATACGGCCATGGCAGCATCCGGGTCCCCCTTCGCACAGGTGAAACCACAGTGCACTCCGGCCTGACCCGCAAGCCCTTCATGCTTCGCACAAGCGACATGCGCAGCGATGATTTCGGTGCCCTGTTCACCCAGATGTTCGGTAGCTTGTATGCCGACATGCCGCCGCTGGCCCAAGGCATCAGCATTGGGGGCGTGTATGGGCGCTTCGAAGGCATGAGCGTGCGCCGCATGCAGTACGGCGGCGATTTCAGCATCACCCTGCCCACACCACAGGATGAGATCACCTTCGTGCTGCCCACCGCTGGCAAGATCATTTTCGATCACCGGGGCGAGTCGATTGGTGGTGCCCACGTGGGGCTGGCGGTCGACAAGCGCGACATTCGCACCGTGCGTTTTGCCGAAAACCATGCCCAGTGCGGCATGTCGATACGGCGCGCGTTGTTTGCTGAGCGCTTGTCACTGTTGTTGGGCCAGCCTTTGGCGGCACCGGTGTGTTTTGCTCCAGTGGTCGACCTGGCGTTGCCGGTGTTCCAGGGCATACGTGCGTTGCTGGAAATGGCCACCGGTACGCAGTTCGACCAACTGATCAATACCGGCATGCTGATGCCCACCCGGCTGCAGGAAATGGTGGTGGATGCGGTGCTGGAGGCGTGGCCGCACACCTATAGCGATGCTTTGCGCAGCCCCGCACCTGCGTTGGCGCCGCGCCATGTGAAGCTGGCGATGGCCTATCTGCACGAGCACCCGGCGCGCTTGGTCAGTGGCACTGAGCTGGCGGGGTTGGTCAATGTCAGCCTGCGCGCCTTGCAGGATGGCTTTCGCCGTTTTGCTGGCACATCGATTGTGGGTTATCAGCGGCAGGTACGGCTGGAGAGCGCGCGCCAGGTACTGGCGCGCGGGGAGGGCGGGTCGGTGGCCGAAGTAGCCTTGCGCCATGGGTTCAGCAACGCGGGGCGTTTTGCCCAGTACTTCCAGCAGGCGTTCGGGGTAAGCCCGGCTGAGTTGAGGCGCGGCAGGTAAGGCCTGATACCAGTCAGTAAAGCCAATTGGGGCTGCAAAGCGGCCCCAATGATATGGTTTAGAACGCGTAGCTGGCCTTGAGGCTGCCACTCACCCCGTGGCTGTCGCCTGCGCCCATCGCCGCCACTTCGCCGCCCACACTCAACGCACCCAGGTTGGCCATCAGGCTCACCCCGCCAGTAAACTGGTCGCGGTTGTCGAACGCCGCACGTTGCTCGATATCCAGCCCCAGCAGATGCCCCTGGCTGTCCACTTGCTGATCCCCCAGGGCATGTTCGTAACCCACTTCCACCCCAGGCACCCACTGCCAGCTGCCGACGGGGATGGGCGTGAAAGACGCCTTCAGGTTGGCCCCTGCACTGCGGCGGGTTGCCTTGAGGTCGTCCACTTGCAGGGCCAGTTCGCTGCCTTTCTCGGTAAAGCCGTTCAGGTCGACGTGGCTGGCCCGCACGCCAATGCTCGGCTCCAGCACCACGCCATGGGTGGGCAGGCGATAACCCAGCGCCAGGCTGGCGCCAGCCAGCGTACCGTGGCTGTCACCCTTGGCCGTGCCCAGGCCGCCGCCCAGTTCGCGTTTGCTGGAGTAGTCGAGCCAGCCACCCCTGATGTCGGCATCGATGAACAGTCCGTGCTCCAGGCCGCCAGGGGCGAAGCGTGCGCCCAGGCTGAGGAAGGTCAGGTCGGTATCGGCCTCGCCACCGGCCCCGCCCACCTTGCCACGGTTATAGCCAAAACCGGCATGGCCGCTGAGCTGCTCGGAAAAGCGCTGGGTCATGCCCACCATCAACCCCTGGCTATGCTCGTTGCTGCTGGCCGCATGGGCTGAGCCGTCAGTGCCGAGGTAGCCGGCCAGCGCCGTGCTCCACAGGCGCGCCTGGCCGGCCTTGAGGCCGCTGCCGTCGGCAAAGGGCGAAGCCGCACGCTCGACCATGGCGCCCTGGCGCAGCAGGTAGCTGGCGGCATCCGCGTGCACCTGGCCGCCAACGGTCGAGGTCACGCCGCCCAAGCTGCCGGCATCGATGGCCGATTGCAGGTAGTAGTTGTAGGCGCTGTAGCTGCCCGACAGCGAGGTGTCCTGCAGCTCGCGCAACAATTGCGCACCGGCTGCAGCGTTGCCCAGCAGGCCTGCCTCGCCGGGCAGGGAACCATAGCGCACCATCTTGCCGCGCAGCACGTAGATCGTTTCCTGGCTCAGGCCCAGGCCCTGCTTGAGGTAGTTGTCCATGTTGCCGTAGTTGGCGCTGATTTCATCGAGGCCAGCCTGCAGGTAGCTGGCTTCGACCCCCAGCAACGGTGCATAGATTTCGGCCATGCTCGCCGGCATCGCCGCCAGCGTGGCAGCCACGCGGGCGGCGGTGTAGCCGTTGGTGGCCAGGTAGTTACTCATGATGCTGGCCTCGTCCACCCCGGCGATGCTCAGCAGCACCGCTGCCGTCCAGCCGGTGCGGTCCTTGCCCGCGGTGCAATGAAACAGCGCGGCGCCATCGGCAGCCGCCAGTTCGTTGAACAGCACGGCAAACTGGCCACGCATGCCGGCGTCGCTGACGAAGGCGCGGTTGGTCTCCTGCATCATCGCCCGCGCCTGTTCTGCGCTGCTGAAGGAAATGTTGGTGATGTTGGAGCCCGATGTGGTGCTGCCAATGATGTCGATGTTGGTGTAGCTGGCGCCGCCCGGCAGCGTATCGGGCGTGCTGGCGATTTCGCTTGGGGTGCGCAGGTCGTACACATTGCTGATACCCAGGCCATTGAGGGTGGCCAGGTCGGCGGCGGTCGGGGTAAGGGCGTTGGCACGGTAGAACACGCCCGCCCGCATTGTGCCGTCATGGCTGGTCGGGTAGGCGCTGGTGGTGCCGGCGAGGTCGCGGAAATTATCCATACCGGCCAGGCGTGGGGTGGCGAGCGCTTCGGCGGCATGGGCGGTGGAAATGGCAAGGGTAAGCAGGGACAGGGAGCAGAGCACACGTTGCAGCACGGATCAGGCCTCAGGCAGTGGGTTAGGCTGTCTACTGTCCTGGGGCAACATGAAACTGAATGTTACATTTTGCGGTGATGTGCAAAGGCTTGCGCGATCTGTCCTTGTTTTGCGTCTTCTGTCCCGGCGACTGGGGCGCAAAGCGCCCCGTTAATCACACACTGGCCAGACCTGGAACGCAGGGTTGCTTTCATTTCGGCTGAGGCGAGGGTTTGCCTGTTTTTGTTTTTTTGCATATTAGCTTATGAATTTAATTACTTTTATTTATTTGATCTAGCCGGCTACATTCGCAGTTTCTTCAACCTGCAAGGAACTGCGGATGTCCATTCGATCTCGCCTGCTGCTTTTCGCGGCTGCCACACTGCTGGCTACTCAGGCATTTGCCAGTGACCGCCTGACCCTGCGCATCGGTGACCAAAAAGGCAACATGCGCGCCCAGCTGGAGGCAGCCGATGCCCTGCGTGACTTGCCTTACGACATCCGCTGGGCCGAGTTCCCCGCTGCCGCGCCTTTGGCCGAGGCACTGAATGCCGGCGCGATCGATGCTGGCATCATTGGCGATGCACCATTGCTCTTCGTGCTGGCCTCTGGTGCGCCGGTCAAGGCCATTGCCGTGGACAAGTCCGACCCGTATGGCACGGCGCTGCTGGTGCGCCCCAACGCAGCGCTGCACAGCGCTGCCGACCTCAAGGGCAAGCGGATCGCCACGGGCCGTGGCTCTATAGGCCACCACCTTGCGTTGAAGGCGCTGGATCAGGTCGGGCTCAGCGAAAAGGACGTGGAGTTTCGCTTCCTCGGCCCCGTCGACGCCAAGATCGCCCTGGCCAATGGCTCGGTGGACGCCTGGTCGACCTGGGAACCCTACACCGCGCTGGCCGAGCAGAGCGGCCAGGGCAAAGTGCTGGTCAACGGTCGGGGGTTGTCCAGTGGCAACAGTTTCCTGGCCGCCACCGACAAGGCGCTGGGTGATCCGGCTCGCAAGGCCGCATTGCAGGACTACCTTGTGCGCCTGGCCGGCGCCCAGGTCTGGGCTTACCAGCATCTGGACAGCTATTCACAAACCCTGGCTGCGATCATCGGCTTTCCGCAGGATGCTGCCCGCCTGCAGTTCGAGCGGCGCCAACTGGTTTGGCAGGCGATTGACGCGAAGACCATCGGCGAACAGCAGGAAACCGCCGACTTTTACCACGCCCACGGCCTGATGAATCAACGCCTGGACGTGGCCCCGACCTTTGCCAGTGGCTTTAGCGTGCCCGCCCCTGACTCACTGGCCCAACATTGACCCGGAGACGTCCCATGCTGCACCGCAAACGCCTGCGCCACCTGGCCCTGGGCCTGCTGCTCGGCTGCCTGCTGCCGTCGCTCGCCAGCGCCGATCAGACCCTGCGCATCGGTTACCAGAAATCCTCAACCCTGCTGACCTTGCTCAAGGCCCGTGGCACCCTGGAGCAGCGCCTGCAGGCCGAAGGTATCCGCGTCAGCTGGCACGAGTTCCCCAGTGGCCTGCCGCTGCTGGAGGCGCTGAACCTGGGCAATATAGACCTGTCGGCGGATGTGGCCGACACCGTGCCTGTATTCACCCAGGCAGCTGGCGCCAAGCTCACCTATTTTGCTCGTGAGGCGCCATCCCCCTCGGCCCAGGCCATCCTGGTGCCAGCCGACTCGCCGCTCAAGACCCTGGCCGACCTCAAGGGCAAGCGTGTGGCGGTGACCAAGGCGGCGGGCAGCCATTACCTGTTGATCCAGGCCTTGGCCAAGGCCGGTCTTGGTTTCAAGGACATTACCCCGGCGTACCTGATTCCCGCCGACGGCCGGGCGGCGTTCGAGAACGGCAAGGTCGATGCCTGGGTCACCTGGGACCCGTATGTGGCCAGCGCCCAGCGCCAGCAGAACGCGCGCATCCTGGCCGATGGCAGCGAGCTGGCGAGTTACCAGCGCTACTACCTGGCCGGTAGCGATTACGCCAAGGCGCATCCTGAAGTGCTGCAGCAGGTGTACCAGGCGCTGCGCGAGATCGGGGCCTGGACCAAGGCCAACCCTGCAGCGGCTGCCCGGGTACTGGGGCCGCTGTGGGGCAACCTGGACAGCGCGACGGTGCAGCAGGCCAATGGCCGACGCAGCTATGACGTGCAGCCGGTGCAACTGGGCAACCTGGGTGAGCAACAGCGTATTGCCGATGCTTTCTACCGCGAAGGGCTGCTGCCCAAACCGGTGGATGCGCGTGCGGTGACGGTGTTCGAGCCGCACGCTGCTGACTGAGGATACGCGCGAAGAGGCCGGTGCCGACAGTCTGTAAACTGAGGGCTACTTGAAGAACTGACTGGGCGTAGTACCGAAGTGGCGTTTGAACATGCTGGCAAAGGCACTGGGGCTGTCATACCCCAGTGCCCCCGCCACGTCGATGATCCGCTCGCCCAGGGCAATCCGCTCCAGTGCCTGCATCAGCCGCGCCTGTTGGCGCCACTGGCCGAAGGTCATGCCGGTTTCGCTGCGGAACAACCGCTGGATGGTCTTCTCGTCCACCCCCAGTTGCTGGCCCCAGTCGGCCACGGTGGCGTTATCGTCGGGCCGCTCTTGCAATCCCGTGCAAATCACCCGCAGGCGCTTGTCGCTGGGTTGCGAGAGCTTAAGCGGCAAGGTCGGCAGTACGCTGATCTCGTCGAGGATCAGGCGCATTACCCGGGCTTCGCGCGAGTCCTCGGCAAAGGGTGCGGTAAAGCCCACCGAAGCCTTGATCAATTCGCTGAGCAGCGGCGAGATGCTGATGGCCTTGCTCTGCAGGGGCAGGCCCGCTGCCGCATCGGTGCGCACGAACACACTGCGCATCTTCACATCGCCCACGCAGCGGATGGCATGCACCTGGCCGCAAGGCATCCACACCCCGCGGCTGGGTGGCACTGTCCAGCATTCGTTGCCGGACTCGACGATCATCAGCCCTTTGATGGCATAGATCAGTTGATGCTTGGCATGGGTATGGGGCTCGATGAACCAGTCGCTGGGGTAGTCCGTTGCACGGCTACCCACTTCCCAGGTCCACTGATCGACCTCCACCAGCAATTCGCGCTGCGGTTTTACCATCGTGACCTCGTATAGATGCAGCCTGGCAGCGCCACTTTAGCAGCAGCGGCTGGGCGGGGCCTTCGAACGGGTTGCTGGCAACAGCGCGGTTACCAGGCCCAGCAGCGGCAGGAACGCGATCGCCTGGTATACCCACTCGATGCCATGGCGGTCGGCCAGCTCACCCAGGCCGGCGGCACCAATGCCGCTGATGCCGAACATCAGCCCGAACATTACCCCCGAAACCATGCCGACCCGGCCCGGCACCGCTTCCTGGGCATACACCACCAGCGCCGCGAAAGCCGAGGACATTACCAGGCCGATGGCCACCGCCAGTATCGCTGTCCAGGCCAGGTTGGCGTGGGGCAGGGCGAGGGCAAAGGGTGCCACGCCAAGAAACGAAACCCAGATCACCGCCTTGCGCCCGATGCGGTCTCCCACCGGGCCACCGGCAAAAGTGCCCAATGCCACGGCTGCGAGGAACACGAACAGATACAGCTGGCTGTGTTGCACGCTCAGGCCGAAGTGCTCGATCAGGTAGAAGGTGAAGTAGTTGGTGAACGAGGCGATGTAAACAAACTTGGCGAACATCAGCACGGCGACCACCACCACGGCGCGCCACATGGCGCCCCGCGACAGCCCGGGGGCCTGCTGGCCGGCGAAACGCTTGAGCCGGGCCTGGCCGTGGCGCATGCTCCAGCCGGTCACCCGCAGCAGCACCAGCACGGCCAGCGCAGCCGCCAGCATGAACCAGGCAATGGCCGGCTGGCCGTGTGGTATGACGATGGCAGCGGTCAGCAGCGGGCCGAGGGCGGAGCCTGTGTTGCCACCCACCTGGAAGGTCGACTGGGCGGTGCCGAAGCGCCCGCCTGAGGCCATGCGGGCCACCCGCGAAGCTTCGGGGTGGAAGGTTGCCGAACCTACGCCGACCACCGCAGCAGCCACCAGCAGCATTTCATAGCTGCCCGCGAAGGCGAGCAGGGCGATGCCCGCCAATGTCACCAGCATTCCGGCTGGCAACAGGTACGGTTGCGGGTGCTTGTCGGTGTACATCCCGACCCAGGGTTGCAGCAGAGAGGCTGTTACCTGGTAGACGAGGGCGATCCAGCCGATCTGGGCAAAGCTCAACGCGAAGTCGCTTTTCAGCATCGGGTAGATCGACGGCAGTACGGCCTGGATCAGGTCGTTCAGCAGGTGGGCGAATGCGGCAGCACCGACGATACGGACTACAAAGCCCTGAGGTTGGTCGGCAGGCGGGGCGGCGGCCAAGGCGGCGGAAGTTGTCATGGGCAAGGTTCTTCTGTGGCAAGGGAACAAGGCATTGCCGCCGCAGGTTAGCCAGTACCCAGGTTGCCTGTCTCCCGCCGAACAGGCAGCCACTGTCGCGTTTCGGGCATCCGTGCCCGCACCGCTGTTCCAACCCCCGCTGGTAGCTCAGAGACCCAGCTCGCTCAACCCGGGGTGGTCATCCGGGCGCCGCCCCAGCGGCCAGTGGAACTTGCGCTCGGCTTCGCTGATGGGGTGTTCGTTAATGCTCGAGTGGCGGTTCTGCATCAGCCCATCGTCGGCGAACTCCCAGTTCTCGTTGCCGTAGGCGCGGAACCATTGTCCGCTGTCGTCGTGGTACTCATAGGCATAGCGCACGGCAATACGGTTGCCGGTGAAGGCCCACAGCTCCTTGATCAGGCGGTACTCCAGTTCGTGGTCCCATTTGCGGGTGAGGAACGCCTCGACCTCGGCACGCCCACGGGGGAACTCGACGCGGTTGCGCCAGACCGTGTCAGGGGTATACGCGAGGGCGACTTTGGCCGGGTCGCGGCCGTTCCAGCCATCTTCGGCCAGGCGCACCTTTTCGATGGCACTTTCGTGGGTGAAGGGCGGTAGTGGTGGTCGGGACATCGGCGTACTCCTCAGGTCGTTTGGTTTTTAGCAGGTTAGCTGCCGGTGCCTGGACAGAGAATGGATGTGCGCGACACTTCATAATTGCGGTGCGTGGAACAATACAGGCTTGTGAACGAAGCCATGGCCTTGCCGCGCGCAGTCGGGCCTGGCTGTGCGGCAGTGGGCCGCAAGGCGGCCCTCAATGCCTGTATCAAGGCTGAAAAGTTGGGGTGTCAGTCCCAGACCGGCGCCAGGCCGTCAGGGCTGACTTCTCGGCCATTGCGTTCGAGTGTGGCGATGCGTGCCATGTCGTCGGCGCCCAGCTTCAGGTCACGGGCAAGCAGGTTGCTGGCCAGGTTTTCGCGTTTGGTCGAAGACGGGATGACCGCGTAGCCCAGCTGCAGGGCCCAGGCCAGCGCAACCTGGGCGACGGTGGCCTTGTGCTTGGCTGCTATTTCGGCCAGTAGCGGGTCTTTCAGAACCTTGCCGTAGGCCAGGGTCATGTACGAAGTCACGGTAATGCCCTGTTCATTCAGAAATGCTGCCAGCTTGCTGTTCTGCAAGTACGGGCTCAGCTCGATCTGGTTGGTGGCAATTTCGCCTTTGCCGACTACATCAATGGCCTGGCGGGTCAGCTCGATATTGAAGTTGGACACACCGATCTGGCGTGTCAGCCCCAGCTTCTTCGCTTCGGCCAGCGCAGTCATGTATTCGCGCAGTTCCACGCCGTTGCCCGGCGCCGGCCAGTGGATCAGCAGCAGGTCGACGTAGTCGGTGCGCAGCTTCTCCAGGCTCTCGCGCAGGCTGGCAATCAGCTTGTCGGCGGCATAGTTGTCGACCCAGATCTTGGTGGTGATGAACAGCTCGTTGCGCGGCACGCCACTTTCGGCGATGGCCTGGCCGACTTCGGCTTCGTTCTTGTAGATCTGTGCGGTGTCGATGGCGCGGTAGCCCAGCGCCAGGGCCGACTTGACCGAGTCGATGACAGTTTGGCCAGTGAGGCGGAAGGTGCCGAGCCCGAAGGAAGGAACGCTCATTGAGTTACTCCTGAATAGTGGGGGAAATCATGTGACGGCCAGTGTGCAGGTTCGCAAGGCAGCGAATAAGCCGCTGCTGCGTCAAAGTCATTTGAACTGTAGGCAAGAATGATTCCGCGCACATCTGTTCAGAGCGTGAGGTAGCGCAACGGCAGGTTTAACTTGATTCGAGTCGTAAGGCCCTTCAACGCCAGGGGCCAGGAACGAAAAAGCCCGCCGGGTGGCGGGCTGTTCGCTGGAGCGGGACGATCAGCGGCGGCGGAACAGCGGCAGCGGCTCGTCGGTGGCGGCCTGGTAGGTCACCGAGAAGTCCTTGAGGCTTTGCAGCGCGTCTTCCGGGTCCTTGTCGGCCCGGATGGCGAACGCATCGAAACCGCAGCGGGCCATGAAGAACAGCTGGTCGCGCAGTACGTCGCCGATGGCACGCAGCTCGCCCTTGAACTTGTAGCGGTCACGCAACAGGCGCGCATTGGAATAGCTGCGCCCGTCGGTGAAGGCCGGGAAGTTGAGCGCGATCACCTGGAAGTACTGCACGTCTTCGCCGATTTCTTCCGCTTCTTCGTCGCTGTCCAGCCACACGCCCAGGCCGCCGTCGCGGGCCTTGAGCACATGGGCGTGGTCACGCCACAGCTGCAGCGGCACGATGTAGTCGTCGCAGTTGGTCAGCTCGTCGAACGAGGTTTCCTTGGGCAGCAAGTGCCAGGTTTCGTCGACGATCTGGTTGTTCTTAATGATTCGCTGCATAGACGCGTTCCTTGAAGGGGTCGATGCCGATACGCTGGTAGGTGTCGATGAAACGCTCTTCCTCGGTACGTTGCTCGACGTACACGGCGATCAGCTTCTCGATCACATCGGCCATGGCATCCTGGGCGAAGGACGGGCCGAGGATCTTGCCCAGGCTTGCGCCGCGCGCAGCATTGCCGCCCAGCGACACCTGGTAGAACTCCTCACCCTTCTTGTCCACGCCGAGGATGCCGATGTGGCCCACGTGGTGGTGGCCGCAGGCGTTCATGCAGCCAGAGATGTTGAGGTCGATTTCGCCGATGTCGAACAGGTAGTCCAGGTCGTCGAAACGGCGCTGGATGGACTCGGCGATCGGGATCGACTTGGCGTTGGCCAGCGAGCAGTAGTCACCGCCCGGGCAGCAGATGATGTCGGTCAGCAGGCCGATGTTCGGGGTGGCGAAGCCGCTTTCGCGCAGCTCCAGCCACAGCGCATGCAACTGACGCTGCTCGACATCGGCGAGGATGATGTTCTGCTCGTGCGAGGTGCGCAGGAAACCGAAGCTGTAGCGCTCGGCCAGGTCGGCGACGGCGTCCAGCTGCTTGTCGGTCAGGTCGCCCGGGGCAACGCCGGTAGGCTTGAGCGACAAGGTCACGGCCACGTAGCCAGGGCGCTTGTGGGCGCGGGTATTGCGCGAGCGCCAGCGGGCGAAGCCTGGGTTTTCTGCGTCCTGGGCGGCGTAGTCGACATTGTCGAGGGCCAGGTACTCCGGGTCGACGAAGTGGCGCGATACGCGTTGTACTTCGTCTTCGGTCAGGGTGGTACTGCCGCCGCGCAGGTGGACCATTTCGGCCTCGACCTTCTCGGCAAACACTTCAGGTGTGAGCGCCTTGACCAGGATCTTGATCCGCGCCTTGTACTTGTTGTCACGGCGACCGTAACGGTTGTACACGCGCAGGATGGCGTCCAGGTAGCTGATCAGGTCTTGCCACGGCAGGAATTCGTTGATGAACGAGCCGACCACCGGGGTACGGCCCAGGCCGCCGCCAACCAGCACGCGGAAGCCCAGTTCGCCAGCAGCGTTGCGCACCGGCTCCAGGCCGATGTCGTGCACTTCGATGGCGGCGCGGTCTTCCTGCGAGCCGTTGATGGCGATCTTGAACTTGCGCGGCAGGTAGGCGAATTCCGGGTGGAAGGTGGTCCACTGGCGGACGATCTCGCACCATGGGCGCGGGTCGATGATTTCGTCTGCGGCCACACCGGCGAACTGGTCGGTGGTGGTGTTGCGCAGGCAGTTGCCGCTGGTCTGGATCGCATGCATCTGCACGGTAGCCAGCTCGGCGAGAATGTCCGGAATGTCTTCCAGTGCCGGCCAGTTGTACTGCACGTTCTGGCGCGTGGAGATGTGCGCGTAGCCTTTGTCGTAGTCGCGAGCGATCTTCGCCAGGGTGCGGACCTGGCGGGCGCTCAGCTGGCCGTACGGCACGGCGACACGCAACATTGGTGCGAAACGTTGGATGTATAGGCCGTTCTGCAGGCGCAGAGGGCGGAATTCTTCTTCGCTCAGCTCACCGGCCAGGTAGCGGCGGGTCTGATCACGGAACTGCTTGACGCGGTCCTCGATGATCCGCTGATCGTACTCGTCGTATACGTACATAAAAGTCCTGTCTCAGGCATGCAGCTATTCGCGCGCACGGCCGCGCACTCCGGTACGGAGCCGTGGAACGATATCAGGTTGCGGTTATGCGCTAAAGTGATGTTTTTGCATATGAAAAGAACCAAATGGACTATGTGAGACTGACTGCCATTTGTACGCCGGGCGCAGCCAGGTGGTTATAATCCGGCGTTTGCTTCGCAGAGATGTGACCCCATGCTCAAGGCCCTGTGCCAAAGCTTGTGTCTTGCCCTGCCACTGGCGGCAAATGCGCAGCCGGCCTCGGTGGTGTTCCTCAATCCGGGGCTGTCCACCGAGACATTCTGGACCAGCTACACCCGCTTCATGCAGGCCGCTGCGGACGAACTGGGCATGTCCCTGCGCGTTGAGTACAGCGAGCGCCGAGCCGACCGGGTGCTGACCCAGGCCCGCGCGATCTTGAGTGGGGCGCAGCGGCCAGACTACCTGGTGCTGGTCAATGAGCAGTACGTGGCACCGGAAATCCTGCGCCTATCGCGAGGTACCGGGGTCAAGCTGTTGCTGGTCAACAACGGCCTGACCGCCAGCCAGGCCCGTAGCATACAGGCCCAGCCGGACAAGTACGCCGAGCCCCTGGGTACCCTGATGAGCAACGATGAGCAGGCGGGCTTCCAGATGTTGCGCCTGATGGTCGCGCAACTGCCTCGCGACGCAGGGCCGGTGGACCTGGTGGCCTTTGCCGGGCTCAAGACCACACCGGCCTCGCAGTTGCGCGAGGAGGGCATGCGCCGCGCCCTGGCCGACTTCCCTCAGGTGCGCCTGCGTCAGGTGGTATACGGCGGCTGGAGCCGCCAGCGTGCCTATGAACAGGCGCAGCAATTGCTGGAGCGTTACCCGGCCACCCGCCTGGTGTGGTCGGCCAACGACGAGATGGGCTTTGGCGCCATGCAGGCGTTCGAGGAAGCAGGGCACACACCGGGGCGTGATGTGCTGTTCGGCGTCGTCAACAGTTCGCCTGAGGCCTTGCGTGCGCGCATCGATGGGCGCTTGAGCGTGCTGATGGGTGGGCATTTCACCCTGGGTGGCTGGGCCATGGTGATGCTGCACGATGATGCCCACGGGGTGGCGCTGAACCGCGACGGCCAGCGTGTGCACAGTGCCCCGGTGTTGCAGGCGATCGATCAGGCCAAGGCCAGGCGGTGGCTGAAACTGCTGGAGCGGGACGACTACGGCGTCGATTTTCTGAATTACAGCGCCGAAGGGCAGCCGGCCAGTTACCAGTACCCGTTCCTGACGTCACCGGTCGAGTATTGAAAGACCCTGCTTGAGGGAAGGGCATTGCTCGTCTTAACTGCTGGTTGTGAAGTGCATTCCCATAACCACTACAAGAGGCAATGCAATGGGAAACTCAACCAAGGTCCGCAAAGCTGACAGCAGTGTCGACGCCTGGGCGATCCTCTGCCTGATCGTCCTGGTGGTGGTCACTGCCGTGTATTGGGTCAGCCACCAGTAGACTTCTCTTTCAGACCGTGATGTAGCAACAGCGCCTGCGGGGGGATGTCCTGCGGGCGT
>NZ_JBNRIK010000009.1:165999-206191 GCF_053557975.1 Pseudomonas sp. XP2
GCTAGCGGGTAAGGTGCAGGGCCAGTTGCACCAGGCCGATCAGCACCATGATGAAAATCAGGGTGAAGAGCGTCCCCAGTGCAATGAAGTGGCTGGCTTTGCCGTGGGTGAAGTCGCGGGTGCGGTTCTTGCCGCTTTGCACGCCGAATGCGGCGGCGAGGATGCTGTGCAGCATCTGCCAGAAGGTTGGGGGTTTGCCCTGGCTGGAATCATCCATGGTAGCTCCTGAAGATCAGAGGCAATCAGGAACAGTGTAGGCAATGGCGCTAAGGTTGCTTGTGCCGGCCTCTTCGCGGGGCAAGCCCGCTCCCACAGGTTCGGCACAAACCGCCAGGGCAGTGATTTACCTGTGGGGGGCTTGCCCGCGAGGAAGCCGGCACAGTCTTAGCTGTCGTACCCGAGATTCGGTGCCAGCCAGCGCTCGCTTACGCTCACATCCTGCCCTTTGCGCGCGCTGTAGCGCTCGATCTGGTCCTTGTCGACCTTGCCAACGGCAAAGTACTGCGCCTGCGGGTGGGCAAAGTACCAGCCACTCACCGCCGCCGCCGGGAACATGGCAAAGTGCTCGGTAAGGAACACACCGCTCGGCCCGGTTTCGCCGATGGCGGTGCCGTCGAGCAGGCGGAACAGGGTTTCTTTTTCGGTGTGGTCGGGGCAGGCCGGGTAGCCCGGGGCCGGGCGGATGCCGCGGTACTGCTCCTTGATCAGCGCTTCGTTGTCCAGGTGTTCGTCGCGGGCATAGCCCCAGTGCTCTTTACGCACCTGCTCGTGCAGCCACTCGGCGCAGGCTTCGGCCAGGCGGTCGGCCAGGGCCTTGACCATGATCGAGCTGTAGTCGTCGCCTTTGTCCTGGTAAGCCTTGGCCACTTCCTCTGCACCAATGCCGGCAGTGGTGATGAACCCGCCCACATAGTCGGTGACGCCGCTGGTTTTTGGCGCGACAAAGTCAGCCAGCGACCAGTTGGGTTTGCCGTCGGGCTTGATGGTCTGCTGGCGCAGGTGGTGCAGCGTGGCCAGCGCCTGGCCGTCCTCGCCGTACACCTCGATGTCGTCATCGGCCACCTGGTTGGCCGGCCAGAAGCCGAACACCGCGCGGGCGCTGATCAGCTGCTCGTCGATCAGCTTGTCGAGCATCTCGCGGGCATCCTTGTACAGCGCGGTGGCAGCCTCACCGACCACCTCGTCGGTGAGAATGCGCGGGAACTTGCCGGCCAGGTCCCAGGAAATGAAGAACGGGGTCCAGTCGATGTATTCGGCCAGGGTGCGCAGGTCGATGTCTTCCAGTACCTTGACGCCGGTGAAGGAGGGCACTGCTGGCTGGTAACCGGCCCAGTCGTACTTCGGCTTGGCGGCGATGGCCTGGGCGTAGCTCAGGCGCTCGGTACGGGCGCTGCGGTTGGCGGTGCGCTCGCGCACATCCACGTATTCCAGGCGGGTTTTCTCGACGAAGCCCGGCTTGAGCTCTTTGGACAGCAACTGGGTGGCCACGCCGACCGCCCGCGAGGCATCGGTGACGTAGATGACGGCGTCGTTGCTGTACTTGGGTTCGATCTTGACTGCGGTGTGCGCCTTGGACGTGGTGGCGCCGCCGATCATCAGGGGCAGTTCGAAGCCCTGGCGCTGCATTTCGCGGGCAACGTGGACCATCTCGTCAAGCGACGGGGTAATAAGGCCGGACAGACCGATGATGTCGCATTTTTCGTCGCGGGCGGTTTGCAGGATTTTCTCGGCCGGCACCATCACGCCGAGGTCGACGATGTCATAGCCGTTGCAGCCCAACACTACGCCGACGATGTTCTTGCCAATGTCGTGCACGTCACCTTTTACCGTGGCCATCAGGATCTTGCCCTTGGCTTCTGGCTTGTCACCTTTTTCGGCTTCGATGAACGGGATAAGGTGCGCCACCGCCTGCTTCATCACGCGGGCCGACTTGACCACCTGGGGCAGGAACATCTTGCCTGCACCGAACAGGTCGCCAACCACGTTCATGCCACTCATCAGCGGGCCTTCGATGACCTCGATGGGGCGTGCGCATTGCTGGCGGCACTCCTCGGTGTCCTCGACGATGTGCGCGGTGATGCCTTTGACCAGTGCGTGCTCCAGGCGCTTGCCGACCGGCAGCGAACGCCAGGCTTCGTTTTCGACTTCCTTGGTGGCGCCGCCGCCTTTGTAGTCGTCGGCAATGGCCAGCAGGGCATCGGTCCCTTCCGGCGTGCGGTTGAGCACCACGTCCTCGACCTTTTCACGCAGCTCGGCCGGGATCTCGTCGTAGATCTCCAGCTGGCCGGCGTTAACGATACCCATGGTCAGGCCGTTGCGGATGGCGTGGAACAGGAACACCGAGTGGATCGCCTCGCGCACCGGGTTGTTGCCACGGAACGAGAACGACACGTTGGACACACCGCCCGAGCTCAGCGCATGGGGCAGGTGGTCACGGATATAGGCACAGGCCTCGATGAAGTCGACGGCGTAGTTGTTGTGCTCTTCGATACCCGTGGCAACGGCGAAGATGTTCGGGTCGAAGATGATGTCTTCGGGCGGGAAGCCCACTTCGTTGACCAGAATGTCGTAGCTGCGCTTGCAGATTTCCTTCTTGCGCGCGGCGGTGTCGGCCTGGCCGACTTCGTCGAAGGCCATGACCACCACGGCGGCACCGTAGCGCTTGCACAGGCGGGCATGGTGCTTGAACTGCTCGACGCCTTCTTTCATGGAAATGGAGTTGACGATGCCTTTGCCCTGAATGCACTTCAGGCCGGCTTCAATCACTTCCCACTTGGAGGAGTCGATCATGATCGGCACGCGGGAAATGTCCGGCTCGCCAGCGATCATGTTGAGGAAACGGACCATGGCCGCCTGGGAATCGAGCATCCCTTCGTCCATGTTGATGTCGATCACCTGGGCGCCGGCCTCGACCTGCTGCAGGGCGACTTCCAGGGCTTCGGTGTAGTTTTCTTCACGGATCAGCCGGGCGAATTTGGCCGAACCGGTGATGTTGGTGCGCTCGCCGACGTTGACGAACAGCGACTGGCGATCAATGGTGAACGGTTCCAGGCCGGACAGGCGACAGGCCTTGGCAATCTCCGGGATCTCGCGTGGCTTGTATTTGGCCACGGCCTCGGCAATGGCCTGGATGTGGCCCGGGGTGGTACCGCAGCAACCCCCGATGATGTTGAGGAAGCCGCTGGCTGCGAACTCTTCGACCACCGCAGCCATTTCGGCCGGGGTTTCGTCGTACTCGCCGAAGGCGTTCGGCAGGCCGGCGTTGGGGTGGGCGGAAACGTGGGTGTCGGCTTTGGTCGACAACTCTTCCAGGTAAGGCCGCAGGTCTTTGGCGCCGAGGGCGCAGTTCAGGCCCACGGAAATCGGCTTGGCGTGGCGCACCGAGTTCCAGAACGCTTCGGTGGTCTGGCCCGACAGGGTGCGGCCAGAGGCGTCGGTGATGGTGCCGGAGATCATGATCGGCAGTTCGATAGCGTCGTCTTCAAACACCTGCTGCACGGCAAAAATGGCCGCCTTGGCGTTGAGGGTGTCGAAAATGGTTTCGATCAGGATCAGGTCCGCGCCGCCCTCGATCAGGCCACGGGTGGCCTCGATGTAGTTCTCTACCAGCTCATCGAACGTGACGTTGCGGTAGCCGGGGTCGTTGACGTCCGGGGAAATCGAGCAGGTGCGGCTGGTAGGGCCCAGTACACCTGCGACGAAGCGCGGCTTGTCGGGCGTTTCCAGGGTCTTGGCATCGGCTACCTGGCGGGCAATGCGCGCGCCTTGCACGTTCAGCTCATAGACCAGCGACTCCATGCCGTAGTCGGCCTGGGAAATCTGCGTGGCATTGAAGGTGTTGGTTTCTAGAATATCCGCACCGGCATCGAGGTAGGCTTTCTCGATGGCGGCGATCACGTCCGGGCGGCTGAGCAGCAACAGGTCGTTGTTACCCTTTACATCGCTTGGCCAATCGGCGAAGCGCGTGCCACGATAGTCGTGTTCCTCGAGACGGTAGCTTTGGATCATAGTACCCATGCCGCCGTCGAGGATCAGGATGCGCTCTTTGAGGGCGTTCTGGAGTGCTTGGAGACGAGCGCTGCGGTCGGACATAGGAACTACCTGGTCGGGCAAATATCAGAAGGTGCAGAATCATATCAAAGTTGCGCGGTTTTTAGGCGCACCGCCCATTTGCATGAAAACTGCTCATGTTGCTGGCGCGATTAACAGCACCCAAAGACGACCAGGCAACAACAGTGACAGCTTTCAGGACCCAGGACTTTTCGCACATGGTGCATCGTATTCTTGCCGGCGCCTTCGCTCTGCTCATCAGCAGCGTGGTGTTCGGGCAAGCCCCCCAGTCGAGCCCGGCCATTTCCTATACCCGGGACATTCAGCCGATCTTCACCGAGAAATGCGTGGCCTGCCACGCCTGCAACGACGCCGCCTGCCAGCTGAAGCTGGAAAGCCCGGAAGGCGCGGTACGCGGTGCCAGCAAGGTCCCGGTTTACGAGGGCGACCGCAGCAAGGCGGTGCCTACCACGCGGCTGTTCTACGACGCCCATAGCGAGGAGCAATGGCGCAAGAAAGGCTTTTACTCGGTGCTCGACAACCAGGGCAGCCAGGCCGCGCTGATGGCGCGCATGCTGGAGCTGGGGCACAAGACCCCACTCACGCCCAATGCCAAACTGCCCGAGGACATTGTGCTGGGCCTGAGCCGCAACAACATGTGCCCGTTGCCCCATGAGTTCGACGCCTATGCCGGTGCCCATCCCAAGGAGGGCATGCCCTTGGCCGTTACCGGGCTGACCGACAAGGAATACGACACCATGCGCCGCTGGCTGGCGGCCGGGGCGCCTGTTGAGTATCAACCGATCAAGCCAAGCGAAACCGAAGCCAGGCAGATCGCCGAGTGGGAAGAACTGCTCAACCGCCCGGGTTCCACCGAGGCCCTGGTCGGCCGCTGGCTTTACGAGCACCTGTTCCTGGCGCACATCTACTTTGTGGGCGGCGAGCAGGGCCACTTCTTCCAGTGGGTACGCTCACGTACCCCCAGCGGCCAGCCGGCCGACATCATTGCCACGCGTCGCCCCAATGACCCACCCGGCACCGACTTCTATTACCGCCTGATCCCGGTGCAGGGCGTGATCGTGCACAAGACGCACATCACCTACCCGATGGGGCCGCAGAAGCTCAAGCGGGTGAAGCAGCTGTTCTACGCCGGTGACTGGCATGCTACCGCGCTGCCAGGCTACGGCCCGCGTCACCGCGCCAACCCGTTTGAAACGTTCGAGGCAATCCCGGCAGTGGCGCGCTACCAGTTCATGCTGGATAACGCCGAGTACTTCGTGCGTACGTTCATCCGTGGCCCGGTGTGCCGCGGGCAGATTGCTACCGACGTGATCCGCGACAACTTCTGGGCACTGTTCCAGGAGCCCGCCTTCGACCGCTACATCACGGATGCCAAGTACCGTGGCGAGGCCACCCCGCTGCTGGCCATGCCTGGGCAGATCGATGATGTGGGCAGCGTGCTGAGCCTGTGGCACGCCTACCGCGACAAGCGCAACGAGTACGAAAAGCTGCGTCGCGACGCCTATGCCGACATGCCGGCGCCAGGGTGGTCGACGCTGTGGGCCGGTAACGACAACGCGCTGCTCAGTATCTTCCGCCACTTCGACAGTGCCTCGGTGACCAAGGGCCTGATCGGTGATGTGCCGCTGACCATGTGGTTGTTCGACTACCCGCTGTTCGAGCGCACCTACTACCAGCTGGCGGTCAACTTCGATGTGTACGGCAATGTTTCGCACCAGTTGCAGACGCGCCTTTATTTTGACTTGATCCGCAATGGCGCCGAAGTCAACTTCTTGCGCCTGATGCCGGCCGAAAAGCGCAAGGACATCCTCGGCGACTGGTACCAGAACAGCGGCAAGGTGAAGATGTGGATGGATTATGAAGACATCGACACCGACACGCCCAGTGGCATCTCGCTGGACGCGCGTAACCCCAAGCGCGATTTTGGCCTGAAACTGCTGCAGCGCACCGGCAGCCTGAATGCTGCGCCCGACCCGATAAACCGCTGCCAGGGCGCCTTCTGCTCACGGCCGCAGGTGAGCGAAGAGTTCCGCAATGCCGAGCAGTCGCTCAGCCGCCTGGTGTCGCGCCCGGCTGCGGGGCTGAAGGTGATCAACCAGTTGCCCGAAGCGACCATGCTGCGCATCGAAGGGCAGGGCGGCCAGCGCCAGGTGTACAGCCTGCTGCGCAACCGCGCGCACAGCAACGTGGCGTTCCTGCTGGGTGAGGCGTACCGCTACCAGCCCGGGTTGGATACCCTGACCCTGTACCCGGGCGTGCTCAGCAGCTATCCCAACTTCATCTTCAACGTGCCGACCAAGGATGTGGCGGAGTTTGTCGAGGACCTGGAATATGCGAAAGACGATGCAGCCAGGTTCGAGCGCATCGTCATGCGCTGGGGCGTGCGCCGCAGTCACCCTGAGTTCTGGCGCTACTTCCATGACCTGAACAGCTTCATCAAGGAGACCACGCCGGTCGAGGCGGGTGTGCTGGACATGAACCGCTATGAGAACCTCTGATCGGGTAGGCTGACCTTTCCGAGTACCCTGCGGTCGGAAATGGTGGGTGGTCCGGGGGCTGCTATGCAGCCCAATCGCCGGCAAGCCAGCTCCCACAGGCCTGCGTAGTGCTCAGGCGTGCGCGGTTTTTGTGGGAGCTGGCGTGCCGGCGATGGAGCGCAAAGCGCTCCCGAAGGCCTCAATACACCGGCAAGCGCAGGGTATTTCATGCTGTATTCGCTTCAGGCACTGCGGGCGTTCGCCGCCTGGGTGGTGGTCTGCCACCATTTCATGCAGATCTTCTTCGACTTCCACGCCACCGGCCCCATCGGCCAACTGCTCACCGACCGTGGCGCCGTGGGGGTCGACATCTTCTTCGTCATCAGCGGGCTGGTCATCTACCTGTCGACCCGCGACAAAACCATCGAACCGCGCCAGTTCCTGCTCAATCGGGTACTGCGTATTGTTCCTGCCTACTGGTTCTACACCGCATTGATGGCCGCGTTGCTGCTGGCCTTCAGCCAATGGATGCCACATCAGGAATTCGCCTGGCATCACCTGCTCTTGTCAATGTTGTTCATCCCGGCGGAGAACCCCGGAGGCTATGGCCTGTACCCGACCCTGAACGTGGGCTGGACGCTGAACTTCGAGATGTTTTTCTACCTGCTTTTCGGCCTGGCCTTCCTGGTACGCCAACGGCATCACTTGCTGTTGGTTACCGTTGCTCTGCTACTGGTCAGCGAGGTACTGGGGCGCATGGGTGTGGTCAGCCGCTTCTACAACAACGACATCATCTACGAGTTCCTGCTCGGCATCGGTGTGGGCGTGCTGTACCGTCGCGGGATGATCCGCCAGGGCAGGTGGTTGCCGCTGGCTTTGCTGGGCGTGGCCAGCCTGGCGATCTACCACCTGGACGCTTCCCAGCGCTTGCTGCATTGGGGGGTGCCAAGTGCGATGATCGTGCTGGCCTTTGTGGCCTTGGAGCCACTGTTCCAAGGCAATCGGCTGCTCAAGGCCCTTGGCGATTGTTCGTACTCGGTGTACCTGATCCATGTCCTGGTGCTGTATGCCGGCTGGTTCGCCAGCCAGCGCCTGCATCTGAACCCGTATCTGGTATTTGCCCTGTGCGTGCCGTCCATTGGACTAATGTCGTGGTTCAGCTACCGGTGGCTGGAGCGCGGCCTGTACCGGCGCATGCAGGCCTGGCTGGCGGCGCCACGGGGGCCATCCCGTGAATATGCGCTTTCCCGAGTCAATTACTAGGACTTTGTTCAAGGGCCGGGTTGGCGTACACTTGGCCGCAAGTCTGTGAGGAACCTACATGAGCGCTATAACCATTACCGACGCCGCCCATGATTACCTGGCCGATCTGCTTTCCAAGCAGAATACGCCTGGCATCGGCATTCGCATTTTTATCACCCAGCCTGGCACCCAGTACGCAGAGACGTGCATTGCCTACTGCAAGCCGGGCGAAGAGAAGCCTGACGACACCGCCGTGGGTCTGAAGAGCTTCACCGCTTACCTGGACGCAGTCAGCGTGCCGTTCCTGGAAGACGCACTGGTCGACTACGCCACCGACCGCATGGGTGGCCAGCTGACCATCAAGGCGCCTAACGCCAAGGTGCCGATGGTCAACGAAGACAGCCCGATCAACGAGCGTATCAACTATTACCTGCAGACCGAGATCAACCCCGGGCTGGCCAGCCACGGTGGCCAGGTCAGTTTGGTGGATGTGGTCGACGATGGCATTGCCGTGCTGCAGTTCGGTGGCGGCTGCCAGGGTTGTGGCCAGGCAGATGTCACCCTGAAGGAAGGCATTGAGCGCACCCTGCTCGAGGGTATTCCGGAGCTCAAGGGCGTGCGTGACGTGACTGACCACACCCAGAAAGAGAACGCCTACTACTGACGTCGACGCGCTCCTGTAGGGTTCGCGTAAATGCGGCTCTCTTAGCAACAAACTGTTACGGTTTCAACCCCTGCGACAACAGGCCGCAGCCCGGTTTCAAAGGGCTGCAGGCCATCCCCGCCTTCGTCGGGTAGAACCCCTTGGGGTGTCATGCCAGAATGCCCCGGTTTTTCAGCCGGCCCGTCCCGAGGGTCGGCACCTTCCCTGTAAAGGATGGTTTCATGAATGATCTATACACCCGGCGCGCCGTTGTCGCCGGGATGGGCGTTCTCGGGCTTGGCCTGCTGGCAGGCTGCAGCCCGGCCCGGGGGCTCGAGTTCAAGTACGGCAAGAACATGAGCAACGAAATCCTGGGGCGCAAGTTCAGCCTCAAAGACCCGCAAGGTAACGTGCGCACCCTGTCGAGCTTCTACGGCAGCATGCCGATGATCTTCTTCGGGTTCACCCAATGCCCGGCGGTTTGCCCGACCACCCTGGCGCGCGCGGCACAAATCCGCAAACTGCTGCGCGGTCGTGACCGCGACCTGTTCCAGGTAGTGTTCATCACCCTGGACCCGGAGCGCGACACCCCCGAGGTGCTCGATGCCTATGTCAAGGCCTTTGACCCCACGTTCACCGCGCTCACCGGCACCCCGGAAGAAATCGCCGCAGTGGCCAAGGAGTTCAAGGTGTTCTACGAGAAGGTCCCGGCCGGTGACACCTATACGATTTCTCACTCGTCCACCAGCTACGTCTACGATACGCGTGGCACCCTGCGCCTGAGCCTGGGCCATTCCCTGAATGCCAAGGAATGCGCCGAAGACCTGGTTACCCTGATGGAGATCTGCTGAATGTCGATGCAACCGATCAAACGCGGCCTGGCTGCCCTGGCACTGATGGGTCTGGCCCTGCCGGCCCTGGCCCAGACTACCGTGAGCGATGCCTGGGTCCGTGCCAGCGTGCCGCACCAGCAGTCCACCGGTGCCTTCATGACCCTGACCGCCAGCAGCGACAGCAAGCTGGTGAGCGTGGCTTCGCCCGTGGCCAAGACCGTGCAGGTGCACGAAATGACCATGAACGGCGACGTGATGGGCATGCGTGAGGTGAAGGCTGTCGAGTTGCCGGCCGGCAAGGCCGTGACCCTGGACCCCAATGGCCTGCATGTGATGCTGATGGGCCTGAACAATCAGGTGAAGGAAGGCCAGAAAGTGCCGCTGACCCTGACCATCGAGGATGCCAAAGGGGCCAAGGAAACCCTCGACGTGCAGGCCGAAGTGCGTCCGCTCAACGCCGAGGCCGGCGGTGGGCATGACCACATGCACATGAAGCACTGATAACGTTGAACGGGGCAGCCTGTGGGAGCGGGCTTGCCCCGCGAACACCGGCAAAGCCGGTGCCATTCACCGCGTTGTCTCCTTCGCGGGGCAAGCTCGCTCCCACGGCGGCCCCTGGTTCAATCAGCTGCGAAACTTGGGCAGCGGCCTGTCGAGCGTCAGCGAGGTCAGGGTCTTTCGAACCTGGGCCTCATCGGCCTCCAGTGCCTTCAGGCTGGCGCGGATCTTGCCGGCGGCGGGCACATCGCCCTGCCGGTCGATCCAGTCGGCAATCTCCTTGCAGGCGCTGTTCAGGCAGGCTTGGCGCTGGTTCATCAGCGACAGAAGGGTGGTGAGCTCTCTTTCGGACATGGCAGGATCCTCCATTCAGCCTTGTCAGTGTAGCAGAGGGTTGGCGGGGCTCCTGCTGCCTCTGGAGGACATGCCGAAAACGCGGAAAAATGGCCGCTCCGTTGCCCAAGTAACATCGAGTTACTATTTTGGGCGGATAAACGCAATGTTTAAACCGTTGCCACCACTCCGCATGCGGTACCAACCTGCACTGCTTGATCAGGTGTGCTGAATAGTTCTGCGATGCAGTTTTGCAAGGGGTAGGCCTGCTTTCGGCATTCATTAATGGGTGTAGGAATATTCCAAGCCTGAATTTTCCTGCGCTGGCCGTGCCGCAATGGTTACAACTTTAGCGTTGAGCCCGGTGTTGAATGAACTCTAAATTCAGCCGACCTAAACCGCTGGCTCAGGAATACAGCCATGATGCAGGCGTTGAGTCGTAACCCCGGAACACGTTCTCTGGCGGTGGGCTATTGCTTTTCCAAATGTGGTGAGTTTGCGTTCGAAGCTGGGTTTGCTGTGGCAATCGTGTCCATGACCGAGGCGGATCTGCTTTTGATTGGCATCGCCTATTTCTTCCGCTACTTGCCGAGCATGGTGTGTTCACCCTTGGGCGGTTGGCTGGCAGATAGCGCCGACAAGAAACGAATACTTTTGGCGGTAGAGGCGGCCAAAGGCCTGCTGGCACTTGCCTTCTTTACCTTGTTCAACTTGTCCTCACCCGTGTTACCGGTCCTGGTCGGCCTTGCGATGTGATGACAGCGCTCGAATGCTTTTATGTGCCTGCGTTTCGCGCGTACTTTCCCGAACTTGTCGCAAAGCAACAGCTGGCCTCGGTCAACAGCGGTATTCAGGTGATCGAGGATGCTGCCTCGATTATCGGGCCTCTGGTGTTTTCGGCATGTGTGTTACTGCTGTCTCGCGAAGCAACCTTCCTGTTCTTTGCGGCGTGCCTGGTGTTGTCGGCCATTTCCATCGCTACCCTTGGGCCTGCCAGGCAGGGCGTCCGGCAGGTATTCGATGGGCGCGCCATTGTCCGGGATGCGGCGCGCAGTGTAAGTCAGCTCAGGGTCAGCAATGCGCCTTTGTTTGCTGTTATTGGCTGCACCACGCTCTGTGCGATGTTCGCCACGTCGGTGATTCGCTTCATTCTTCCTGCGTCAGTGCTGGAACACTTCGCCTCTGAAGCGGCGGTGGGTTACGTATTTTCACTGCTTGCTGCAGGCACCGTATTGGGTGGCATGCTCTACACACGCTTCAACCCGCGCACAACCGCACGACTGGTGGTGCGTTACTGGGTGCTGTACGGCGCACTGTTTTTTGCTGCAGCCGTGGCACTGCAATTCAACAGCTGGCTGTTTCTCCTGTTCTTGTTCATGGTCGGCTTCATGGGGGCATTTGTCGACATCGCGATCGTGACCAACATCCAGTGCTTGTCGAACGAGCAGGAAGTTGGCAGAAATTTTTCCCTCTATTACTTCACAGCTGTCATTGGTGACGCCGCTTCAGGGCTGGTTGCCAGCCTGGTCTTTGTGCTTGCGGGGCCGGCCACCTTGATCTGGATGACGCTCATGCTGTTCATCGCGCCAGTGCGCTGGAACCTGAAAGCACATTCCCTTGATGGCGACCATCGTGAATAGCCCGACGCGCGATGTTGGCGCATGGGGCAAGCTTGAGTTGCAGGGCGTCAGGCGGGTAATGCCGAGTGAGCGCATGCCTGCCGATACGCCCCTGGTGTCACCCCGTAGGCCTGCTTGAACTGCCGGCTCAAATGGCTCTGGTCGGCAAAGCCAAGGTCGAACGCCACCTCCGAAGCGGCCAGGCCGCTCTTCAGCATTTCCCGGGCGCGGACCAGGCGCCGCTGCTTCAGCCAGGCGTGCGGCGGCTGGCCGGTGGCCTGGCGAAACACCCGGGCGAAGTGGAAGGGCGACAGGTTGACGGCTGCCGCCAGCGCTTCGAGCGAGGGCGGGTCGGCCAATTGGCTTTCCAGCAGTTCGCGGGCGCGGGCCACGGCCAGGGGTTCGTGGCCGGGGGCCGAGGGTTCGGCGCATTGCCCGTGCCGCTGCACCAGGGCCAGTACCGCCTGGCGCCAGGCGGTCTGTTGCTGCAGGGCGCTGGCGCCGTTTTCGGACAACTGATGCAGCTGGCTGAAGGCGATGGCCAGGGCCGGGTCGTGGATCACGCTGTCCTTGAAGCTGGGCATGCCGTGGCGGCCCAGTTCCAGTTCGTCCAGTACACCGGTGACCCGCTCGTGCTCGGGGTAGAAGCCGCGATAACGCCAGCCTGCCTCATGGGCGGTGGCGCCGGTATGCAGCTCGTCGGGGTTGATCAGCACCATGCTGCCGACCGGCGCCAGGTGCTCACTGCCCCGGTGCCAGAAGCGCTGGGCGCCGGATTCGATCACGGTGAATACATAGCCTTCATGCACATGCGGGGCGAACCGCTGCTGGACGTAGCGCGCGTGCAGCATCTCGACGTCGCCCAGGGCCGGCGCTTGCCAGAGGTGTGTCTGTTCGCGCAGGGGCGGGTTCATGCCAGCCAGCTGCGTAGAAGGAAGAAGATCAACATGCTCACCAGCATGCTCAGCAACACGCTGCGGGTCAACAGCACCAGGGCGATCGCCACCAGAGAACCCAGCAGGTAGGGGTTGAGCAGGCTCAGGTTGAGCTGGTGGTCGGGCATGAAGATGATCGGGCCGCAGATGGCAGTGAGCATGCCCGGCACGGCAAAGCCGAGGAACTGCCGGGCGTTAGAGCTCAGCCGCAAGGGGAGCCGTGGCTCCAGGAACGCGTAGCGGTTGAGGAACACAATGGCGCCCATGGCGAAAATCAGGATCCAGGTCATGCGCGGGCTCCGGCAAATTTCTGGCAGATGAACCCGGCGCTCATGCCCAGCAGGCCTGCGACCACCAGGGCGGTTTCCCAATGCCAGTGGCTGAACAGGACCGAGCAGAACAGCGACACGGCGACGCACACCACGGTCGGCAGGTTGCGCACCAGCGGTGCAATCAGGGCGACGAAGGTGGCGACGATGGAAAAGTCCAGGCCGAGTTGGTCCAGGTGGGGAATGTTCTGGCCCAGCAGGATACCGGCCAGGGTGAACAGGTTCCAGGCGACGTAGAACGTCAGGCCTACCCCCAAGGCGTACCAGCGGTTGAATTGCTGCTGGTCGTACTGGCTGGTCAACGCGAAGAATTCGTCGGTCAGCAGAAAGCCCAGGCCCAACCGCCAGCGCAATGGCTGGCTGGACAGCACCGGGCGCATCGACAGGCCATACAGCAGGTGCTGTGAGGTCAGCAGCAGGGTGGTGAGCAGGATCGACGCCAGGTTGGCGCCGCCCTTGAGCATACCAATGGCGACCAATTGCGCGGCACCGGCGAAGACGATGGCCGATAGCCCTTGCCCCTGCCAGGCACTGAGGTTGGCCTCGATGGCCATGGAACCGGCCAGCAGGCCCCAGGGGGCGACGGCCAGGGACAGCGGCATGATGGCGATAGCGCCGTGGAGGAAGGCTTGGCGAGCGATGTGGGGCATGATGGCTGCAACGCGTGTACGAGGCAGATCAGCATGCCAGACGGGGCGGGGGATGGCTTGAACGATCTTGCTGATCGGGTTTGATTTCAAGGCAACCACAAGCCCTGTAGGAGCAGCCTTGTGCTGCGAAGAGGTCATTGCAGCCGAAAACAATCTTTAGCCTTACCGGCCTCTTCGCAGCACAAGGCTGCGCCTACAGTGATCGCGCGGAATCCAAAGTTTGAGTGAGACAGTTGCCCAACAGGGACCGCGTCTGGCAGAGGATCACGGGCGGCTGGTCAGGTGCTGTTGCGCTGTCACGCAGCCGTTGATGTCCACGGCTTTCTGCAGCAGGCTCAGACGGTGCGGTGGGTCCAGGTCGCCGAGCAGGCGGTACACCTCGGCCTGGTAGTCGCGCTGCCGGCCCCAGAGCATTTCGAGACCTTGAGGCTGGCTGCGGCTGCAGGTCAGGCGGGTGGCTGGCTGCGGGTAGTAAGGGGCGTACACGGTGGCCATGCTGGGGATGGCTTCCAGCGCTGCACGGTACTCGCTGCTGGTGTTGTAGGGCCGGCACCAGGTAGCGATCGCTGGCGCGGGTGCAGCAAAACCCTGCTTGAGACTGGCTTCGAGCAACGGGCAGGCGGCATCCGGTATTTGCGTGGCGGGCAGATAAGTCATGTAGTACAGCGCCAGGCGGTACTGCGCAACCGGGTGGCCCAGCTCTACCGACTTTTTCAACAGGGCAACCGCTGTCGGCAGCGTGTGGGCCATGGCTTGGCCCTGGCGGCTGAGCTCGGGGTCGCTGCCCAGGGCGGTACGCAGGGTGCTGGTATCGTCGCCCTGACGATCGGCCTGCTCCAGCAGCGGCAAGGCCTGGCGGTAGAGCAGGTCGGCGTGAGGGTCGATGCTCACCTCCAGCGCGTGCGCAGCCAGCGGCATCAGGGCGACCAACAGCGGGGTCAGGCGTCGCGTGCGGCTCACAGGCAAGCCCCGTGGACGGCCAGGCAAGGAGGGGCGGCTTCGATGTTAATAGCGGTCAAGCGTACGCCTCGGGAAAATCGGAACGACGGCCTATTCTAGCCACCCAAGGGGGGTGGCCGGAAGACCACTCGGCAACTGTCAGACGAGCTTGATCGGTGTGACCTTGCGTTGAGCGTGTTTTTCCTGGGCGAGGCCAAGCTTTGCGGTAATCACTTTGGCCAGGGCGTTGTTACCCAGGTCGTTCAGGTGCAGGCGGTCGATGAACAGGTCCGCGCCGAACACCGGCGAGCTGCTGAGCATGCTGTTCATGTCGTAGCAGGGCACTGGGTCGGCCTGGCTTTTGATACGGCGGAAAAAGGCCGAGTGCAACTGGCTATCGAATGCGCCGTCGAGCAGCCGGTCGAAGTTCGCCGGTTGTTGCTCCAGCGCGGCCAACATGGCTTGCTCACCAACGGGCAAGGTGTCCCGACACCAGGGCAGCAGCGGCTGCAAGATGAAGGTGAGGGTGGCATGGCTGTCTGCCAGCAACCTGTCCCACTGACGCAAGGTCCGGCCAATGCTGTCGGCCGCGCGAGCCAAGCGCTTCTCCGGGGGTGACAGCGGCCAGAAGGCCGGGGGGGCGGTCGCAGGTGTGGTCAGGGCCTGGCCGATGCGCCGCCACAGTGACTGCCGGCGGGGTGGTGCGGCAGGCTGCATGCCTTCGCTGAAGCTGTTGAGAAAGGCCTGGTAGGCCTTGGCGTGCTGTGGGTCGTTGGGGCTGGCGAGGACTTCGCACAGCGCTTCATGGGCCAGGCTGTTGAGGCCACTGAGCACCACCACGTGGCCGAGTTGGCCAAGGCGGTGCTGGTGAGTCAGGAACATCAGCAGTTCCTGGCCAGCATTGAGACCGCAACCGGCCAGGCTCAGCCACACCTCGCCGGTAAGGGCCGACAGGTGCGAGGCCACCGTGTGCTCGTCGGAGCTGGCGCCGATACCCAGGGCGGTCGAGCCGCCGACCAGCAGGTTGATACGTGAGGCGCCGCCGCGTTCTGCCGCCGAAAAACGCTTGCCGGCAAAGTGGCTGTAGCGCAGGCCAAGGGCATCAGTGTTGATGGTTCCGGACCGGTAGCCGGTTTCATGCACGTGCACAGTGTGCGGCGCACGGCGGCTGCCCAACAGCAGAAAGCGTTGGTAGTCCTGCTGCAACGGTGAAGGAGACGGGCCTGTATCAGTCGCTGTCATGGTCTTGCCTTCTGTTGCACCGGGCGTTTCGCATCCGCTTCAGGCCGCCAGTTCGTTGAGGTTGTACAGCAGGCCGCCAGCGGCAATCAGCAGCAGGGCAACGCCCGAAGCCAGGCTGATCACCCGGTTGCTGCGCTGCGAAGCGATCTTGCCGATGGCGAAGATGTACAGGCTGAGCACGGCGAAATCGATGGCCACCCACAGCAGCGACAACACCACCATGCTTTTGCCGAATGACTCGGTGATCTGGATGAACTGGGGGAAGAAGGCAATGAAGAAAATGATGTCCTTGGGGTTGGAAATGCCCACCATGAAGCCTTGCAGCAGCCCGCCACGCCCGGTTTTGGGTGCCTCGCTCGTCGCGTCCGGGACCGGCGCCTGCAGCACATCTCTTAAAGTGCCCACGGCGATGTAGCCGATGAACAGGCAGCCCAGCAGGCTCATGGTGCTGAGCCATGCCTTGTCGATGGCGGCACTGGTGAGGATGATCCAGGCTGCGGCACCGATCAGCACCAGTGAGGCCCAGTTGGTGCCAACGGCAGTGAACATGGCCTTGCGCGAACCGGATGCAGCCGCGGTGTTGACGATCAGTGCCACTACGGGGCCTGGGGTGGCGATGAGCAGCAGGACGGTGAGGGCATAGGTGGCGGTGAGTGCGGTATTCACGGTCAGTTCTCGATCAGTAGGTCGGGTGTCGCCGGGTATGCGGCATGTGCGTGGAACGGGCAGCGTGACGGGTTGAGCGAGCCAGCCTCCTGCAACTGGTACTGCTTCCACTCGAAGTTGTCGTCATCGCCGAAAAAACCCAGGGTGTCAGGCATGACGCCGTCGTTGTAGTGGTGCACGCGCTCGCGAATACGCTCGCGGATTCGCTTGCCACTTTCGGTACTGGCGTTGGCCACTTCGTCGAAGTTCGCCCGTGGATTGATGACGAAGGTGATGTGATGCCCCAGGTTGCGGCTTTTCATCTGCTGGTGGCCGGGGAAGTTCATGTTGATGAACAAGGGCATGCCGGCATAGCAGAACGACCAGCCGTTGTCGTCGGGGTCGGTCGGCATGCCCTGCGGCCATGGGTGCGGGTCGCGCGCATGCACGCCACGCAGCACCTTCCAGGCCAGTGCCTGCTGTTCGGCCAGGGTGTAATCGGCGGCGGTTTCGAGAAACACCACCAGCGGGCTGCCGATGCGCTGCTTGGGTGTGACCGGGGCGATGGCGCGCACGTAGTCGGCCAGACCCTGGGCGATATCATCGGCGAGTTGCTCGGCACGGGCGAAGAGTATGTGGCAGGTTTCGCCGTTTACCGCCTTGCGGCCGAACAGGCAAGGGAAGTCGGGGTTGGCGAGAATACTGCGAAAGTGTTCTATGGTTTTGAAAGTCCAGTGTTGCGTAGTGCATCCATGTTCAACGGCCAGCTCTAGCGCATCCAGGCGATAGCAAGTTCCATATCCCGTAAACATGATTTCCCCAGGCGTTAATTAAGTGAACGTTCCAGTCATATGCAGGCAGGATCTTGGTTATCTTTATTATTTACCTGCATTTTCCGAGACGCTCTCCACGTTGTAAAACGCGTGGAACTGTGACCTACTATTAGTCTTATTCATGCTCGGGACGCCGCCATGTCGGAACGGATTCAGGCCTTGCACGCCCTGCGTGCCTTCGAGGTGGCCTCTCGCTATGGCTCTTTTACCCGTGCGGCGGAAGAACTGGCCCTGACCCAGGGGGCGGTCAGCCATCACATCAAGACCCTGGAAGCCCTGTTTGGCTGCGACTTGTTCGAACGGCGTGGCCCGAAACTCAGCCTGACCGAGCACGGGCGCCTGCTGGCGCAAGAGCTGAAAGTTGGCTTCAAGATCATCGAAAATGCTTGCGCATTGCTGCGCCAGGACCGCTACGGCTTGCGCTTGAAGGCGCCTTCCACGCTCACCGTGCGCTGGCTGTTGCGGGCGCTGGATGCGTTCAAGAAGGCCGAGGACAACTGCAGCGTGCAACTGTCCAGCGTGTGGATGGACATCGACACCGTGGACTTCTATTCCGAGCCCTACGACTGCGCCATTCTGTTGGCCAGCGGGCGTTTCCCCGCCGATATCGAGAGTTTCAAGCTGTTCGATGAGTGGTTGATCCCGGTGTGCCACCCCGATTACATGCCACAGGCCCAACCGGCCTTGGCCGACCTCGCCCAGTGCGAAATTCTGCACCCGTCACCCGACCGGCGCGACTGGCGGCGTTGGCTGGCGCGGATGGACGCACTGGACATCAGCATCGACCAGGGGCAGGTGTTCGATACGCTCGACCAAGGTATTTCGGCTGCGCAGCAAGGCCTGGGTATTTCGGTGGTCGACCTGGTGCTGGCCAGTGCCGACCTGCAGGCGGGGCGCCTGGCCACGCCGTTCAAGCATGCAGTGGCCACCGGTGACGGTTACTACATGACCTGGCTCAAGGCCAGCCCGAAAGCGCGGCAAATGCACAAGCTGCGCGACTTCCTGCTTGGCCAGGTGCCACCGCTGGCCCACAAGGACATCAACTATCTGTACGGTTGAACACCCGCTCAAGCATGAAATCGATGAACACCCGTAACTTCGGCGGCACCTGCCGCCCGGACGGCCACAGCAGATAGAAACTGCCACGCCGCTCCATGAAGCTGTCGAGTACGCTGACCAGTGAGCCGTTGCCCAGTTCGCGACGTACGTTGAAGTCCGGCAGGCAGGTGATGCCACGGTGGTTCAAGGCAAAGCAGACGCGTGTCTCGACATGGTTGCAAACCATCGAGATGGGGATGTCGTAGGCTTGTTCGGGGTGCTCCTGGCGCAGCGGCCAGGTTTCCAGCTTGCCATTGCTCGGGAAGCGATAATGCAGGCAGGTATGCGCGGCCAGGTCGCGCGGGTGCAAGGGTGTGCCGCGTTCGTGCAGGTACCCGGGCGAGGCCACCAGGCGGTGCTGGAAGTGCCCCAGGAATTTGGCGTTGAGCCGCGAATCCACCGGCTGCCCACCGCGCATCACCACATCGAAGCCTTCGCCGACGATATCCACCATGCGGTCGGAAAAGTCCAGGTCCAGTTCCACCTGCGGATACAGCGCCATGAACTCCGCCAGCGCCGGCATCACCAGCGCTGTGACCTGTGGCATGCTGACGCGCAAGCGGCCACGCGGGCTTACGCTGGCCTGAGACAGCGCCTGCTCGGTGGCCTCGATTTCGGCCAGGATGCGCCGGCTGCGCTCGAGGAACAGCGTGCCTTCGGCGGTGAGGGTGATGCTGCGTGTGCTGCGGTGGAACAGGCGCACACCCAGGCGGCTTTCCAGGCGCGCAACGCGTTTGCCCACGGCCGAGGCACTGATACCCAGCGACTGGCCGGCGGCGACGAAGCTGCGGGTTTCGGCCACCCGGTTGAAGACCACGAAGCCGCTGAGGCTGTCCATGCTGCTTTCCTGATTGCGGACACAGGTGTCCGGGGTGAGCGGCATTGTAGCCACCTTTTTCCGCAGTAGGCTTCCCTTGCAGACTGTCCGCCTTGTTTTCCTGCTCAAGGCACTTGCAATGTCACAGACATCCTCCCCCCTGCTGCTGGATGCCAGCCGCGAACGCCTGCCCGTCAGCGGGCTGCTGGCGCTGGCCATGACCGGCTTTATCGCCATCCTCAGCGAAACCTTGCCGGCGGGCTTGCTCGACCAGATCGCCAACGGCATGCACATCAGCCAGGCCATGGCCGGGCAATGGGTCACGGCCTATGCGCTTGGCTCGTTGCTGACGGCAATCCCGCTGGTGACCCTGACCCAGGGCTGGTATCGCCGGCGGGCCCTGTTGCTGGCGATCATCGGCTTTGTGCTGTTCAACGGGCTGACTGCCTTGTCGACGTCCAACAGCGTGACCTTGGTCCTGCGCTTTTTCACCGGCGCTGCCGCCGGGCTGGCCTGGGGCCTGATCGCTGGCCATGCCCGGCGCATGGTGCCGGTGGCACAGCAGGGCCGGGCCATGGCGTTGGCCATGCTCGGGCAGCCGATTGCCTTGTCGCTCGGGCTGCCGATTGCCACCTGGCTGGGCGCCGGGCTGGGCTGGCGTGCAACGTTTGTTGTGGTCACCGTGGTGGCGTTGCTGCTGGTGGTGTGGGTGCTGCGCTCGGTGCCGGAGTACCCGGGGCATGCCGCCGGCAACCGCCGGGCGGCCAAGCAGGTGCTGCGCACGCCGGGGGTGTTGCTCGTGCTGCTGGTGATCCTGAGCTGGATCCTTGGCCACAACATTCTCTACACCTACATTGTGCCGCTGCTGGCGGCGGCCGGCATGGCTGCCGACATTGGCCCGGTGCTGATGGTGTTTGGCCTTTCGGCTCTGGCCGGAATTGGCATGGTGGGGTTGCTGGTCGACCGGCATTTGCGCACGCTGGTCTTGCTCAGCCTGGTCGGTTTTGCCTTGGCCACACTGGCATTGGGGCAGGCGTCGTCGTGGTTGATGTACCTGAGCATCGCCCTGTGGGGCCTGACCTACGGTGGCGCACCCACCCTGCTGCAGACCGCCTGTGCCGATGCTGCGGGCGAGGGGGGAGATGTGGCGCAGTCGATGCTGGTGACCGTGTGGAACAGTGCTATCGCTCTGGGCGGGATCGTGGGGGGCGTGTTGCTCGCGGGGGGCGGGACCAAAGCCTTTGGCGCAGTGGTGTTGGTGTTGATCGCAGTGGCTTGGTCGCTGGCCTGGGCGGCGCGCAGAAGTGGCTTCGTGGCGGGCGCTCGCTAGCGTAGAATTGCGTTTTTCAGCAGAGGTCGACGCAGTGGAGTTGCAGCAGGGTTTTGTGCTGACCCGTCATTGGCATGACACGCCCGAAGGCACCTGCGTGGAGTTCTGGCTGGCAACTGATCATGGGCCACGGCAGCTTCGTCTGGCCCCACAGGTTTCGGTGGCATTCATCCCGCAGGTGCATGAGGCGCATGCGCGGGTGTTGCTGGCCAACGAGCCCGGCGTCGAGCTGCGGCCACTGCGCCTGAAGGACTTCGACCAGCGCCCGGTGCTGGGGTTGTACTGCCGGCAGCACCGGCAACTGATGCAACTCGAGCAACGCCTTCGCACGGCGGGTATCGAGGTGTTCGAAGCGGATATCCGCCCACCCGAACGCTACCTGATGGAGCGCTTTATCACTGCCCCGGTACAGTTCACCGGCCAGCCCGATGCCCAGGGCGTGCTCTGCGATGCTCAGCTCAAGCCCTTGGCAGGTTATCGCCCGCCACTGCGCCTGGTGTCGCTGGACATCGAAACCAGCGAGCGCGGCGAGCTGTACAGCATTGCCCTTGAAGGCTGTGGCCAGCGCCAGGTGTACATGCTCGGCCCGGCCAATGGCACGGTCCACGGCCTCGATTTCGACCTGCACTACTGCGCCGACCGTGCTGCACTGCTGAGCTGCCTCAATCAGTGGATGGCCGAGCATGACCCGGACGCAATCATCGGCTGGAACCTGGTCCAGTTCGACCTGCGCCTGCTGCATGAACACGCCAAATCGCTGGAGGTACCGCTGGCGTTGGGGCGTAAGGGTGCACTGATGACGTTGCGTAGCCATGCCGGTGGTGGCCACGTATTTGCCGATGCCCCGGGGCGGCTGTTGATCGACGGCATCGAGGCGCTGCGCTCGGCAACCTGGAGCTTCCCGTCATTCAGCCTCGAGAGCGTTGCCCAGACGCTGCTCGGTGAAGGCAAAGCCATCGACACGCCGTACCAGCGCATGGACGAGATCAACCGGCGCTTCGCCGAGGACAAACCGGCCCTGGCGCGGTACAACCTCAAGGACTGTGAGCTGGTTACTCGCATCTTCGCCCACACCCGCCTGCTCGAGTTCCTCCTGGAGCGCTCGTCGGTCACTGGCCTGGCGGTAGACCGTAGCGGCGGATCGGTCGCCGCGTTTTGCCACTTGTACATGCCGCAGATGCACCGCATGGGCTTTGTCGCCCCCAACCTTGGCAGCCGCCCTGAAGAAGCCAGCCCCGGTGGCTTCGTCATGGATTCGCGTCCAGGCCTGTACGACTCGGTGCTGGTGCTGGACTACAAGAGCCTGTACCCGTCGATCATTCGTACCTTCCTGATCGACCCGGTGGGCTTGGTGGAAGGCTTGCGTGTTCCCGATGACCAGCATTCGGTGGAAGGCTTCAGGGGTGGGCGCTTTTCGCGAAGCCAGCATTGCCTTCCGGCCATCGTCGAGCGTGTGTGGCAGGGCAGGGAGGCCGCCAAACGTGATGGTAACGCGGCATTGTCGCAGGCACTGAAGATCATCATGAACGCGTTCTACGGTGTGCTGGGCTCCAGCGGTTGCCGCTTCTTCGACCCCCGGTTGGCCTCATCCATCACCCTGCGTGGGCACCAGATCATGCGCCAGACCCGGGCGCTGATCGAGGCCCGCGGCTTTGACGTGATCTATGGCGATACCGACTCCACCTTCGTCTGGCTCAAGGGTGCCCTTCCCGAGGAAGACGCGGCGCGCATCGGCCGCGACCTGGTGGCCGAGGTCAATCAATGGTGGCAAGCACACCTGCACGAAACCATGAACCTGCAGAGTGCCCTCGAACTGCAGTTCGAAGTACATTACCGGCGCTTCCTGATGCCAACCATTCGCGGAACTGAAGAGGGCAGCAAGAAGCGCTATGCCGGCCTGGTCCAGCGGGCCGACGGTTCTGAAGAGATGGTTTACAAAGGCCTGGAGTCGGTACGCACCGACTGGTCGCCGCTGGCCCGGGCGTTTCAGCAGGCGCTCTATGGCCGTGTGTTTCGCGGCGAACCCTACCGCGATTATGTCCGCGAGTATGTGCGGTGTACGTTGGCGGGCGAGCAGGACGCACTGCTGGTATATCGCAAGCGCCTGCGCAGGCCGCTGGCCGACTACCAGCGCAACGTGCCGCCGCATGTGCGTGCCGCACGCCTTGCCGACGAGTACAACAAGCGCCTGGGGCGCCCCCTGCAGTACCAACGTGGCGGCTGGATCAGTTACGTGATTACCACCGCCGGCCCTGAGCCGCTGGAAAACCTGCAGGCACCGATCGACTACGACCACTACATCAGCCGGCAGCTACAACCGGTGGCAGATGCCATCCTGCCCTTTGTCGGCGATGATTTCGCTCGCCTTACCGACCAACAGTTGCTGCTGTTCTGAACGGGTGGTAGTCGGGTAGGCGTCAACCCGGCGCAACAGTCTTCAGACTCGCATCTCCATGCCATCAAGGAGGCAGAGATGCAGAACACTAGCAGTCAACTACCAGCTGCGGCCGATACCCTTGCCAGGGCGCAAGCCTGCCAGGACCAGTACATCGCGCAGCGGCTGCCGACCTGGATGATGCGGCTGAGCGTGGCAGAATTCACTCTCTTGACTGAGGCGCTGACGCAATTGCTGGCCTGCCGCGAAGGCCTGTCGGCAGCGCTGGCGCAGCTAAGCAACCTGGATGCATTCACACAGACCTTGCTGCAAGAAGCGCTTGGCGCTCACGGCGAACTCGACGCTGATCGGCTGTACTTTCGCCAGTGGTACACCTTCACCTCGCCCACCGTCAGTTATGTGACCAGCAGGCTCCCAGTCGTAGGCAGCGACTACTACGAACTCCCCTTGCTCGAGGCCGCTCTGGGCAACTTTACCGCAGACCAGCTGCGCGAGCAGCCGCGTGGCAACTGCCTGGTGGATGAGCACGGCGTAAAGCGCAGTGAACTGTCTGCACTGGCCTTCGCCAAAATGTGTCGAGCGCTGGACCTTGGGCAGAAGTACCAGGCGCATCTGGACGCTGTCCTGCAGCCCGAAGTCAGAGGGTTGCTGGCGCGAAGGGAACGTTACAGCATGCTGGTAGATGCTCTGCAAGCCAGGGCGCAAGATGTGTTGAGCGCAGGCCAGATGCAGTGGGTGGTGGAGTTTTGCCTTCAGGGCACGCTGGGCAAGCTCGAAGGCGCACCTGTTCACATCCGACAATTGAGGGTGTTCGGTTGCAGCTTGCAGCAGATCGTGGTGCTGGACGTGATCGATGAGGGCTTGCTGTACAACACCAGCAAGCTAGTGCTGGTGTATGTACCGGGTGACCCGCACGGCCCCTGGAGCGTGCGCAGCGACCTGGAAGATTATGCCCGCCGGGTGCTTGGCAACCGCCTGCGCGAAGAGGGCTATCGGCGGTTTTTCAACCGCTTCGTGCGCCGTCGCGATAGCCAGCGATTCTTCTCGGCCGTCAGCGAACGGCTCGATGACGTTAGCGACTGGGCAACCAGGGACCTGGATGAGCAAACCTGTGCGTATCGCTTGCCGCTGTTCGAACATATCGCTGACGACTGGGTCGCCCGGATCAAGGACGATGCTGCAATCATTGCCCCACCCGTGGCCATGCTTGATCGCGAGGTCCAGGCAGCGCATAACCGCCGTTTGCGCGCTGAAGGCTGGACCCTGGCGGGGATCGCAGGGTACTTCGTGCCCGGCATTGGCGCGGTGTTGCTGGGGGTGATGGCCTGGGAGCTGCTTGAGCAGACGTTTCAGGCTGTCGGGGACTGGCAGGACAACGAGCGCAATGCGGCGCTGGCGCACCTGCTGAATGTAGGCAAAGGCCTGCTGGCTGTCGGGGCAACCGTCGCCGTGGTCGCCACGGTGCGTCGCGCCTGCATCGAGGTGGACAAGCTGGTGCCGGCGCAGTTGGCCAGCGGTGAAGAAAAACTGTGGAACGCAGACCTAGTGCCCTATCGCGGCGAAGCCCCGCCGGACGCGGCAGTGCTGGACACGGAGGGGGTTCACCAGCTGGGCGAGCGTCGCTGGATCAGCATGGATGGGCACTGGTATGAGGTGAGTTGGCGCGACGCCGATGAACAGTGGCAACTGCTCCCTTATCAAGGGTATGCACCGCCGCTGCGTCACAACGGTGCCGGCGCGTGGCGGCTGTGGTGCGAGCAGCCCGCCGAGTGGGATGACACACGCCAGCTGTTTCGTCGTCTGGGCAGGCCATTGAGCGATCTCGATGACGCGCAGATCGATCAGTCGCTGGCCATCCATGGCCTTGACGACCAGCACTTGCGGGCATGGCATGTGTATGGCCGGGCGCCAGAAGCCGTGCTGGTGGACACCGTTTACCGCGTGCTCCTCGCCGGCCGCATCCGCACGTTGGTCAATCAGTTGCGTGAAGGCGTGGCCACCGCTGATGCGCAGTTGCTGGAGCGGGTGATTAATCTTTCTCAGGCCGCCGGCATGCAGGGTGCAGCACTGGCTGATGTGGCTTGGGCAGGGCGGCGAGAGCTGTTCCAGGAATTGTACGAAGAGCAGAATCCCGACACGCCGACGGGTCGCTCGCTACGCCGGGATTTTGCCAGCCTGCACCGCTTGGCGGCAGATGAGGTGCTGCGCGATGCCAGCGAGGATGACCTGCAGCAGCTTCGCGAGACCGGCCGCGTGCCCTTGTTCATGGCCGAGGCGGCAAGGTTGCAGGTTGCGCGGATCCGAATCGCGCGCGTGTATGAGGCGCTGAGCATTGATACACCGCAAAACCTCGACCTGGCGCGGGTGGTGCTGAATCTGTTGGGCCACGTGCGGGGTGCGCAGGGGCCTGGGTGGAGATTGTTTGACGGGGATGCCAGCGAGCCGTTGCTGACGATCGAGGGAACGGGGCAAACATTCGACCTGCTTCACCAGCATGGGGTGTTTCGCTTGCGCGATCCTGCGCGGCCTTCTGTCAGTCAGGCGGGCGAGCTGTTCGAGACCCTGGCTGCAGCCTATGACCACCCGTCTCAGGCGGCCATCGGCCAAGGCCATGCTTTCGTGCCCGCACTGCGCCAGGCGCTGGCGAATGTTGCAACCGGTCAAAGGCAGGCGGTGGTAAGTCTGCTTAGGCTGGAGCGGCCAAGCGGCTCGTTTTTCGCGCCGCAAAGGCTTGATGATGGCCGGATTGGCTACCCCCTTGCTGGCGGCCGGTTATGGGCCGCGCTGGGACTGTCCAGACCGAGGGCGTCTCAGGCACGGCTTCGAGACCTGTACCCGGCCTTCAGTGATGAGCAGATCGGCCGCTGGCTGGCGCAAGACAACGCGCAAGCCAGGTTGCGTACGCTGGAACAGCAATTCGCACTGCTCAACACCCACCTGAACAGATGGGTACGCAATGCCTTTCCGACACCTGAGCTGGCCGCCCGGCGTGAGTTCAGAAAGGGCTTGACCGACTGCTGGCGCTTGCTTGTCCCCGAGCTTCAAGACAGTGCGGCTGTGCAGAGGGGGCGCTTCATGCTGACCCAGACCCGCAGCCGCTTGCAACAACTGCCAGTACTGCCGGCGCAAATAACTTTTCCGCACGTCTCAATCCTGGCCTTGCGCTCCATGCGCCTGGAGCGGATTCCGGATGAGTTCCTGAGGGCATTTCCCAACTTGCGCAACCTGGAAGTCACCCATTGTCGGCTCAGGCGTTTGCCTTTGCCGATGATGCTTACCCAAAGGCTGGAGGTGCTCGATCTGTCGGGTAACCAGATCGTGCTTGACGAAAGCCAGGCACTGATTCTTGCGGCTTGTCGTTCGCTGGTATACCTGAACCTTTCGGACAACCCTCTGGGCAGGGCATTTTCCGTTTTCGCAATGACCGAGCTACATGCGCTGCACCTGTCAGGCACCCAAATGCCCGAGTTGCCTTATGGGGTGCTCGAGGTGCCTGACCTGCAAACCCTTGACCTGAGTGACAACAGTATCTCTGCACTGCCCGATGGCTTTTACCGGTCGCAGCTATGGCGCGCAGGCAGAGTCGGGCTTTCTGGCAACCTGCTGGCGGCGACGCCTGAAGGGTTTTCGGCCTGGCACTGGCTTGAGGCAAGCCGGGTTCCCTACCGGCTGCGTTTTCTCGATGTATCGGCAGCCGAACGTCGCGATGAAATGGCCATGCTGTGGGTCCATCTTGAAGCCGACGAGCAATCGGCCGATTTCTTCAATACCCTGTCGGTGCTCACGGCCTCGGGAGCATTCAAGTTCTCTTCGACCGCGTGCGCGCTCGCATCCCGTGTGTTCGACATGTTCCAGGCGATGAACGAGGATGATGCACTCAAGCGTGAAGTGTTCGAACACGCCGCGGCGACCGACTGCCAGGATAACGCCACGGCCCGCTTCGCTGATCTGGAACTGCGGATGATGATATGGCGGGCGCAACGCGGCGGGGTTGCCCAGCAGCCTGAGCGGGCCTTGCTCTGTCTCGGTGGTCGGTTGTGGCGGTTGGCGTTGCTCGATCAGATTGCCGCAGAACACGCCCAACGGCAGGGGGCGGGCAATGAGTCGATCGAATTCGCCTTGGCATACCGGATCGCCTTGCGCAGGGCTTTGGATTTGCCTGGCCAGCCAGACGAAATGCTCTATCCAGGTATTGCTGCGCTAAGCAAGCAGGATATTCGTGTGGCCCGGGACATGGTCCTGGCGGCACAGACCCGGGAAGGCGTTGCACATTATCTGTCACGTCAGTGGTTCTGGCAGGATTACCTGCGCAAGCGCTTCCCCGTTCGCCTGCAAGTGCCGCATCACATGCACGACGAACTGGAGCGGCTGATGGCCCTGGGTGGCCGGGAGGAGGAAATCGCACGGTTGCAGATCAGCAATCAGCAACGGGAGCACGCAGTATTGCTGCAGTTGACGCTGGAAGCGCTGGACATGCATTCGCCGCGTCTTCTCCAGTAGCGGTTCAGACCTCGGGCAGGTGGGCGTTGCGCCAGTGGCTTTGCGCTATGCTCTGAGTGGCGGTGATGTTTGCGCAGATGTTGCCGGCCGGTTATGGAAATCGGAAGTTACCTTTGTGCCGAGCACGTCTGGGGCTGCTGGTTTAGTCTCCCGCGTCGGATCTTTCTCCATGATCTGTAGTCTTTGGTTTATCGAGAGAATAAGGAGATACGCATGCTCGTCCGGTCACTGACCCTCGCTACTTTGCTCGCTGTCACCGGCCCGCTGCTGGCGGCTGACAGTGACGCACCGCTGGCCAAGGAAGTGGGCAAGGCCAGGCCCTTGGTGGTCATTGCGCCTAGCAGCGCAGACCCAACCTTGCGCGGATTGAACAAGGCTCTGGAGGACCCGGCCACCCAGGCGGCCTTCAAGGAGCGCAACCTGGTGCTGTACAGCGTCGCCAACATGATGGGCAAGCGCGAGGACAAGAACCTCGAACAACAGACCACCATGGCCCTGATTCGTGAGCTGAAGCTGGGCGCGAGCAAGGGCACCAAGGTGATCCTGGTGGGCAAGGACGGTGAGCGGCACATGCTCAAGGACGACGACTCAGGCGAGGCCATCGACCCGCAGGTGATCCTCAAGGCGGTGGATGAACTGCCCGCAAGCGAAAAGGCCGTGGCTGCACCTGAACCGGTAGCGGCGGCACCGGAAACCAAGGCCAAGGCCAAGGACAGCAAGCCAGCCAAGCCAGCCAAGCCGGCTGCGCCGCCAAAGCCGCTGGAAGACTGAACACCTGCATTGGCTGGCCGTGCGACCGGGCGTGTGTAGCGGTGGGGGGGCAGCAGTGTATCGACGGTGCTGGGGTTGTGTGCCGAATTGCAGGTGGGGGCTCGGCTTTCAGTTGAGCTCGATTCGCGCGCACAGCCCGCCACTGTCGCGGTTGCTCAGGATCAGCCGACCACCCATGGCCTGGATCAGCTGGTGGGCAATGGCCAGCCCCAGCCCGGTGCCGCCGGTGCTGCGATTGCGTGAGCTCTCCACTCTGTAGAATGGCTTGAGCACTTCGTCCAGCTCGTCAGCGGGTATTCCAGGCCCATCGTCGAGCACGCGGATCACGGTCATGCCGCCCTCGCGGCACACCTCCAGCTCGGCAGCGCCGGCAAACTTGAGGGCGTTGTCCACAAGGTTCACCAGCACTCGGCGCAGGGCGTGCGGGCGGGTTTCCAGCAGGCTGCGCGTGCTGCCGTTACGCTGCACCTGGGCACCACTGTCCTGATAGTCGAACACCAGGCTGTCGAGGAAGGCATCAAGGTCAATTCTGCACGCGGCTTCAGTGCTGGTATCCATGCTGCGGGCGTATGCTACGCCTTCGCGCACCAAGTGCTCCATCTCGCCCAGGTCGCTCCACAATTTGTCCTTTTCGACCCCGTCGTCCATCACTTCGACACGCAGCTTCATGCGTGTGATCGGTGTTTGCAGGTCGTGAGAGATGGCCGCCAGCAGCTGCATGCGTTCCTTCAGGTGGGCGCTGATACGCGCCTGCAGGGCGTTGAAGGCCGCCGCGGCGTAGCGCACCTCGCGCGGGCCGCTTTCATCCAGCTGTACGCCGGGTTTGTCCGGATCGAGGTTGTCCACGGCGCGGGCCAGGCGAGTCAAAGGGCCAATGGCCAGGTGCACGGCCAACCAGGTGCACAGCAACAAGACTGCCAGCTGGATCAGCAGCACCATGGGCAGCCAGCGGGCCACCGGGACCGCCGATGGGGTGACGTCGATGGTCAGCGGCGCGCCGTCGGCAAGGCTCAGGTGGGCCTGGAAGTGGGCATTCGGGCCTGGGATGTCCTGGAAGGTCAGGCGGTAGTCGCTGCCGATGGCCTTGACGATCGACTCGGCGGCCATGGGCGGGTCGCTGCCGGGCATCGCCTCGCCGGCCAGGCCTTGGTCGAGACGGTAGCGGTAGGTATGCCGTTCCAGGCGCGGCAGCCAGGCCGCACGTTCGGCTGCAGGCAGGCGGTCGAGGATGGCCACTGACGTGGCCACGTCCTGTTCCAGGTTGCTGAGCATCATCGAGCGGCTGCTGATGTAGCGCTCGTAGGCCTGCAGCCCAAACGACAAGCCGTAGGCCAGGACCAGGCCGGTCAAGAAGATCAGCCCCAGGCGCGAGGCCAAGGTACGAGGCCACTTCATGACGGCGACTCGAGCAGTTGCACCGGCAGCGAGAACACATAGCCTTCGCTGCGCACGGTTTTGATGCAGCTGGGTTCGCGGGCGTCGTCGCCCAGGCGCTGGCGCAGGCGGCTGACCAGCAGGTCGATGGAGCGGTCGAAGAGGTCGGCTTCGCGGCCCTGGGTCAGGTTGAGCAGTTGTTCGCGGCTGAGCACCCGCTGTGGGTGGTCCAGAAACACCCGCAACAGGCGGTACTCGGCGCCACTCAGGGCCACCAGGGTGCCTTCGTTGTCGAGCAGGTGGCGGGCGGTGGTGTCCAGCCGCCATTGGCCGAAGCGCAGCAGGCGGCTGCTTTCGCTGATGGTGAGGTTGGGTGGCAGCATGCGCGTGCGGCGCAGCACGGCATTGATACGGGCAAGCAGTTCGCGGGCAGAAAACGGCTTGGTCAGGTAATCGTCGGCGCCCATTTCAAGGCCGATGATGCGGTCGGTTTCATCGTTGCGGGCCGTCAGCATCAACACGGGCGTATTGCGGTGTTTGCCGGCGCGCAGTTCGCGGCACAGCAGCAGGCCATCGTCGCCGGGCATCATGATGTCGAGAACGATCAGGTCGACGCTGCTGGCTCCAAGGAAGGCCCGCATCTGCCTGCCGTCGGCGACGATGCTGGTGCGCAGGCCGTTCTTCTTAAGGTAGTTGCCGACCAGTTCGCGGATCTCGCGGTCGTCGTCGACGATCAGGATGTGATCGACGTGTTCCATGCGCAGCGTTCCTGTTCGAGTGGGTTTGGCGCAGTGTACCCGGCCCTTTTGCGCTTGCCTGCGGGGGTTTGTATTGCAGTGTATCTGGCAGGTGTATAGAACTGTAGCGGGGGCGGGTGAAGCGGCTCGGGTCAAAGCAGCACAGCACTGGGAGTTGACCGCTTGGCCGATAAAAGCCGGGTTCTGCTCCGGCTCGGAGCCTGGTTGCAGAACAAAGCGTACAATGTCGTTTCGGGTAACTGTATTTCAGTGGCTCATCACCGAGTAGCCTGCATGTACCAGACACACCCCGGAACGCCCCAAAGAGCCCACGAACGCCTCTGCGAGCAAATCGAGACGTTTCTCCAGCGTGGCGGCCAGATCCAGCACGTAGCCATCGGTGTCACCGGTTCCCCTTATGGCGTAGCTAAAGTCCAGTGGCACAAGGAGCGTGCAGCCAAGCCTTGATGGCCTGCCTTTGCGCCTGAACCCACCACCCTTCAGGCGCTTCAATACCCATTCTTGAAGGGGCACGCCCGTGAGCGAAGAGCCGAGCGATTGTGTAATCGCCGTTTGCATAGGTATTTCTGAGCAACAAGTGGCCCACTACCGGCGGGAGAGCTTTCTGCTGGGGGACGGCTCATGGCTCGTGCATTTCGCTTTCATCATGCCCAAAGCGCTTCGTCATCAACTCACAGGCAGTTTTACACTCTTGTTGAAGGCCTCTCGAGCGCCTGGCGATACCCGACAGGCAGACGAGGTAGGACCGTGAGGAAGGTTTAATACAGGCACTGTACGTAAAGAAGGTCGTTGTTATTTATGCTCATAAATAGATTGTGTCCAGTGGTCTGATACCTGTCTTTTATTTTCAGGCAGGGCGCATACTCATTAAGCTCAGATTATCTGGGCTTATGAGAGGTGCTTATGTACGGTAAAAACCAGGCAGGGCAGGGCTCATCGGAGAGTGATCCGGAAATAGATCAGGATCGCCAAGGGTTGGGCAATGATCGTCTTGTTCAGCCTACAACTGATGATCGGAATAATTACATCGATCCTGAACCTGTTGCCGAGGCCGGGCCAGAGCCTGCAGACAAGCTTTTGGCCTCGAACGCACCGAAATTCAGCCGCCATTCTGACGGCCCGGATACCCCGTGGAGACGCGCTTGGCTGCACTAGCCCTGCGCTGATAGATCGCATGACAAACCATGCTTTTTACCAGCGCTCCACTTCTCGAAGAAAATGATGATGAGCCATTGTAAGCAGGTGGCTTTATCGAGGTTTTTATGAAAGACAAGCAAACTGTTCAACGCGGTAGTTGCTCGGATGAGGGCGACAATAAATCCACTCAGCGTTCCAGCAAGGGTGAAAACAGAGGGCCGCTTACAGAGCGTGCGTCGAGGGCTGAGTTGTACAGTCGTCACGATAAAGTTGAACCGGCGAGTGACAACAAACGTTAGTTTCTAAAAACTTGAAGCTATTGTATCCGTTTGTACAGCCGGGGCGCCCTTCGTGGGCGCCTTCTTTTTTATAACGACCTGCTCGCGCAGGGTTTTCCAGGATTCTACGAGGTTTCGCTGACAGGAATGCAGCTACAGAAGGACGCACATCCCGGCGTTGAGTGACACAGACGGGATACTTGGCAGGCGTCAAATGGCTCTTGACCGGGGAACAACACGCCCCACTGCCAAACGTTACACGGGAGAGATGCCATGAATTTCAAGACTGTCGCCAGCGCCAGCCTGTTCGCCGTACTCAGCTTTGGTGCCATTGCCGCCCAGGCCACCACCGCACCCATGGGCGCTGCCGGCGCCATGCAGTACCGCTACGGTGAGCATCTGGATGTGAAGAAAGTGCTGTCGGTACAGGACGAGCAGAGCAACGCCTGCGGCCTGGTGAACACCCGCATGGACTACCTCGACTCCAAGGGCCAACAGCAGAGCGTGCAGTACCGCACCTACGCCACTGGCGGTTGCCATGACAACTGATCGCCGCCTGATGCTGAAAGCGGGAGGCATAGCCCTGGCGCTGACGGGGCTGGGGTTGGCCGGGCACCTGATGGCCCGTGACCGCTACGGCGCCATGCCGTCGCTGTCGGGGGCCAGCCAGTGGCTCAACTCGACCCCGCTGGATGGGCCGGCGCTTAAGGGCAAGGTGGTGCTGGTGGACTTCTGGACCTGGGACTGCATCAACTGCCAGCGCAGCCTGCCTCATGTGAACGACTGGGCGCGGCGTTATGCCGATCAGGGGCTGGTGGTGGTGGGCGTGCATACGCCGGAGTACGCCTACGAACATGACCTGGGCACCCTGCGAAACAAGGTGGCCGGGCTGGGTATCGGTTACCCGGTGGCGGTGGATAATGACTACAAGGTGTGGAATGCCTGGGGCAACCAGTTCTGGCCGGCCCATTACTTTGTCGACCGTAAAGGACAGGTGCGCCATGTGCACTTTGGCGAGGGCGATTATGGCGGGCAGGAACAGCTGATACAGGCACTGCTGTATGAGAAAGGTGATTAGGCTGTGCCGGCCTCTTCGCCGGCATGCCCGCTCCTACAACGACAGTGCAATCAGCGAAGTATGCGCACTCTCTGTGGGTGCGGGCGTGCCCGCGAAGAAGCCAACACTTGCCTATCAGGTGAAACTGGCAAAGTGCGCCTGCATCCGCGCCGCATCCGCCTGGCGCCCGCTGAACAGCTCGAACGCCTTTACCGCCTGGAACACCGCCATATTGCTGCCATCCAGCGTGCGGCAACCCAGTGCCCGAGCCGCGCGCAGAAGTTCTGTTTCCAGCGGGAAGTAGATGATTTCCGCCACCCACAGGCCCGCATGCAGCAGCTCGACCGGTAGCGGTGTGCCCGGTAGCTTGGCCATGCCCACCGGCGTGGTATTGACCAGCCCGTCTGCCTCGGCCAGCGCCGCGGCCAGGTCGGTGCCGAGTACTGCGCGGCCCGTGCCGAAATGCTCATTCAGGTTGTCTACCAGCGCTTGCGCGCGGGCCGCATCCACTTCGAACAGCACCAGTTGCTCGACCCCTTCAATCAGCAGGGCGTGGGCCACGGCCGACCCGGCGCCACCGGCACCCATCTGCACCACCTGGCGCCGGGCCACATCAGGCAGGCCGCGGCGCAAGCCTTCGGCAAAACCCAGGCAGTCTGTGTTATGGCCGACGCGCTTGCCGTCCTTGAGCACCACGGTATTCACCGCGCCGATGCCACGGGCTTCATCCGACAGTTCGTCGAGCAGCGGCAGGATCGACTGCTTGAACGGGTAGGTGATGTTAAGCCCGGTAAAGCCTGTGTGCTGCGCGGCGTCGAGCAGCCCGGGCAGGGCGCTGTCCTCCAGTTGCAACTGGTCGGCATCAATCAGCCGATACAGGTAGCGCAGGGCCTGGGCGTCACCTTCGTGTTCGTGCAGGGCAGGGGTGCGCGACAGCTGGATGCCGCGGCCGATCAAGCCGGCAAGGATGGCGTGCTGGCTCATGCCGTGCGCTCCTGGAACATTTCGGCGAAGTGGCTGAGGGCCATGCGGTAGCCATGGCTGCCCAGCCCGCAAATCACCCCGACGGCGATGGACGATACAAATGACAGATGGCGGAACGGCTCGCGCTTGTGCACGTTCGACAGGTGTACTTCGATGACCGGCAGTTCACTGGCCACCAAGGCGTCGCGGATGGCCACCGAGGTGTGGGTCCAGGCGCCGGGGTTGATCACGATACCGGCGCAGCGGCCGCGGGCGGCGTGGATCCAGTCGATCAGTTCACCTTCGTGGTTTGTTTGGCGGAATTCGATTTCCAGGCCATGGCCATGGGCAGTGTCGGCACAGCTTTGGGCCAGGTCAGCCAGGGTTTCGTGGCCATATTGAGCAGGCTCGCGGGTACCCAGCATGTTCAGGTTAGGGCCGTTGAGCACGAGAATAAGGGGGTTCATGACGAGCATCGCTTTGTTGTTGTTGGATGCACCTAGTTTTGTACCGCCTGGTTAGTTTAGTCAATTGGACTAAAACGCCGCACCGGGAAAGTGGGCGATTATCGAACTATTGAGGTGTGCAGGCCCCCGCCTACGGGGGATTTGGCTTTCTGCGCCTGCATTACAAAATTGTAATTTTCCTGCCACCGCCCCGATAAGCACGGCTTCCTACAGTCCTTCGCCTAAACGCGTCGACGAGGATTTGTTCGTGCCCATCCCCCGCAAGACCGCTTTGCTCTGCCTGTTGCTGGCCAGTGTCGCCAGTGCCCAGGCCAGTCAGAGCCTGAGCCTGCCCCAGGCGCTTGCCGCCGCCTTTGCTCAAAACCCAGAGCTGGCCGCAGCCGGCCGGGAAATCGGCATTGCCGACGGCGAGCGGCGCCAGGCCGGGTTGATCCCCAACCCAGAGCTCGCCTGGGAGGTCGAGGACACCCGCCGCGATACCAGCACCACCACCGTCACCCTCAGCCAGCCGTTGGAACTGGGCGGCAAGCGCGGCGCACGTATTGCTGTGGCTGGCACCGGCCAGGCCATTGCCCAGCTTGGCCTGGAGCGCCAGCGCAATGGCCTGCGTGCCGATGTGGTGCAGGCCTTCCACGCCGCCTTGCGCGCGCAGACAGCACTGGAACTGGCGCAGCAGTCGCAGGCATTGACCGAGCGCGGGCTGCGCGTGGTACAGGGGCGGGTGACCGCTGGCCAGTCATCCCCCGTGGAGGCCACCCGCGCCCAGGTGCAACTGGCCCAGGCCCAGGCTGAAGTACGACGCGCGCAGACCCAGCGCGGCGTGGCTTATCAGGCGCTGGCACGCCTGACCGGTAGCCCCTTGGCAAGCTTCGATCAGTTGCAGGCTGCCAACCTTTCGCCTGGCGTCGCGCCCAGCGCCGATGCCTTGCTCGACCGGGTCGAACACACCGCCGAATGGCGTCTGGCTGCTGCACAGGTCGAGCGCGGCGAAGCGTCCCTGGGGTCGGAAAAGGCTCAGCGTATTCCCAACCTCACTGTCAGCCTCGGTAGCCAGTACAGCCGCGAGAACCGCGAGCGGGTGAATGTGGTGGGCCTGTCCATGCCATTGCCGCTGTTCGACCGCAACCAGGGCAACGTGCTGGCGGCTGCACGCCGTGCCGACCAGGCGCGTGACCTGCGTAACGCCGTGGAGCTGCGCCTGCGCAGTGAAACCCGCAGCGCAGTCAGCCAGTGGCACACGGCGATGCAGGAGGTGGACGCCTACGACCGCACCATCCTGCCTTCGGCGCAGCAGGCCGTGGACACCGCCACCCGTGGTTTCGAAATGGGCAAGTTCGCGTTCCTCGATGTACTCGACGCTCAGCGCACGCTGATCGAGGCCCGCGGGTTGTACCTCGAGGCGCTGGCTTCGGCGACCGACGCACGGGCGCAGGTCGAGCGGATTTATGGCGACCTCGATGACCTGAGCACCCCCTTGAACAGCAGGAGCAAGCATGACTAACCCACGCAAGATAGCCCTTCTGGTGGCCGCCATGGCCGCGCTCGGCCTGGGTGGCCTGGCCTGGACCGGCAACCTGGGCCAGGCGTCGAATGCCCAGGCCCGCCACGACGACCATGGCGAGGACAGCCACGGCCATGGTGCCGAGAAGGCCAATGAAGGCCATGCAGAGGAAGGGCACGGCGAAGAAGAGGGCCAATTGCACCTGTCCATCGCCCAGATCGAGGCGGCCGGTGTGCAGTTGGCTGCCGCCGGCCCTCGTGAGTTGGGTACCGCCTTCAGCTTCCCGGGGGAAATCCGCTTCGACGAGGACCGCACTGCCCACGTGGTGCCGCGTGTACCCGGTGTGGTGGAGGCGGTGCAAGCCGAACTGGGCCAGGCGGTCAAGCGCGGCCAGGTATTGGCGGTGATTGCCAGCCAGCAGATTTCTGACCTGCGCAGCGAGCAGCAGGCAGCCCAGCGCCGTCTGGAGCTGGCGCGCCTGACCTTCCAGCGCGAACAGCAGTTATGGCAGGAGCGTATCAGTGCCGAGCAAGATTACCTGCAAGCGCGGCAGGTGTTACAGGAGGCCGAAATCGCCTTGGCCAACGCCCGGCAAAAGGTCGCCGCAGTAGGGCCGGCGGGCGCTGGCAACCGCTATGAATTGCGCGCGCCATTCGATGCGGTGGTGGTGGAAAAGCATCTGAGCGTGGGCGAGGTGGTCGACGCGACCAGCAACGCCTTCACCTTGTCTGACCTGAGCCGGGTCTGGGCCACCTTCGCCGTGGCGCCGCGTGATCTGGACAAGGTGGTGACCGGCCGCAATGTCACGGTCAGCGCACCAGACCTGGGCGCCCAGGTTGAGGGCAAGGTCAACTATGTCGGCAGCCTGCTCGGCGAGCAGAACCGCGCCGCCACGGTCCGCGCCACCCTGGCAAACCCCAACGGCGCATGGCGCCCCGGGCTGTTCGTCAATATCGCGGTCAGCGTCGAGCGCTTCAATGCCGCCGTGGTGGTGCCGGAAAGCGCCCTGCAAACCTGGGAAGAACAGACCGTTGTGTTTGCCCGCACCGAGGAAGGCTTCGAGGCCCGCCCGGTAAAGGCCGGCCGCCGCGACGCCGGCCAGGTGGAAATTATCAGCGGCCTGGCCGCCGGCACCCAGGTAGCCGCCGCCGGCAGCTTTGTCCTCAAGTCGGAACTGGGCAAGGGCTCGGCCGAGCATAGCCATTGATCACGGGGACACCTGCATGTTCGAACGCCTGATCCAATTTGCCATCGAGCAGCGCCTGGTGGTGATGCTGGCCGTGGTCCTGATGGCCGCGGTGGGTATCCACAGCTACCAGAAACTGCCGATCGACGCTGTACCGGACATTACCAACGTCCAGGTACAGATCAATACCGCTGCACCCGGTTACTCGCCGCTGGAGACCGAGCAGCGCATCACCTTCTCCATCGAGACCGCCATGGCCGGCCTGCCTGGGTTGAAGCAAACCCGCTCGCTGTCGCGTTCGGGCCTGTCGCAGGTCACGGTGATTTTCGATGATGGCACCGACCTGTTCTTCGCCCGTCAGCTGGTCAACGAGCGCCTGCAAGTGGCCCGCGAGCAACTGCCCGAAGGGATGGAAGCGGGCATGGGGCCGATTTCCACCGGGTTGGGTGAAATCTTCCTGTGGACCGTGGAGGCCGAACAGGGCGCTCTCAAAGAGGATGGCACCCCGTACACCCCGACAGACCTGCGGGTGATCCAGGACTGGATCATCAAGCCGCAGCTGCGCAATGTGCCGGGGGTGGCCGAGGTAAACAGTATCGGCGGCCATGCCAAGCAGTACCTGATTGCACCGGAGCCCAAGCGGCTGGCAGCCTACAAGCTCACCCTCAACGACCTGATCGCGGCCTTGGAGCGCAACAATGCCAACGTTGGCGCCGGTTACATCGAGCGCAATGGCGAGCAGTTGCTGATCCGGGCACCGGGCCAGGTGGCCTCGGCCGAAGACATCGCCAACATCGTCATCGCCAGCGTCGATGGCACGCCGATCCGCGTCAGCCATGTTGCCGAGGTTGGCCTGGGCCTAGAACTGCGCTCGGGTGCAGCCACCGAAAACGGCCGGGAAGTGGTGCTGGGTACGGTGTTCATGCTGATTGGAGAGAACAGCCGCACGGTATCCCAGGCCGTTGCCGCCAAACTGGTCGAGATCAACCGCAACCTGCCCAAGGGTGTGGTGGCTGTGACCGTGTACGACCGCACAAACCTGGTGGAAAAAGCCATCGCCACGGTGAAGAAGAACCTGGTCGAAGGCGCCATTCTGGTCATCGCTGTGCTGTTCCTGTTCCTGGGCAACATCCGCGCCGCACTGATCACCGCCATGGTCATTCCGCTGTCGATGCTGTTCACCTTCACTGGCATGTTCAGCAACAAGGTCAGCGCCAACCTGATGAGCCTGGGGGCACTGGACTTCGGCATCATCGTCGACGGCGCAGTCGTGATCGTGGAAAACGCCATCCGCCGCCTGGCCCATGCCCAGCAACGCCATGGCCGCATGCTGACGCGCAGCGAGCGCTTCCATGAAGTGTTCGCTGCCGCCCGTGAGGCGCGCCGGCCACTGATCTACGGGCAGTTGATCATCATGGTGGTGTACCTGCCGATCTTTGCCCTGACCGGGGTCGAGGGCAAGATGTTCCACCCCATGGCCTTTACCGTGGTCATGGCCCTGCTCGGCGCCATGATCCTGTCGGTAACGTTCGTGCCGGCAGCCATCGCCCTGTTCGTCACCGGCAAGGTCAAGGAAGAGGAAGGCCTGGTGATGCGCACGGCGCGTCAGCGCTATGCCCCGGTGCTGGCCTGGGTGCTGGGGCGACGCAAGTTGGCGTTTGCCGTCGCGGCCACTCTGGTGGTGCTGTCCGGGGTCATGGCCAGCCGCATGGGCAGCGAGTTCATCCCCAGCCTCAGCGAAGGCGACTTTGCCTTGCAGGCCCTGCGTGTGCCGGGCACCAGCCTGTCGCAGTCGGTAGACATGCAGCAGCGCCTGGAGCAGGCGATCATCGCCCAGGTGCCGGAAGTGGAGCGGGTGTTCGCCCGTACCGGTACCGCCGAGATCGCCTCCGACCCGATGCCACCGAACATCTCCGACGCCTATGTGATGTTGCGCCCGCGCGAGCAGTGGGTAGACCCTGGCAAGCCGCGTGACGAACTGATCGCCGAGGTACAACGTGCTGCCGCCAGCGTACCGGGCAGCAACTACGAGCTGTCGCAGCCGATCCAGTTGCGTTTCAACGAGCTGATTTCCGGGGTGCGCAGCGATGTGGCGGTGAAGTTGTTCGGTGATGACATGGATGTGCTCAACCGCACCGCCACACAGATCGCCAGCAGCCTGCAGGGGGTAGCGGGTGCGTCCGAGGTGAAGGTCGAGCAGACCACCGGCCTGCCGGTGCTGACCATCGACATCGACCGCGACAAGGCGGCCCGCCATGGCCTGAACGTGGGTGACGTGCAGGACGCCATCGCAATTGCTGTGGGTGGCCGCACGGCAGGCACGCTGTATGAAGGCGACCGGCGCTTCGACATGGTGGTGCGCCTGCCCGAAACCTTGCGCACCGATGTGGACGGGCTGTCCAGCCTGCTGATTCCGGTACCGGCCAGTGCCGCTGCGGGCGCTGCGCAAATCGGCTTCATCCCGCTGTCCCAAGTGGCCAGTTTGAACCTGCAACTGGGGCCTAACCAGGTCAGCCGCGAGGATGGCAAGCGGGTGGTGGTGGTCAGTGCCAACGTACGTGGGCGTGACCTGGGCTCGTTTGTGGCGGATGCCGAACAGGCCCTGATCCGGCAGGTGCAGATTCCGCCGGGTTACTGGACGCGCTGGGGGGGCCAGTTCGAACAGTTGCAATCGGCAACCGAGCGCCTGCAGGTGGTGGTGCCGGTGGCTTTGCTACTGGTCATGGCGCTGCTGCTGATGATGTTCAACAACCTCAGGGATGGCTTGCTGGTGTTCACCGGCATTCCGTTTGCCCTGACCGGCGGGGTGCTGGCGCTGTGGTTGCGGGACATCCCGTTGTCCATTTCAGCTGGCGTAGGGTTCATTGCCCTGTCGGGAGTGGCGGTGCTCAACGGGCTGGTGATGATCGCCTTTATCCGTGCCCTGCGCGAAGAGGGGCGGCCATTGCGGGCGGCGGTTGAAGAGGGCGCGTTGACGCGGTTGCGCCCGGTGCTGATGACCGCGCTGGTGGCTTCGCTGGGGTTCATTCCGATGGCCCTGGCTACGGGGACCGGGGCTGAGGTGCAGCGGCCGTTGGCGACGGTGGTGATTGGCGGGATCCTGTCTTCTACTGCACTGACATTGCTGGTGCTGCCGGCTTTGTATCAGTGGGCGTATCGGCGCGAAGAGCAGCAGGAGGGGTGAGATTCTGGGGCCGCTTTGCGGCCCATCGCGGCACAAGGCCGCTCCCACAGGGGCCGCGTCATCTTCCGGCTGACACGGTCCCTGTAG
>NZ_JBNRIK010000010.1:0-194692 GCF_053557975.1 Pseudomonas sp. XP2
CAGGATCACCACAGGCTGCAAGGCTTGCACAGTACCTGTGGGAGCGGGCGTGCCCGCGAAGGGGCCGGCCCAGGCATTAGAGAATTTTCAGGGAATTGAACAAAGACAACAGAAGACACCCAATTCACCGTCGGCCAGACCACTTTCTATCAAGGCGAAAACGGCACCCATCCACTGTTCCGCATCGAACCCGGCATCCCCTGTCGGGACGCCCGCGAGCAATCTTCGGAATTGATGGGCTATGTCCGTGAACTGACCATCACTGGCCTGAAGGAGGAGAAGCCCATGATGATCTGGGCTGCTCACTACCTGAGTGCAATGGCCAAGGCGCTGAGGATGATGCAGAGCTGGGCATGAAGCACTGACATACCGCAGCCCTTTCGCGACACGGGGCCGCCCCTACAGGTTTCGTGCATTTCTGGTCGGTCTGGTATCGACAAAAAGAAAGGCCCAGGGCTTCCGCAGCTCTGGGCCTTTCTTCAGTGGCAACCCACCATCAGTGGAACTGCTCTTCCTCGGTCGAGCCGGTCAGGGCAGTCACCGACGATGCGCCACCCTGAATCACAGTGGTCATGTCGTCGAAGTAGCCAGTGCCCACTTCTTGCTGGTGCGCCACGAAGGTGTAGCCTTTGCTGGCGTCAGCGAATTCCTGCTCTTGCAGCTTCACGTAGGCGGTCATGTCGTTGCGGGCGTAGTCGTGCGCCAGGTTGAACATGCCGTGCCACATGTTGTGGATACCCGCCAGGGTGATGAACTGGTGCTTGTAGCCCATGGCCGACAGTTCGCGCTGGAACTTGGCGATGGTGGCGTCGTCCAGGTTCTTCTTCCAGTTGAAGGACGGCGAGCAGTTGTACGACAGGATCTGGTCCGGGTACTCCTTCTTGATGGCCTCGGCGAAGCGACGGGCTTCGTCCAGGTCTGGCTTGGCGGTTTCGCACCAGATCAGGTCGGCATATGGCGCATAAGCCAGGCCGCGAGAGATGGCCTGGTCGAGGCCGGCGCGGACCTTGTAGAAGCCCTCACGGGTACGCTCGCCAATCACGAACGGCTGATCGTACGGGTCGCAGTCGCTGGTCAGCAGGTCAGCGGCGTTGGCGTCTGTACGGGCCAGAATGATAGTCGGCACGCCGGAAACGTCAGCTGCCAGGCGCGCGGCCACCAGCTTCTGTACGGCTTCCTGCGTCGGTACCAGTACCTTGCCGCCCATGTGGCCGCATTTTTTGACCGAGGCCAGCTGGTCTTCGAAGTGCACGCCGGCGGCGCCTGCTTCGATCATGTTCTTCATCAGCTCATAGGCGTTCAACACGCCACCGAAACCGGCTTCGGCGTCAGCCACGATTGGGGCGAAGTAGTCGATGTAGCCTTCGTCGCCCGGGTTCTTGCCGGCTTTCCACTGGATCTGGTCGGCGCGGCGGAACGAGTTGTTGATGCGCTTGACCACGGTCGGTACCGAGTCAACCGGGTACAGCGACTGGTCAGGGTACATCGACTCGGCCGAGTTGTTGTCGGCGGCAACCTGCCAGCCGGACAGGTAAATGGCCTGGATGCCGGCCTTGACCTGTTGCACTGCCTGGCCACCGGTCAGGGCGCCCATGCAGTTGACGAAATCTTTGTCTGGGCGGAAGGACGGGTGGGCACCTTGGGTGACCAGCTTCCACAGTTTTTCTGCACCCTGGCGGGCCAGGGTGTGCTCTGGCTGCAGGGAGCCACGCAGGCGAACGACATCAGCGGCGGTGTAGGTACGGGTCACGCCTTTCCAGCGCGGGTTCTCGGCCCAGTCTTTCTCGAGGGCTGCAATTTGCTGTTCGCGTGTCAGTGCCATGGAAATAAACCTCGTCGCATCGATCTTGGGTTAATTGTGCTGATGCTCGGGTGCAGATCAGGGCGCTTGGCGGCTGTCCTGTTCGCAGGAGTGCGGCGGCGAACGCGAAGGCTCGAAGGGGGAAGGGTGGGCAGGCCGGGCGAAGGTGTGCTCCGGCAGGTCGGCTCGTGGTTGCCTTGCTGCGGTGCTACGCGATTGCCAGTACTGCGGTGATGCGCTTCCGTCCCTCGGGACAACTTCTTCGTTGCAGTCGCAATCCCGTCGAACCGCCTTGTGGGCCGTATAGACACGAGGCGCCTCCGGGGGTGGGAGGAGCACGCCTCGAAGGCCCTTGCCAGGGCCCCTGATTAGCGGGAGCGAGGCCATCATGCCCTTGGGAAAAAGACCCTGTCAAATGTTTTGTAGTGGATTTTTTCACTTACTACATCTTTGGTCTAATGCGACTTGTCAGTCAGTTTCAAGGCCTTTGGTCGAGGCCTTGAATTGCCTGGGATCAGTCCAGAAGGTCGACTTTCACCCGCAAAGTCATGTTTTCACCGCGCTGGGTGCTGTAACTGCGGCTTGACGCGCTGCGCTCGGCTTGGCTCTGCTGGTTGTAGCCTGCCAGGGTGATCCACTCGCCGAGCTTGCCGGTCACGGTCGTGTCGGTGCTTTGCACTTTCACTACATCTGCACGTTCCTGGCTGATGCGGTCATTATTAGTGCTGATTTGCAGACGAACCGTGTCACCGCTCAAACTGGGCGTGACATAAAAGCCCTGGGTCACATTGCGGTATTCGGTGTTGCTCTGGATGCGCCCATAACCGTCGGTGCTGGTGCTGGTAATCGGGATGCTCTGGCCAACCTGAATGAGTGCAGGCTGGCCTTCGCTGGCCTGAACCTGCTGCATGCCGCCGTCACGGTTGCTGGTGCCGTAGTGGATGACGCGTGCGTTACCGCGGTTGTCCTGGAAGTTGCTGTCGTTGTTGTCAACGCTGATCAGCAGGCGTTTGGGAGCGGTGTCCAGTTGCTGCAGCAAAGTGCGCAGGTCGCTGATGCGCTCGGGGCTGGCGTTGACGATCAGCTTGTTTTCGAAAGCGCTGACCGTGCCGTCCTTACCAATGAATGCCTGTGCGGCAGGCAGCAGTTCGGCGCTGGCGCGGTGCTGCAGCGGCACCACCTCGGTGGCCGCCTGGGCGGCGAGGCTGGCAACGAGCAGCAGGGAGGCGAAAAAGGGGCGTAGCGGCATGTCCATGATCTCCGCAGGTGGAATCAACATGATGGCAAATTTGCGGATGTCCTGCTGGATCTGGATCACGCTCCGGGGTGGGCAGATGAACCTTTAAGCTGCGCCGTCAGTCGCACTCACAGGGAACGCGTGGGGTGATTACATGAAGGGTAGTCTGATCCTGCTGTTATGGCTTTGCAGCCTTGGTGCACAGGCTGCAGCGGACACGCTGCGCATCAAGCAGCTGCAGCGGTGCGGCGACTTGTTCGACGATAACCAGCAGCAATGGTGCCTGCGTGCCGAGGGGCTCGGGGCAGATGTGCCAAAGGTATGGCTGGGCGGTGTGCGGCTGCCAACGGCGGATATCGAGCGTCAAGGTGACCGGCTCACGCTGAAGCTGGCGAAGCAAGCCCAGCGCAGCGCGCCGCTTTGGCTGGAATCTGGCAGCAGTACCAGCAACCCTGTATGGCTGACCCGCCAGCGCAGTCATGTGGTCGCCGCAAGGCCTGATGAGGTGGCGAAGAACATGGATGGCCTGACCACCTATGTCGACCTGGTCAGCCTGTTGATTGAGGAGAAACACGAAGGCCTTGGAGAGGCCCGGCGTATTGCCGACAAATACGGCGCCCAGGTTGTCGGTGCGATACCGCCGCTGAATGTCTACCAGTTGCGCTTGCCGGTGGCTGACCTGGTGCAGCGTGACGCGATGATCCTGCGCATGGGCAGTGAACTCAGCGTGGATGCCGTGGTTGTCGAGGAGTCTGCACCGGAGCGCGGTGAAGAAGGCAGCGGCCGCGACGCTCGGGCCATCGACCAGGCGGACGAATGGGCCGCCAACCGGTTCATGGATGCGCTGTATTTCTACCAGCGACGGATTGGCGCTTCGCACTTGCCGGTGCACCCCGTGCGGGTTGGGGTAGTCGAGCGTGAAGTGGATTTTGATGCCCCCGCGTTCAGCCAATACCGAGGCGGCTGCGAACAGGGCCAGACCTGCCTGTACGCGCGCGACGGGGATCGCGCGACCAGCCACGGCAGCCATGTCGCAGGCATTCTCGCCGCACAGGGTGAGGGATTTTTGCCGGGGCTGGGCAAGCACAGCCCTGGCTTCGAGGTGATTGTAGAGCGCAACTCCGATGCAGGTATCACCGCCAACATCGCTGCATCGGTGAACCTGGTCGAGGATGGCGTGCGGGTGCTGAACTGGAGCTGGGGCATCCACCGGGTAGGCGCACGCGATGTCAACGGTGATGAGGTCGATTCGCTGGTGCGTTCCGGGCTGGCGATGAGTGGTTACGAGGAATTGCTTGAGGAGTTCTTTCTCTGGCTGCGCAAAGAGCATCCAGATGTGATGGTGGTGAATTCGGCGGGTAACGGTGCGTCGTGGTCAGGTACCGACGAATACCGCCTGCCGTCGTCGTTCATCACCGAACAACTGCTGGTGGTGGGCGGGCACCAGCGCAGCGACAAGGCGACGGCGGTCGAAGCCCCCGAGCATGTGCGCAAGCGCCACAGCTCCAACGTCGACATGCGCGTGGATGTCAGTGCCGCTGCCTGCATTCGCCCAGCGGCTGCCGCTGCTGCGCATTGCGGCACGTCGTACGCAACACCCTTGGTGACTGCCACCGTTGCAACGATGCTGTCGATCAACCCGGCCCTGACCCCGGAACAGGTGCGCATGCTGTTGCGGCGCAGTGCCCTGACCCTGGGCACCGAGCAGGATTTCGAGGCGATGGATGCCGAAGACCTGACGGCGCCGATCCTGCCTTCGGAACGTGGAGGGCGCCTGAACCACCCAGACCTGGGGCGTTCAGCGCGGCTGGACATGCAGCGTGCGCTGGACCTGGCAGTGCAGAGCCGGGAGCGGGTGCGCTGAACGGTGGCCGCTGTCAGACAAATTCCGTAACATCGCGCCCTCGTTTTTGTAATGTCCCGCACCACAGGAAACCCATGAAGCCCGCCCGAATACGCGCCGACCTGCTCGCCGGCCTGACCACCTCGTTCGCCCTGGTGCCCGAGTGCATCGCCTTTGCCCTGGTGGCGCACCTCAACCCGCTGATGGGCCTGTATGGCGCGTTTATCATTTGTACGCTGACGGCGCTCTTTGGCGGTCGACCGGGGATGATTTCCGGCGCTGCCGGGTCCATGGCGGTGGTGATCGTCGCGCTGGTGGTGCAGCACGGCGCGCAGTATCTGCTGGCCACGGTGCTGCTGGGTGGCGTGGTGATGATCCTGTTCGGCCTGCTACGGCTGGGCAAGCTGGTACGCCTGGTGCCGTACCCGGTCATGCTCGGCTTCGTCAATGGCCTGGCCATCGTCATCGCCATGGCGCAGCTTGAGCACTTCAAGGCGGGTGAGCACTGGCTCAGCGGCGCGCCGCTGTACCTGATGATCGGCTTGGTGGCACTGACCATGGCGGTGGTCTACGTGCTGCCGAAATTGACCCGTGCGGTACCGCCGGCGCTGGTGGCGATCCTGGGCGTTGGCTTGCTGGTGTACCTGCTCGACCTGCCCACCCGCACCTTGGGCGACATGGCGCACATCGCAGGCGGTCTGCCGGGGCTGGCGCTGCCGGATGTACCCTGGAATCTGGACACCCTGAAGATCATCGCCCCCTACGCGGTGCTGATGGCGATGGTCGGCCTGCTGGAGACCTTGCTCACCCTCAACCTGACCGATGAAGTGACCGAGAGCCGTGGTTTCCCGGACCGCGAATGCGTGGCGCTGGGTGCGGCGAACATGGTTTCGGGCCTGTGCGGTGGCATGGGCGGTTGCGCAATGATCGGCCAGACGGTGATCAACCTCAGTTCCAACGGGCGCGGCCGGCTGTCCGGGGTAGTGGCCGGGGTGATGATCTTGCTGTTCGTGTTGTTCCTGTCGCCGCTGATCGAGCGTATTCCGCTGGCAGCGCTGGTCGGGGTGATGTTCGTGGTGGCCCAGCAGACCTTCGCCTGGGCGTCGCTGCGGGTGCTGCACAAGGTGCCGGTGAACGATGTGCTGGCGATCATTGCGGTGACCGTGGTGACGGTATTTACCGACCTGGCCATGGCGGTGCTGTTCGGCATCGTCATCGCGGCGCTCAACTTTGCCTGGCAGCATGCGCGGGAGCTGTACGCCGACAGCCATGAGGACGCTGAAGGTGGCAAGCGTTATCAGGTACATGGCACCCTGTTCTTTGCCTCGACCGCCTCGTTCCTCAACCAGTTCGACCCGGCCCAGGACCCGGCCCAGGTCACGCTGGATTGCCAGCATTTGAGCTTTGTCGATTATTCGGCAATTGCGGCGCTCAAGACCCTGCGCGAGCGCTATGCCAAGGCGGGCAAGCATTTGCGCGTTGTGCATTTGTCGGAGCGGTGCAAGAAGCTGTTGAAGCGGGCTGGCGAACAGCATTGAAAAAATTGTGGCTGCCTGTTCCGGCCCCTTCGGCTAAAGCCGCTCCCACAGGGGTATGCGATCCCCTGTGGGAGCGGCTTTAGCCGCGAAGGGGCCGGAACAGGAGAGCCACTTACTCCCCGCGATTTTTCTTGACGATGCCATCGGCAATGCTCGCCGGGGCCTCGGCATAGCGGGTGAACTCCATCGAGAAGCTGGCCCGGCCCTGGGTCATCGACCGCATCGAGGTGGCGTAGCCGAACATCTCGCCCAACGGCACCTCGGCGCGGATCACCTTGCCAGCCGGTGTTTCGTCACCGTCCTGGATCATCCCGCGGCGCCGGCTGAGGTCGCCCAGAATGTCGCCCTGGTATTCCTCCGGCGTCACCACCTCCACCTTCATCACCGGTTCCAGCAACACCGCGCCGCCTTTCTGCGACAGCTGCTTGGTGGCCATTGAAGCAGCGATCTTGTAGGCCATCTCGTTGGAGTCGACATCGTGGTACGAACCGTCGAACACGGCAGCCTTGAGGCTGATCAGCGGGTAGCCGGCAAGCACGCCGTTCTTCATCTGCTCTTCGATGCCCTTCTGGATCGCGGGTATATACTCGCGCGGTACCACGCCGCCGACGATCTCGTTGATGAACTCCAGGCCTTCCTTGCCCTCGTCGCCGGGGGCGAAACGGATCCAGCAATGGCCGTATTGGCCACGGCCGCCAGACTGGCGCACAAAACGGCCCTCGATCTCGCAGGTATTGCGGATTTTTTCCCGGTAAGCCACCTGCGGCTTGCCGATGTTGGCCTCGACGTTGAACTCGCGGCGCATGCGGTCGACGATGATGTCCAGGTGCAACTCGCCCATGCCCGAGATGATGGTCTGGCCGGTCTCTTCGTCGGTACGTACGCGGAATGACGGGTCCTCCTGGGCCAGCTTGCCCAGGGCGATGCCCATTTTTTCCTGGTCGGCCTTGGTCTTCGGCTCCACGGCCACGGAAATCACCGGGTCAGGGAAATCCATGCGTTCGAGGATGATCGGTTTGTCCAGGTCGCACAGGGTGTCGCCGGTGGTCACGTCCTTCATGCCGATCAGCGCGGCGATGTCGCCTGCGCACACGTCCTTGATTTCGGCACGCTGATTGGCATGCATCTGCACCATGCGGCCGATGCGTTCCTTCTTGCCTTTGACCGAGTTGAGTACCGCGTTGCCGGAACTGAGCACGCCGGAATACACGCGGGCGAAGGTGAGGGTGCCGACGAACGGGTCGGTGGCAATCTTGAAAGCCAAGGCTGAAAACGGCTCTTTGTCGTCGGCGTGCCGTTCCAGGTGCTTTTCTTCGTCGTCCGGGTCGGTGCCGCGGATGGCAGGAATTTCCGAGGGGGCGGGCAGGTAGTCGATTACCGCATCCAGCATCAGCGGTACACCCTTGTTCTTGAACGATGAGCCGAGAATGGTCGGGACGATTTCGTTGGCAATGGTGCGTTGGCGCAGGGCAGCCTTGATTTCTTCGACGCTCAGCTCCTCACCATCGAGAAACTTCAGGGTCAGCTCATCGTTGGCTTCGGCAGCGGCTTCCACCAGGTGAGCGCGCCATTCGTCAGCGAGCGCGCGCAGGTCATCCGGAATTTCTTCTTCGCGGTAGCTGGTGCCATTGTCGGCGTCGTTCCAGTAGATGGCCTTCATCTTTACCAGGTCGATCTGGCCAATGAAGTTTTCTTCGCTGCCGATGGCCAGCTGGATCGGCACCGGGTGGTGCCCCAGGCGCTGGTCGATCTGCTTGACCACCCGCAGGAAGTCGGCGCCCTGGCGATCCATCTTGTTGATGTAGGCCAGGCGAGGCACATGGTATTTGTTGGCCTGGCGCCAGACCGTCTCGGACTGAGGCTCTACCCCGTCAGCGCCGCTGAACACCACCACCGCGCCATCGAGCACGCGCAATGAACGCTCCACCTCGATGGTGAAGTCGACGTGGCCGGGGGTATCAATGATGTTGAAGCGGTATTTGTGCGCGAACTGTTTGGTCGAGCCTTGCCAGAATGCCGTGGTGGCCGCCGACGTGATGGTGATGCCGCGTTCCTGCTCCTGGGCCATCCAGTCCATGGTCGCGGCGCCATCGTGCACCTCACCCATCTTGTGGTTGACCCCGGTGTAGAACAGGATCCGCTCGGTAGTGGTCGTCTTGCCGGCGTCCACGTGGGCGACGATGCCGATATTGCGGTATAGCTCGATGGGGGTTGTGCGGGCCATGGCGGACTACCTGCGGATGGGCGGATTCCACCACGTTAGCAGACCGGTGGAATCCTGCCCTGCCGCCGGGCCGTCAGTCGGCCTGGGCTTGCAGCATCCATTGGCCATCCACTTCACGGGCCAGGCCACTGGCCGTGAGCAGCGCCAGCAGGCGCGGGTGCAGGTCCGCTTCGGTGAAGGTCTTGAGGGTGGCCAGGTCCAGTGGGCCGACCAGGTTGAGGTCGGCCTTGGTGTACGACAGCCAGGCCTTTTTCAATACCTGGGCGACATCGCTGCCTGATGTACTGGCGAAGCGGCGATGGCACTGGCGGCTTGCAAAAGTGAAGGTGTGGGCGTGGCTGTAGGTGCCTTCGTCACCCCCTTCAGTGCAGCGGTGGCAGCGGCACGGGCCTTCGCCGAAGGCGTTGCGCAGGTAGCTGTTGAAGTCCACGACGGGCTTGAGGGACAGGCGTTTATCGACATCGAACAGGTCGGCGATCAGGGGTTCTTCGGCGCTCACTCGGGATCCTCGTGTGGTGTGGCGTGCATCGGCGGGCACCCTAACAGATCGGGGCATTCAGATCACCTGTAGAGACAACAGAGACCACCTGCCGTACTCTACGCGCCCTTACGCCTACACACCCACTGAGGTAACCCCGTTTGAGCACCAAGTACCCGTACACCGCCACCGTGACCATCAGCGCCGAAGACCGTGGCGGAGATACCGAAGCTTCGGAAAACCCCAGCATGCGCGTGGGCCTGGAAGCGGTGACCGAAACCCTGAAGAAGGTGCATTTCGTCGGTACGCTCGCGGCACCTGAAAAACAGGCCACGCACATCTGCGTGACCCTGGAGAACGGCCTGACCTACTACGGCCCGATCGTCAACGGCCACGCCGAACTCGAAGGCGGCTGGATCGCCTTCGAATCCGACATGCTGACCCCCGAAGAACTGGGCCTGTAAGCCTCAGTTCAGCTCCACCAGGCACTGCTCGAGGATATCCAGCCCTTCCTCGAGCACCTCGGCTTCGATGGTCAAGGGGGCCAGCAGGCGGATGATGTGTCGCGCCTTGCCGCTGGGCATCAGCAGCAAGCCCTTGGCCCGTGCCGACTCCATTACCTTGGCCAGTTGCGCCGGCGCCGGGCTGCCGTCGGCATTGACGAATTCGATGCCGCGCATGGCGCCCACGCCGGTCAGTCGGCCGATGTACGGGCTCAGGCCCGAAGCCTTCCAGCGCTGGTGGCGGCTGACGATGGCCTGCTCCTGGCGCTCACCCCAGGTGGCGATGTTCTCGTCGGTCATCTGCGCCAGGCTGGCCAACGCCGCCGCACAGGCAATCGGGTTGCCCGAATAGGTGCCACCGAGGCCGCCCTTGGGCAGTGCTGCCATCAATGCCTTGCGCCCGACCACCGCCCCCAGCGGCATGCCGCCGGCGATGCTCTTGGCCAGCAGCAGCAGGTCGGGCTCGATGCCGAGGCGCGGGAAAGCGAAGCGCTGGCCGGTGCGGCCGAAGCCGGACTGGATCTCGTCGATGATGATCAGGATGCCGTGTTGGTCGCAGAAGCGGCGCAAGGCCTGGGCGAAGGCCGGGTCGAGGGCGAGGAAACCGCCTTCGCCCTGCACCGGCTCGAGGATGAACGCTGCCACGTCTTCCACGGCCAGCTCCACGCTGAACAGGCGCTCCATGGCCTTGAGCGCCTGCTCGCAGGTAACCCCGGTATCCACGCTGGGGTAGGGCAGGTGGTACACCGGTCCGGGCAGCTCGCCCACCCGTTGCTTGTAAGGGGCCACCTTGCCGTTGAGGTTAAGGGTGGCCAGGGTGCGGCCATGGAAACCGCCGTCGAAGGCAATGATGGCGCGCTTGCCTGTAGCACCACGGGCAACCTTCAGGGCGTTTTCTGCCGCTTCCGCACCGCTGTTGGTGAGCATGCCGGCCAACGGGTAGCTGACCGGTACGAACTGGCTCAGCTGTTCCATCAGCGCCAGGTATGGACCGTGGGGTGCGGCGTTGAAGGCATAGTGGGTCAGACGGGTGGCTTGCGCCTGGATGGCTTCGACCACGGCGGGGTTGCAGTGGCCCAGGTTGAGCACGCCGATACCGCCGACAAAGTCGATGTAACGTTTGCCGTCGGTGTCCCAGACTTCGGCATTACGGCCATGGGAAAGTGTGATCGGGTGAACGATGGCGATGGATGGGCTGATACTTTCCTGGTTCATGGGCACGCGGGACCTTTGTTCAAGTTTCTTATTATCCAAGCGTGTTGGGGGGTTATTCCGCAAACGAATTATTCGATTGCGGTCATTCCCTGAATTCGTGAACTGGCCGGTATAGGTTAAGTCAGTCCCCCTCAGCCACCCGCTCCCGAATCCACTGCACAAAGGCCCTGATCTTGGGCACTTCGGCCGCATGCTCGGCATGCGCGATAAAGTGCTTGCCGTTGCTCGCCACCGGGTGGTCCCAGGCCACCACCAGCTTGCCCTCGCTCAGCTCCTCGGCCACCAGGTAGCGCGGAATCAGGGCTATGCCGCAACCGGAGATCGCTGCGCGGATGCACAGGTAGAACGTGTCGAAACGCGGCCCGTGGTAGCTGTTCTGGCTGTGTAGCCCCAACCCCAGGAACCATTCATGCCAGGCCTCCGGGCGCGACACGCATTGCAGCAGGCGGTGCTCGGTAAGCGCCTGGGCGCTTTCAAAGGGGTGGTTGGCCAGCAGCTGCGGGCTGCATACCGGTACCACTTCTTCGCTGAACAGCTCGATGCAAGTGGCCCCAGGCCAGGTGCCCTGGCCGAAGAAAAAAGCCACGTCGGCCTTGGCCTGCACCAGGTCGAATGGCTCCAGCTCGTTGCGCACGTCCAGGTGAATGCGGGGGTAGCGGTCGCCGAAACCCTTGAGCTTGGGCACTAGCCAGCGCGCGCCGAAGGTAGGCTGGGTAGCAATACGCAGCACTTCGGTTTCGTCGCCGTAGCTGAGGATGTAGCGGCTGGAAATATCGATCTGGGTGAGGATCTTGTTCACTTCGGTGAGGTACAGCGCACCCGCCGGGGTCAGGTGCAGGCGCCGACGAATGCGCTGGAACAGGGAGTGCGAGAGCATGTCTTCGAGCTGCGCCACCTGCTTGCTGACGGCGCTTTGCGTCAGGTGCAGTTCCTGGGCCGCGCGGGTGAAGCTGAGGTGGCGGGCAGCCGCTTCGAAGCACTGAAGGGCGGTGGTCGAAGGCATCAGGCGTTTGGACATGACGGGCAAATACCGAGCAAAAAAAGGAAGGAGTTCATTCCAAAGCGGAATCATGTGGTTCGAAAAGGTCGTTTGTTGACCCCGGCCTATAGATTAATACTGACCTGGATCAACGATTACAACCGGTCATGTGAAGAGGAGGTCAGTACCCGCTTCCGGCATCTGCAAAACAACAAAAACGACTATCAGAAATTTACAAGAATTCTGCTCCGACCTTCAGCCGCTTTGTCGCGGCCGACCCATTCGAGGGTTCTTCATGGCTTCGCAAGACAACAAGAAACAGCGTTCCCTGCAGCACGGCCTGACTTCCCGTCAGGTGTCCATGATCTCCATTGCCGGCATCATCGGCGCCGGCCTGTTCATCGGCTCGTCGAACGCCATCGCCACCGCCGGCCCGGCCATCCTCATTTCCTACGCCATGACCGGCCTGCTGGTATTGCTGGTGATGCGCATGCTGGGCGAAATGGCCATCGCCAACCCTAACAGCGGCTCGTTCTCCACCTATGCCTCAGAAGCCATCGGCCCTTGGGCGGGCTTTACCATCGGCTGGTTGTACTGGTGGTTCTGGGTGCTGATCATTCCGGTGGAGGCCATCGCTGGCGCCGACATCCTGCATGCTTACTTCCCCGGCGTACCGTCCTGGTTGTTCGCCTTCCTGATCATGCTGGTGCTGTCGTGCACAAACCTGATCAGCGTGAAGAACTTTGGTGCCTTCGAGTACTGGTTCGCACTGGTCAAGGTGGTGGCGATCATTGCCTTCATTGTGGTCTGCAGCCTGGCGGTATTCGGCTTCTGGCCGCTGGCCGAGGTGTCCGGAGTCAGCCGGCTGTGGGACAACGGCGGCTTCATGCCCAACGGGTTCGGCACGGTGCTCGGTGGTGTGCTGATCACCATATTCTCGTTCTTCGGCGCCGAAATCGTCACCATTGCCGCTGACGAAACCGCAAACCCGAAAGACAAGATCCGCCGTGCCACCAACCTGGTGGTGTACCGCATTGCCATCTTCTACCTGGCGTCGATCTTCCTGGTGGTGTCGCTGGTAGCCTGGAATGACCCTGCGCTGAAAGCAGTCGGTTCGTTCCAGCGCGTGCTGGAGGTACTGAACGTGCCAGGCGCCAAGCTGTTGGTCGACCTGGTGGTGCTGGTTGCAGTGACCAGTTGCATGAACTCGGGCCTGTACACCGCGTCGCGCATGCTGTATTCGCTGGGCGCCCGTGGCCAGGCACTGAGCATGACCAAGCGTATCTCCGGCTCGGGCGTGCCGACCGTGGCGGTCATCTTCTCGACGCTGGCCGGTTTTGCCGGGTGCCTGGTCAACTATGTGTTCCCGGGTAAGGTGTTCGGCTTCTTGCTGTCCACCACCGGCGCCATCGCCTTGCTGGTGTACCTGGTGATTGCCGTGTCGCAGCTGCGCATGCGTGCGCGTGCGGACCGCGAAGGGCGCCCGCTGGAGCTGAAGATGTGGCTGTTCCCCTGGCTGACCTGGCTGGTGATCGGCACCATCGTCATGGTGCTGGGCTACATGCTGTTCAGCGATGCCTACCGCTATGAAACCCTGATGACCGCTGGGGTGACAGCATTCATCCTGCTGGTTTCGCTGACCCAACGGCGTGCCCAGGGGGTTGCCCAAGCCGCCTGATGTTTCTGCTTTAATGGGGGCGTTGCGCGCCCCCATTCCAACAAGCACAGGAAGCGTATGACTGACCACCCACTCTCCCTTCAGGCCCTTGCGGCGCCTGAAGGCACCTGCTACGGCTGCGGCTGCGCCCACCCCAGTGGGCTCCACTTGCAAAGCCACTGGGACACCGACGGCATCCACCTGGTATGCCGGCACGCACCCGACAGCACCTTTATCGGCTGGCCCGGCCTGGTTTACGGCGGCCTGCTGGCGATGCTGGTCGACTGCCATTCCAACTGGGCGGCCATGGCCTACCACTACCGCAACGAAGGCCGCGAGCCAGGCAGCCTGCCGCGTATCGATTGCGTGACTGGCACACTCAACCTGACTTACCTGAAACCTACCCCGATGGGTGTGGAGCTTTTGCTCAAAGCCCGAGTCGAAGGGGAGGTGGGGCGCAAAAGCCGGGTGATTTGCGAGGTCTGGGCCGAGGATGTGCTGACGGTGACGGCCGACTCGGTGTTTGTCCGTGTCGATACCGAAAAGCTCAAACTCAAGGCCCATGGCCAGGCTTGAGTTGCCGGCCCGGATGAGTGGTCGGTGATGGTCAGCGGCCGGGGATGTCTCTAGAGTGACAGGTTCATTCCCCAGGCAAGGTTGATCATGACCGATCTCAGTGCTTTCCCCATCACCCGCAAGTGGCCCGCCAAACACCCTGAACGCCTGCAGCTGTATTCGCTGCCGACGCCCAATGGCGTCAAGGTGTCGATCATGCTCGAAGAAATCGGCCTGGCCTACGAGGCGCACAAGGTCAGCTTCGATAACGATGACCAGTTGAGCCCCGAATTCATTTCGCTCAGCGCCAACAACAAGATCCCCGCCATCCTTGACCCGGACGGGCCTGGCGGCCAGCCATTGCCGCTGTTCGAATCCGGGGCGATCTTGCAGTACCTGGCGGAAAAAAGTGGACAACTGCTCAGCCAGGACCCTGCCCAGCGTTACCAGACGCTGCAGTGGCTGATGTTCCAGATGGGCGGCATCGGGCCGATGTTCGGCCAGGTCGGGTTCTTCCATTTCTTCGCTGGCAAGGAATATGAAGACAAGCGCCCGCGTGACCGCTACGTCAACGAGTCCAAGCGGCTGCTGGGTGTGCTGGATCGGCATTTGAAAGGTCGGGAGTGGATGGCTGACGAGTACAGCATCGCCGACATCGCCATCTTCCCTTGGGTGCGTAACCTGGTGGATCGCTACAACGCGCGTGAGTTGGTGGGCTTCGACCAGTTCAAGGAAGTGCAGCGGGTGCTGGCGAATTTCCTCGAACGGCCGGCGGTGCAACGCGGCCTGAAAATCCCGGGCTGATAACGCAGAACCCGTCACGTACACCGGTCCCTGCAGGAGCGGCACAAGGCCGCTCCTGCAAAGGGCGCAGTTCAGGTTTAGAAAATGTGGTTCAGCAGCCAGTACAGGCTGCCAGCCAACAGCATCGCCGCCGGCAAGGTCAGCACCCAGGCCATCAGCAAGTTGAACAGCGTGCGCTTCTGAATCCCCGACCCATTCGCCACCATGGTCCCCGCCACCCCCGAGCTCAGCACATGAGTGGTCGAAACCGGCAACCCGAACATGTCCGCTGCGCCAATGGTGCACATGGCAACGACCTCCGCCGAGGCACCTTGGGCATAGCTCAGGTGGGTCTTGCCGATCTTCTCGCCCACTGTCACCACGATGCGCCGCCAGCCAACCATCGTCCCCAGCCCCAGCGCGATGGCCACAGCCACCTTGACCCATAGCGGAATGTAGCGGGTGGCGTCGTCCAGTTGAGTCTTGAACAGTTGCACCTGGCTGCGGGTATCGGCATTGAATGCCACCAGGCGGTTTTTCTCGATCAGGCGGATGGCTTCGCTGGTCAGGTACATATCATTGCGCACGTTGGCCATAGCCTCGGCAGGTATGCGCTTGAGCGAGCCGTAGCTTTTGACCTCTTCGCCGATCATCCCGGTCAACGCCGCCAGTGCCGGTACCAGTTCCGCGCTGGCCTTGGGCTCGCCAATGAACGCGGTCAGGGTCTGGCGCGGATCGGCCGGGGCCGCTTGTGGGGCGCTGCGCACCAGTGCCTGGCGGGTCACTTCGGCGACGGTGGAAAACTGCAAGGCCTGCTCATTGGGCATGGTCTTGTTCAGCGCATACGCCATTGGCAGGGTGCCGACAAGGATCAACATGATCAGGCCCATGCCTTTCTGGCCATCGTTGGAGCCGTGGGCGAAGGACACCCCGGTACACGTCAGGATCAGTACGCCACGAATCCACCAAGGCGGCGGTGTATGGCCTTGTGGCGCCTGATACAAAGCTTGACGCTTGACCAGTGCACGCAAGGCTAGCAACAACAGGGCGGCGCAGGCAAAGCCGATCAGGGGGGAGAACAGCAGGGCGTAACCCACCTTGCTGGCCTGGGCCCAGTCCACGCCGCTGGTGCCGTCACGCCCATGCATCAGCGCATTGGCCACCCCCACACCGATGATCGAGCCGATCAGGGTGTGCGAGGATGACGCCGGCAGCCCCAGCCACCAGGTGCCGAGGTTCCAGATGATCGCCGCCAACAGCAAGGCAAAAACCATCGCGAAGCCGGCCGAGGAGCCTACCTGTAGAATCAGTTCCACGGGCAGCAGGGCGATGATGCCGAATGCCACTGCGCCACTGGAAAGCAGCACGCCCAGAAAGTTGCACAGCCCGGACCATACCACAGCGACCGGTGCCGGCAGCGCATGGGTATAGATCACGGTGGCTACCGCGTTGGCGGTGTCGTGGAAGCCATTGACGAATTCGAAGCCCAGGGCAATCAGCAGTGCCAGGCCCAGCAGCAGAAACGGCGTGAACGTGGTGATGACCGTGCCGCTGGCGCTGACATCCTGTTTCAGGCTCCAGGCGGTGTAGGCGATACCCGCCAGCAGCAGGCCGAAGAACAACACGAGGGTGGCGCGCCCAGGCTTGTGGGCAAGTGGCGGGCGGGCGTCGCGTTGGGCCAGGTGCGGCTGGCTGGCCAGTAGCGGGGTTGCCATGATGGCTCCGGTTGGCATTGGGCAAGTTGCCGAAGGCCTTGAGCATAGAAACAATTCGCAACCTGGCCGTGACCTCGATCAATGAATTATCTAGGCTCAAGACGGACGGTAAATGCCGGAGACAGCCATGATCCGCTGCAAGCGTGTCTACGATGCGGTCGCGAGCGACGATGGCCAGCGAGTGCTGGTCGACCGCCTGTGGCCGCGCCACCTGCGCAAGGAAAACCTGCACGGGCAGTGGTTGCGCGAAGTGGCACCCTCCAATGAATTGCGCAAGGCGTTTCACCAGGGGGCGGTCGACTTTACCGGTTTTACCCAGTGCTACCAGGAAGAATTGGCTGCCCATCCAGAGCATTGGTACCCCCTGCTGGACTTGGCCGGAAAGGGGTTGCTAACCCTGCTTTATGCAGGCAAGGACACCGAGCACAATAACGCCCGGGTGCTGGCCGAATGGCTGGAAAGCGAACTGGACCGGCATGGGCCTGGCAGTTCACCCGTATGCTATGCCCAGTGAGTGATATTTGCTGCACCGGCCTCATCGCCGGCCCTGCCAATCTCCAGAGCCCATTGTGCGATGCCGCTACATTTGATTCCCGCCAACGACAGTCACCGTACGTTCGCCCGCGACCTCACGCGGCGCGCCATGCTGCGGTATTACCGTGAATTTGACCTGCTCTGGATCGAGGACGCGTTCGACCAGGCCTGGGGTTGGCGCGAGCAGTGGTTGATCAGCGAAGGCGACAGCCTGTTGGGTTTCTGCAGCCTCAGCCAGGACCGCCAGGCGCTGTTTATCCGCGAGTTGCACCTGTTGCCCGAACATCGCGGGCGCGGTGTCGGCAGCTGGGTATTGGAAGAGCTGGCGCTGTGGGCCGGGCAGCGGCGCCTGCCGTTGCTCAGGCTGATGGTGTTTCGCAGCAACCCGGCGCGCCTGTTGTACCAACGCCATGGTTTTGTCGAAATGGGTGAGGATGAGTGCTTTGTGCGCATGCAACGTACGATTGGCTAGTAGCGTAATGATGGCTTGTCGCGACCGAAGCGCAGCGGCATAGTGAGCCCAGACGCTCACGGTCGCCCGTAGACGGGGCGGCAGAGGATGAGCGTGATCAGGGATAAGGAGAAGCCCACAATGAACGGGATTGGTCCGCGGCTGCGGGAAGAACGTGAGCGCTTGGGCATGACCCAGCGCGTGTTTGGCGATATCGGTGGGGTCGAACCCAATGCCCAGGGCAAGTACGAAAGTGGCGAGCGTACGCCGCGGGTCGATTACCTGGCAGCACTGGCGGCCAGGGGGGTGGATGCACTGTACGTGCTTAGTGGCATGCGCACGCCGGCCCCGCTAGAAGGGTTGAGTACGGATGAGTCAGGGCTGCTGGGCGCCTTCCGGCAATTGCCGATCGACGACCAGGCGGCCATCTGGCACCTGCTGGGCCGCTTGAGCAGCGATATCAAGCCCAGGCAAACAGTGAGGCCTGTCACTGTTGTGCGTCAGGCGTTTCTTACAGAAGCAATGCGTTAGACCCGCCTGGAAAAATTTTGTTAAGGTGGCGGGATCCAATCGCCCTGCTGACGAGGTGTGTGCTTGATTAGGGTCTTAGTGGTCGACGATCACGATCTGGTACGAACCGGTATTACCCGCATGCTGGCCGACATCGACGGCTTGCAGGTGGTGGGTGAGGGGGACTCGGGTGAATCCGCGCTCAAACTGGCCCGCGAGCTGAAGCCGGACGTGGTGCTGATGGACGTGAAAATGCCCGGCATCGGCGGCCTTGAGGCCACCCGCAAACTGCTGCGCAGCCACCCGGATATCAAGGTAGTGGCCGTGACCGTGTGCGAGGAAGACCCGTTCCCCACCCGCCTGTTGCAAGCCGGTGCCGCCGGTTACCTGACCAAGGGCGCAGGCCTTGACGAGATGGTTCAGGCCATCCGTCTGGCTTTTGCCGGCCAGCGCTACATCAGCCCGCAAATCGCCCAGCAGTTGGCGCTGAAACCTTTCCAGCCACAGGGCTCACCGTTCGATACACTGTCGGAGCGGGAAATCCAGATTGCCCTGATGATCGTTGGCTGTCAGAAAGTGCAGATCATCTCTGACAAGTTGTGCCTCTCGCCCAAGACCGTCAATACTTACCGTTATCGGATCTTTGAAAAACTCTCGGTCACCAGCGACGTCGAACTGACCTTGCTGGCCGTTCGCCACGGCATGGTCGACGCAAGCCTGTAGAACCTCATGTCCCAAGTGTTTGATGCCAGCGCATTCCTGGCCACCTGCAGTGGTCGCCCGGGCGTTTACCGGATGTTCGACGGCGAAGCCCGCCTGCTTTACGTGGGCAAGGCCAAGAACCTCAAGAAACGCCTGGCCAGCTATTTCCGCAAGACCGGCCTGGCGCCCAAGACCGCCGCGCTGGTCGCGCGCATCGCCCAGGTCGAAACCACCATCACCGCCAACGAAACCGAGGCGTTGCTGCTGGAGCAGAACCTGATCAAGGAATGGCGGCCGCCGTACAACATCCTGCTGCGCGACGACAAATCCTACCCCTACGTGTTCCTGTCCGACGGTGAGTTCCCGCGGCTGGGCATTCACCGTGGGGCGAAGAAGGCCAAGGGCCGCTACTTTGGCCCGTACCCCAGTGCTGGCGCCATCCGCGAAAGCCTAAGCTTGCTGCAAAAGGCTTTTTCGGTGCGCCAGTGTGAAGACAGTTACTACGCCAACCGCACCCGGCCGTGCCTGCAGTACCAGATCAAACGCTGCAAAGGGCCCTGCACCGACCTGGTCACCCCCGAAGAATACGCCGAGGATGTGCGCCACTCGGTGATGTTTCTGGAAGGCCGCAGCCAGCAACTGGGCAACGAGCTCAATGCCGAGATGGAGAAGGCCGCCATGGCCCTCGACTTCGAGAAGGCCGCTGAGTTGCGCGACCAGATCGCCTTGTTGCGCCGCGTGCAGGACCAGCAGTACATCGAAGGCGGCAGTGGCGACGTCGATGTCATCGCCGCTTTCGTCAACCCCGGTGGCGCCTGCGTGCACCTGATCAGCGTGCGCGGCGGCCGGGTGCTGGGCAGCAAGAACTTCTTCCCGCAGGTGGGCATCGAGGAGGAGGTGGCCGAGGTCATGGCCGCATTCCTTTCCCAGTACTACCTGGGCAACGCAGAACGCGAATTGCCCAGCGAGTTGATCGTCAACGTTGTTCACGAAGACTTCGATGCCATCACCGCAGCGCTGCACACGCTGCGTGGCCGCGAGCTGACCATCAGCCACCGGGTACGCGGCACGCGCGCCCGCTGGCAGCAGCTGGCAGTGACCAACGCCGAGCAGGCGCTGAACGCTCGCCTGGCCAACCGCCAGCACATGGCCGCACGTTTCGAGGCCTTGGCCGAAGTGCTGGGCCTGGACGAAGTACCGCAGCGGCTGGAATGCTACGACATCAGCCATTCCAGTGGTGAAGCCACCGTGGCCAGTTGCGTGGTGTTCGGCCCCGAAGGTGCGCTGAAGTCCGACTATCGCCGCTTCAACATCGAAGGCGTCACAGCCGGCGATGACTACGCCGCCATGCACCAGGCCCTGACCCGCCGTTACGGGCGTATCAAGGATGGTGAGGGCAAGCTGCCCGACGTGTTGCTGGTGGACGGCGGCAAGGGGCAGTTGAACATGGCCCGGGATGTGATGCAGGAATTGGGCTTCACCGACCTGACCCTGCTGGGTGTGGCCAAGGGCGTCACCCGCAAGGCCGGTTTCGAAACCCTGTACCTGAACGACGTGCACCACGAGTTCACCCTAAAGGGTGATTCGCCGGCCCTGCACCTGATCCAGCAGATCCGCGACGAAGCCCACCGTTTTGCCATTACCGGCCACCGCGCTCGCCGCGGCAAGGCCCGCCGGGTGTCGAGCCTGGAGGATGTGGCCGGGGTAGGGCCCAAGCGCCGGCGCGACCTGCTGAAACATTTCGGCGGCCTGCAGGAGCTCAACCGCGCCAGTATCGATGAAATCGCCAAAGCCCCCGGCATCAGTAAAAAGCTTGCCGAGTCGATTTATGCCAGCCTGCATAGCGAGTAGAATGCCGGGCTCAACTTGCAGCCAGTCGTACCGATGAATATTCCAAACCTGCTCACCGTTCTACGCGTCCTGCTCATTCCGTGCTTCATTCTGCTGTTCTATATGCCTTATCAGTGGAGCTACATGGCCGCCAGCAGCGTGTTTGCCGTTGCCGCCGCCACTGACTGGCTGGACGGCTACCTGGCGCGTCGCCTGCAGCAGAGCACGCCGTTCGGTGCCTTTCTGGACCCGGTGGCCGACAAGCTGATGGTGGCGGTGGCCCTGGTACTGCTGGTGCAGACCCACGCCAACTTCTGGCTGACCCTGCCGGCGGCGGTCATCATCGGCCGCGAAATCGTGGTGTCGGCGCTGCGCGAGTGGATGGCTGAGCTGGGCGCGCGAGCGCACGTGGCGGTGTCCAACCTTGGCAAGTGGAAGACCGCCGCGCAGATGCTGGCGCTGGTGATCCTGCTGGGCAACCCGCCAGCGGTAACGTTCTGGGTGATCCTGGGCTACGGGCTGCTGCTGGTGGCGGCGGGGCTGACGCTGTGGTCGATGGTGCATTACCTGCTGGCCGCCTGGCCGCACCTGCGCGAAGGTTCTGAACAGAAATAAACTTTTTTTGAATCAAGGGGTTGACGCTGTTTTAGAAATCGCTAGAATGGCACCCATCACGACGCGGGAATAGCTCAGTTGGTAGAGCACGACCTTGCCAAGGTCGGGGTCGCGAGTTCGAGTCTCGTTTCCCGCTCCAGATAGTGATCTACAGACTTCTACTGACGTCTGTAAGTCGTTGAAAAGAGGGGCTTTGGCCCCTTTTTTCATTCCAGCGAGCGCCACGGAAATCCACCCACAGCTACCGTTTTTGAGTGACCAATTGAGGCACAAGAATACGGTTGGGACGGCTACCGGATAGTTGCTGGGGCTGAGCGGGAACCATGACGAGCATTAGGCCTAAGTCATAACTTAGGAGCCTCGAAATGGCACTCTCTGATCTGACAGTCCGGCAGGCAAGAACCACCGGCAAGCGCTACACCCTCTCCGATAACGACTGCCTGGGCCTGATGGTCTCTGCCGCAGGCGGCAAGTCGTGGATCTTCCGATACTACTGGCTGGGCAAGCAAAAGCGCATGTCCCTGGGTGGCTATCCCGCCCTCAGTCTGCGCGAGGCCCGCGCCGAGCGGGACAAGGCTCAGGTTCTGCTCGCCAAGGGCATTGATCCCCAAATCGAACGCGACCAGCGCCGGCACGCGGCCAAGCTGGCGGGCGAATACACCTTCAAGAACGTCTTCGATGCTTGGGTCGAGCATCGCCGCAAGGAACTCAAGGAAGGCCGTCAGAGCACGCTTTCGCAGATCCTGCGCATCTTCAACAAGGACGTGCTGCCTACCCTGGGGAAGATGTCGATCTACGACATTCGACGGCCCCAGCTCGTGGGCGTCGTGGCGGCGATCGAGAAACGCAAGGCGTTCACCACCGCCGAGAAGGTCCGCACCTGGTTCAACCAGATGTTCCGCTATGCCCTGGTCATCGCCGAAGGGCTGGAAGTCAATCCGGCCGCGGACCTGGACGTGGTGGCCGAGCCCAAGCCCCCGGTGGCCCACAACCCCTATCTGCACCTGCCCGAGCTGCCCGAGTTCCTTCAGAAGCTCCGGCGCTACAACCCCCGGGGCTGGCAGACCCAGCTTGGCGTCCGGCTGCTGTTCCTGACGGGGGTGCGCACGGGCGAGTTGCGCCTGGCCGAGCCTGAGCAATTCGACCTCGACCGCGGCTTGTGGATCATCCCGCCGCAGGTCGTCAAGCAACTCCAGGACGAAATGCGCAAGGCCGGCAAGCGGCCGCAGGACGTGCCGCCCTACATCGTGCCCCTGTCCCTGCAGGCCATCGAGATCGTGCGCTATCTCCTGGGCGTGATGCGTCCAGCGCAGAAGTACCTGCTGTCGCATCGCAGCGAACTCAAGAAGCGCATCAGCGAGAACACCCTCAACAAGGCCGTGCAGCTCATGGGCTACGAGGGGCGCCTGACCGGCCACGGCATCCGCGGCACCATCTCGACCGCGCTCAACGAGATCGGATACCCGAAGATTTGGGTGGACGCTCAGCTTTCGCACTCCGACCCCAACAAGGTGAGTTCGGCCTACAACCACGCCAAGTACGTGGAGCCTCGGCGTCGCATGATGCAGGACTGGGCAGACCGTCTTGACCTGCTCGAACAGGGTGAAGTCGAAGCCGCGAGCGCGCATCTGACCATCCGTATCGACGGGGTGCCGGCAATGGCGGAAGTGGAGGAAGTGGTGGGCGCGGTCTCCACGACTGCTGAGCCTGTTGTCCCCGGCGTGCCGCCCGTGGTGGCCACGCCTATCGTCGTGACCCCCAACAGCGGCGGAATCATGTTCCAGCGGCTGTCGCAGGTGCCGCCGCCTCCGGTGCATGCCCCGGAGCCGGAAGTCTCCGCGATCCAGCGCGAGCGCGAGGAAATGCTGGCCATCTACGAGTCGCCGAACAATCTGCCGGTCCCGCTGTTCGGCAAGCTGGCCGGGAAGTCCAAGGACCAGATCAACCGCGAGCTGAAGGCGGGCAAGCTGCTGTCGATCAGCCTGGGCAACCGGGGGCAGCGGGTTCCCGACTGGCAACTGGTGCCGCTCAAGCACAAGCTGGCCCAAGTGCTCATGAACCAATGCCCGCACGCCGATTCGTGGGACCTGTACCGCATGCTGACCCAGCCTCACCCCGACCTGGGTGATCGTGCGGCCATTGATGCGGTCACGCCAACGAACGTGCCCGCAATCATCCGGGTTCTCATGGGCGACTACCAGCACCATGCGGATGTGCCCGAGGCCGTTGCCCCGCGGCCCATCCCCGAGGACGTGCGGCAGAGCGTCCGCCGACTGGTGGACAGCGCAGCGGTGCTTGAAGGGGTCTAGTCCGGTCTAGTCCCATGCTGCAACCTATGGCCGGGATGAGACGGCTCCGGCCTATAGGAGTGCCTGCTACAGGGCGCCTGCCTCGGCGATCTGCAGCGCCCTGCGCTCGAAACGCTTGGCAGCAGAATCTGCTTGCGCGTGGGGCCGTTGGAGGTACGTCACGATCTCATAGGGGCCATCGGCGAGCGGTCGCATGCTTACCCCCCATTGATGGGCACGCTCGATGCGCGATTGCGCGCATACGCCGATGCCGTAGCCGGCTGAAACCCACAGCGCCATCATCTCGAATGAAGTTGCAGGCAGGATGTTCTCTTGGTCCACTGGCATCAGGGAGGCCAACCTCTCGTCCAGCAAGGGACAAGCCTCCGCCTGCCAGCGATAGATTGGATAGTCCTGAAGATCGGAGATGGTGAGCTTCGCCTGATCAACCAAACGGAACCGCGGTGGTATCGCGACGGCCATGCTTTCGCACCACAGCCTCCGGCTACTCGTCAGGTGATCCCCCGCACTGCTAAGAGATAGCCCCGCGTCGTAGCGGCCCTCATGCAGGCCCGTTACCAGCTCTTGATCCGAAACTTCACGCACGGCGATCGCGACACCCGGCTCGTGCGCTCGCTGCAGTGCAAGCAGCGCCGACAGCCGTGAAGACGGCACACCTGGCGCTATGGCGAGTGTGAAATTCGGGGACGGTCTGATGGCGTTGTGCATGGATGCCCCCAAGAGGCAACGGGATCGAAAAGAGCAGCCGACATCATACTCAAGAGATATCTTTAACGTGGTTAAAGATCAGTGATTCCATGACGCTTCTGCGAATGCAGAAGCGCACTATTCGGCCTGGACGGCCCGCCGGAGTAACCACCTATGAGTCCGCACCGGCGTTGGCGTTCGGGCAAGCGGTGCGAGCCGCTCGCCTGGCTCAGGGGATTGCTCAGGATGAGTTCGCGGGCTTGGCGGGGATCGCGCGCTCGCACATGGGCAAGATTGAGCGCGGCGAGCACATGCCGACACTCGCTCTCATTCTAAAAATTTCCCTGGCTCTCAAGATCAGCTCGGCCGAACTGATGACGGCCACGGAGCGCAACCTCTACCTTCAGGGCGATGCGTGACGCCGGATGTGGCGCAGGCGTCGTAGCTAATCGCTCTTTGGCGAACGCAAACGCTCGATGAAGCGCTCTACGGGTGCGGATAGTCCGCTACCGCCTTCGGGCCGAAGCAGGTAGGTGATGATGACGGCCGAATCGAGCGCCAACGGCCGGATCACCACGTCGGGACGTTGACACGCCGCGATTCGGGTCGCCGTTGCGAAGCCGATGCCGTAACCAGCTCCGACCAATGTGAGCATCATGTCCAGCGACGAGACATGCTCAACGATGGTGGACTCGCGCTCCAGGGGATGTAGCAGCCGGGTCAATTCGCGGCAGTAGCCCTCGCAAAGCTGCGGATCGCACATCACCAGCGGGTAACTCACGAGTTCACGTAGCGACACTTCCTTGTGGGCCAGCAACGGGTGCCGGATCGGCACGGTCACCACCAGCGGGTCCTGCCAGATGGGCTCCGTCACCAGTCCGTCGCCGACGTCCGCGGTGTGTGCGAAACCGATCGCGAAGTCGCCGGATCGCAGTCCCCGCAACTGTTCCGCCAGGGTGACCTCGGAGAGCCGTATTTCGATCTCCGGCTCCTCCTGGCGGCACAGGGCAAGAAGTGCAGACAGCCGCGGGTCGATGGCGCCATCGGAGATGGCGATGCGCACGCTGCCTCTTAGGCCTGCGGCGATCGCCCTGACGTTTTCTCGTGCCTGCTCCAGGTTGGTGAACAGCCTGCGAATGTCCTGAAGGAAGGTGGTGCCCGCTGGCGTCAACCGCGTTCCCCGCCGATCGCGGTCAAAGAGCAGCACCCCCAGTTCGTCTTCCAATTCCTTGATCGTGCGGGACAGCGGCGGCTGCTCGATGTGCAAGCGCTCCGCAGCACGGGTGAAATGCAGCTCTTCGGCGAGAGCCACGAAGCAGCGCAAATGACGAAGTTCCATGGGCACGTCCTTCAGCAATCCTGGTCATTGGGTTGGCCACGGCGCATTGCTGCCGAAGTGCGCTTAGAGGGGGCGACGTAGTGCTGGGTCCCTCTTCAGGGCGAGGAAAAAGGCCATCGGTGTATCTGAATAAGAATACATATGTTCATGTATTAACTCAAGTCAAGGGCGGTAGCAACTGTTTCGGAACGTGACGCCGAAGCCAACCCGCTCAATGCTTGAGCGGCTAAGGCAGTACTGACGCCAAAGTAGCGCGAGCCCACAGAGGGGCTCGCGAGATGTAGGACTGAAGGCGCTCTGCCTTCATGGAAAGGCCCAAATCAGGCCGGGTTGATTTCCAACGAGCCACGGTTGATCTGGTCGCGTTCCATCGACTCGAACAAGGCACCGAAGTTTCCTTCGCCGAAGCCCTCGCGGTAGTTGCCCTTGCGCTCGATGAACTCGAAGAACACCGGGCCAAGCAGCGGCTCGGAGAATATCTGCAGCAGCAGGCGGGGCTGGCCGCCTTCGGTCGTGCCGTCGAGCAGAATGCCGCGCGCCTGCAACTCGGGTACGGGCTGGCCATGGCCGGGCAGGCGCTTTTCCAAGTTTGCGTAATAGATGTCGTTGGGGGCGGTCAGCAGCGGGATACCGGCCATCTGCACGCGGTCGAGCGCATCGAGTAGGTTGTCGCACAGCAGGGCGATGTGCTGGATGCCCTCGCCGCTGAACTGCATCAAGAATTCCTCAATCTGGCCGCCGCCCTGGCGTGCTTCCTCGTTCAGCGGGATGCGGATCAGGCCGTCCGGCGCGCTCATCGCCTTGGAGGCTAGGCCGGTGTACTCGCCGTTGATGTCGAAGTAGCGGATCTCTTGGAAGTTGAAGAACTTCGTGTAGAAGTCGGCCCAGTACTCCGACTCGCACAAGCGCAATCCCATGGACGTGTTCCGCGCGTCTGTCCAGAACTGGCCAGAGGTTGTGGAGTGCCATGCGCTGACCGGCGACATGGACTATCTGCTGCGGGTGGTCGTCATGGACATGGCTCACTACTCCCGCTTCGTGCTCGACACGCTGCTCAAGCACCCCAGCGTGCAGGACTGCAAGACCAGCTTCGTGCTGGATCGCGTAAAGAGCACCACGGCCTTGCCCCTATGAGCATTCGGCCGGTTGGTGTGGCGGGGATGCAAATAGCGATTGACCTTCCAACGGTGGCAAGGAGCACACTTCAAACACCCCAACCCGAAAGGAGTTTTCCATGCAATTCCATCTCGAAGACATGACCTGCGGCGGCTGCGCCCGCACTGTGACGAAAACGATCCAAATGATCGACCCCAACGCCAAGATCGTCACGGACCCGCCGACCCGCCGTGTCGAGGTCCAGACCTCGGCCTCGCAAGAGCAGATCGCCGCGGCCCTGAGCGAAGCTGGCTTCCCGCCGCGCGCGCAGTAACACCGCATCGTGGCCGGCATGCACACAGGACGGCCGATGCGAGCACGTGCGCTGCGCCGTACCTGGCGCGGCGCTCAGTGCATCCCAAGGTAGGCCGACCTTGGCCACAGGGCCATCGCCACCATCATCAGGTTCTCGGTCAGGGACACGAAGCCCAGCGGCACGTTGCTGTCCCCGCCCACGCAGGCGCACTTGAGTTCCCGGCGATCGACATAGACCGCCTTGAAAACCGACACGGCCCCGACGGTCCCGATGAACAGCGCCAACGGAATCGACACCCACATCCCCACGCCCGCGACCATCTGGACGCCTGCGATGGCCTCCGCGAACGGGTAGAAATAGGCATACCGAACCCAGCGCTTGGCCAGCAGGTCGTCGCGAAGCCGTCCACGTCCTTGAGCTTCTGCAGCGCCAGGAGGCACATGGCAAAGGCCACGAACCACTCTGCCGCCTGAATGCTCTAGACTTGGCCGAAGGCCGCCCAGCTCGCCGCCAGCGCCATTGCGGCCGCCGTGGCGAACAGCGCGATCACAGGGGTCTAGGTCACGGCGTTCTTGTCCTTCACGGACATGCCGAAGAATTTGCGTAGGTCGTCGTAGCCGCCCACGCGCCGCCCGTTTATGAAGACCTGGGGCGTGGTCTCGATGCCATGCTCCTTCTTGAACGCATCCGTCTGCTCGCGGCTTGCCAAGTGTTTGTCCTCGACCTCGTAGCCCTTGCGGTTGAGCAGATCGAGCGACTTCAGCCCGTAGGGGCAGGTATGGCCGGGCATGACCATTCGGTAGAGCGTGGCTAGCTTGGGCGCAGACATGCAGGACTTCTCCTGTGGGACTTTCCATGGGCCGGCCGTCACGGATTTAAGGACGTTGATGACCTTTCCAGCCTAACCGACGACCGTGCAAAGGGAGTGTAGACACCTGGCTCGCGGGTTGGTCTGGCCCACGGGTTGGTTATCTGGCGGCAATGCCGTCAGTCCTCCATCTGCCAGAGCAACCCTGCCGCAGGCCGGTGCGCCTGAGGCAGCACGCAGGCTCCTAGTGGTTCTCCTTGGCATGGTTGATCGTGTACTTGGGGATCTCGACGGTCAGGTCTTCGGTCGCAACGATGGCCTGGCAGCTCAGCCGCGACTGCGCCTCCAGTCCCCAGGCCCGGTCGAGCAGATCGTCCTCGCATTCCTCGACTTCGTTTAGAGAATCGAACCCCTTGCGCACGATGCAGTGACAGGTCGTGCAGGCACAGCTCATGTCGCAGGCATGCTCGATCTCGATGCCGTTGTCCAGCAGGGCCTCGCAGATCGAAGTGCCTGCTGGCACGTTCAGTTCGGCTCCCTCAGGCGCCAGTTCAGGATGGGGCAAGACGGTGATTTTGGGCATATCTCTCCTGGCTGCTCAGTGCGCACACGGCTTTTTTCCTGCTGCGTTGGCTCGCGCGCGGCGCGGCACTGCGCCAGTGCGCGCTTCGGGCTTGTTGTCACTGATATCGGGCTGCTCCAGCGTGTGCAGGATCGGGCAGTCGGGCCGTTCGTCGCCGGCGCAACACCGGATCAGCGCCTTGAGCGTCGCGGCCATCTCCAGCATGCTCTCGATGCGCCGGTCCAACTCGTCGATGTGTTGCTGGGCCAGACGCTTTACATCAGCACTCTGGCGCGACTTGTCATTCCACAGTCCCAGCAAGTCCGTGATCTCGGCCACCGAGAAGCCGAGGTCGCGCGAACGCCGGATGAAATGCAACCGGTGAACGTCGTCCTGGGTATAGGCGCGGTAGCCCGAATCGGTGCGGTCAGCCGGAGGGATCAGACCGATTTGCTCGTAGTAGCGGATCATTTTGGCCGAGACCTTCGAGGCCTTGGATGCTTCACCGATGTTCATGGTGTTCCTCCTTTCTCAATGAGCGGTATCCGCCGCCAGCGGCGGCTGGAAGCGGCGCAGGCGCAGCGCGTTGCCGAGCACGAACACGCTGGACAGCGCCATCGCGCCAGCCGCGAAGATCGGCGACAACAGCACACCGTATGCGGGGTACAGGACGCCAGCGGCCACCGGGATCAGGGCCGTGTTGTAGCCAAACGCCCAGAACAGGTTCTGGCGGATGTTGCCGATGGTCGCCTTGGACAGCGCGATGGCGTTGGGCACGCCCTGCAGGTTGCCCGACATCAGCACTACGTCGGCCGACTCCACCGCCACGTCGGTGCCGGTGCCGATGGCCAGGCCCACGTCGGCCTCGGCCAGCGCCGGGGCGTCGTTGATGCCGTCGCCCACGTAGGCGATCTGGCCGTGGCTGGCTTTCAGCCGGCGCACGGCTTCGACCTTGCCCTCGGGCAGCACTTCGGCCACCACCTCGTCGATGCCCAGTTGCTTGGCGATGGCCTGCGCGGTACGCGCGTTGTCGCCGGTGATCATCGCCACCTTCAGGCCGAGCTGGTGCAACGCGGCAATGGCCGCGGGCGTGCTGGACTTGATCGGATCGGCCACCGCGATGATGGCGGCCAGCCGGCCGTCGATCGCGGCGTACAGCGGTGACTTGCCCTCGTTGCCCAGGCGCTCGGCCGTGCGAGCGAAGCTGCCCACGTCCAACCCCAGCTCACGCATGAAGCGATCGGCACCGACCTCGACACGCGCGCCGTCCACGGTGGCGCGCACGCCCATGCCCGTGACCGAATCGAAGTCTGTCATCGTCGGCAGCGCGATGCCACCTTCCACGGCCGACTCGACGATGGCGCGTGCGATCGGATGCTCCGAGCGCGATTCGACAGCGGCGACCTTCGCCAGCACCTGGTTGCGGTCAAAGCCGTCGGCAATCTCCAGGTCGGTCAGGACCGGGCGGCCCTCGGTCAGCGTGCCGGTCTTGTCCACGGCCACCACCTTGGCGTCCTTGAGCAGTTGCAGGGCTTCACCCTTGCGGAACAGCACGCCCATCTCGGCGCCCCGGCCCGTGCCGACCATGATGGAGGTCGGCGTCGCCAAACCCATGGCGCAAGGGCAGGCAATGATCAGCACCGCCACGGCATTGACCAGCGCGAAGGACAGCGCGGGCGACGGGCCGAACACCAGCCAGACCAGGAAGGTCAGCACCGCGGCCAGCATGACGGCGGGCACGAACCACAGCGTCACCTTGTCCACCACGGCCTGGATCGGCAGCTTGGAACCTTGCGCCTGCTCGACCATGCGGATGATCTGCGCCAGCATGGTCTGACCGCCCACGGCGGTGGCACGCAGCGTCAGCGCACCCTTCTGGTTGACGGTGCCGCCGACCACGGTGCTGCCTTCCGCCTTTTCGACGGGAATCGGCTCGCCGGTGATCATCGACTCGTCCACGAAGCTGCGGCCCTCGGTCACTTCACCATCGACCGGCACGCGCTCGCCGGGGCGCACTTCCACGATGTCGCCCTGCGCCACGTCGTTGATCGGGATGTCCACGATGCGGCCGTCGCGCAGCACGTGCGCCTCCTTGGCCTGCAGGCCGATCAGGCGCTTGATGGCCTCGGAGGTGCGGCCCTTGGCCCGTGCCTCAAGAAAGCGGCCCAGCAGGATCAGCGCCACGATGACGGCTGCCGCCTCGTAGTACACGTTCACCGTGCCGGCCGGCAGCAGACTGGGCGCGAACGTGGCGACCATCGAATAACCGAAGGCCGCGGCCGTGCCGACCGCGACCAGCGAGTTCATGTCGGGACCCAGGCGGAACAGCGCCGGGAAGCCCTTCTCATAGAAGCGCCAGCCCGGAATGGCGAGCACCAGCAGGGTCAGCACGAACTGCAGATACCAGCTCTGCTGGATGCCAATGGTGGAAGCCACCCACTCGTGCATGCCGGGAATCATGTGCGAGCCCATTTCGAGCACGAACACAGGCAGCGCCAGCACGGCGGCCAGGGTCAGGTCGCGCTTGAGTTCGGCGCGCTCGGCGTCCTTTTTCTCGGCAGCTTCCTCGTCGGCCTGCATGCCTGTATCGACCGGGCTGGCCTCGTAGCCGACCTTATCGACAGCAGCAATCAGATCCTGCACGGATGCTACGCCACGCACGGTAGCGCGCTCGGTCGCCAGATTGACCACAGCCTCAGTGACGCCCGGCACCGCCTTGAGCGCCTTCTCGACGCGGCCCACGCACGAAGCGCAGGTCATGCCTCCGATCGCCAGCTCGATGGTGCCCTGAGGCACGTCGTACCCTACCTTCTCGATCGCCTGGATCAGCGCCATGCGATCGACAGGACGGTTCAGGCGAATGTCCGCTCGCTCGGTGGCGAGATTGACAGACACGCTTGCCACGCCCTCGACCTTGGCAAGGGCGGCCTCGACTCGGCCGACACAGCTTGCGCAGGTCATGCCCTCGATGGGCAGGCTGATTGCCGCTGCTTGGGCGCCAGCACTACTCGTTGTTGCCATGCTCATGGTGTGCTTCCCATAGTTGAAATTCGACATGGAGGGAGCTTAGGGTTTACCATCGTGGGAAGGTCAAGCGCTTTTTCGGATGCTGTCAGGTTTCAGAAATGACCCGGTGCACGGGGAACGGAGGCCTTGCCTGCCAGGCTCGCACTGGTTCTTTGCTGCGCGCGCCTAAGCGGCCGCTGCCTTGTTAATTCTGAAGGGCGAAAACAGCCATTCGAGGTTAGGAAATATTTTAAAAATGAATACAAGTAAGCCATTCAGTACCCCACCGAAGGGTCCCAGCGCCGATTTGGAATCGCTGTCACAGAATGACGTGACCATCTTGGCTGAGACATTCCGCCTCCTGGGTGACCCGTCCCGGCTGAGAATCATGCTGTGCTGCATGAAAGGCTCTTCCTCGGTCGGGGACATCGCTGAAACCCTCGAACTCTCGCAGTCGCTGGTGAGCCACCACCTGCGGCTGCTGCGCGGTGCTCGCCTGGTCAAGGGCGTGCGCCAAGCCAAACAGATCTTCTATGAGGTGGCGGACAAGCACGTGAACCAGGTGCTGCTGGATATGGCCACCCACATCGCGGAAGACCACAACGACGAGTAACTGTTGGGCATAGCATGCCGTTGCGGCGTGGCCTACGTTCCATGGCGATATGCGCCCCACCGCCCGCAGCTGCGTTCGGTGAGGTGGTTTGGATGCCGCTTCCGATCAATCAGAAGTTGAGCGCGCGCTTGTCCACGGCCAGCGAGGCCTCTTTGAACGTCTCGGAGAGGGTCGGATGGGCAAAGCAGATGCGGGCGATGTCTTCGCTGCTGGCCTTGAACGCCATGGCGATCACGGCCTCGGCCACCAGTTCACTGGCCTGCGGGCCGACCACATGCACGCCGAGTATCTCATCAGTGGCAGGATCGGCGATCACCTTGACGAGGCCCGGCGTGTCGCCCAGCGCACGCGCGCGGCCATTGGCCATGAACGGGAAGGAACCGATTCGATAGGCGGTGCCCTGCTCTTTGAGCTGCTGCTCGGTGCGGCCTACCCAGGCAATCTCTGGGCTGGTGTAGATGACGTTGGGGATCGTATTGAAATCGACGTGACCGTGCTGGCCGGCAATGCGCTCGGCCACTGCGACACCTTCCTCTTCCGCCTTGTGCGCCAACATCGGGCCACGCACCACGTCACCGATGGCCCAGATGCCGGGCACACTGGTGCGGCATTCATCGTCCACCAGCACGGCGCCGCGCTCATCCAGTTGGAGTCCCACGGCGGCCGGATTCAGGCCTTCGGTGTTGGGCACACGGCCGATAGCCACGATCACTTTGTCTGCCTGCAAGGACTGCGTCTGGCCCTGGCTGTCGGTGTAGTGAATAGTCACGCCAGCCTCGGTTGCATTGACTTCGCGAACCTTCGCACCTAGTTCGATCTTCAGGCCTTGCTTGTCGAACGCCTTCTTCGCCTCCTTGGCGATGGCTTGGTCGACGATTGGCAGGAAGCTGGGCAAGCCTTCGAGGATCGTGACATCCGCCCCCAGGCGGCGCCAAACGGAGCCCAGCTCCAGGCCGATCACGCCGGCACCGATGACGGCCAACCGATCGGGCACGGCCGCGATGTCCAGCGCGCCGTCGTTGGAGAGCACGACCCGCTCATCGAACGGTAGGTTGGGGAGTGGCCGCACGTTGGAGCCTGTGGCAACGATGATCTGCTTGCCCACCAAGGTAACAGCCTCATCGGCGGCGACGCTCACCTCGAAGCCACCATCGACAGTCCTGGTGAAAGACGCCAGGCCGTTGAAAAACTGGACCTTGTTTTTGCGGAACAGATAAAGGATGCCTTCGTTGCTGGACTTCACGACCTGATTCTTACGTTCCAACATCGTGGTCACATCCATGCGCAGATCACCCGTGGAGATGCCGTGCGTGCCAAAGTGGTGCTTGGCTTGTTCAAAGTTCTCTGACGACTGCAGTAGCGCTTTCGAAGGGATACAACCGATGTTGTTGCAGGTGCCGCCAGGTGCTGGCTTTCCGTCCTTGTTCTTCCAGGCATCTACACAAGCGACCTTCATGCCTAATTGGGCAGCGCGAATGGCCGCGATGTATCCGCCTGGGCCGGCACCGATAACAATGACGTCGAAATGCATTTCCATGATTTACATCTCCAAAGTTTTTGAGGAAATAGTGAGCGCCTATGTCGCGCCTTTTGTCAGGTGGTCGCCAGATTACAGCTCGTTCCCTGACGATCACGTTGAACACTACGGCAGAACGAACCGGGCGCTCGCGGTATTGCCCCCACGTTCGACTTGGACGACGGCCTTCGTGCCCTTGGCTGCGGCGAAGGTCCCGCTGCCTTCGAGGCGGCTTCCGTCCGCGGCAGGCGTGAGTTGCACCTCCTGCTTTTGTGAGCCGGTCAACAGTGTGAGCTTGGCTTTGGTGTTGCTTACATTGACCTGCTTGCCGTGGTCGCGCAGGTAGAGTTGCGCTGCTGCGGGCTGAACGACCAACTCGTAGTCCACGTCCCGGACTTCGGTCACGACGCCACCATGCAGCGGCTTGTGGTCATGCGCGTGGTCATGGTCGCCTGCGGCGAAGGCGGTGACGGATGCCAGGGCGAGGGCGGTGCCGGCCGTGAGGGAACGAAATCGAACAGACATGAAAGCTCCTATAGGGTTACGGTGGTTGAAATCGGGTGACAGAAGGCGTTGCATCAGAATGCCTCCGCGTCGCGGTCGTCCAGCAGGCGTTCGGCAGGCTTGCGGCCGAACAGCCAGAACATGGCGGGTGTAAGGAAGGTGTCTAGCAGCGTGGAGCTGACCAGCCCCGAGAAGATCACCACCGCGACGGGGTGCAGGATCTCAGTACCGGGTCGGGACGCCTCGAACAGCAGCGGGGCCAGCGCGAAGGCCGTGACCAGCGCGGTCATCAGAACCGGGGAAAGCCGTTCGAGCGAGCCACGCACGATCATCTTCTGGTCGAAGTCCTCGCCCTCCATGCGCATGAGGTTGAGGTAGTGGCTCACCTTCAGGATGCCGTTGCGCACAGAAATACCCGCGAGCGTGATGAAGCCGACCAGGGCGGCCACGGACAACGGCTGGCCAGACAGCCACAGCCCCAACACGGCGCCGACCAGGGCCAATGGAATGTTCACCATGATGAGCGCTGATAGGACGACCGACTTGTAGCGCGTGTACAACACCACGAACATGAGCGTCAGGGAGACGATGGACAGCAGGCCCACCAGTCGCGAGGCTTCCTCTTGTGCCTGGAACTGGCCGCCCAGCGTGATGAAGTAGCCTTCGGGCAAGCGCACTTCTTGGACGACGCTGCGTATGTCGGCCACTACTTCGGACAGCGGCCGTCCCTGAGCGTTGGCCGACAAAACTATGCGTCGACGGCCATCGTCGCGGCTGACCTGGTTGGGGCCGTCGCTGTCTTCGATGGTGGCAAGGCGCGACAACGGGACCCGACCCATGGGCGTGTCGATGAGGATGCGGCTCAAGCCCTCAATCGACCGCGCCTGCTCGGGCAGGCGAACCACCAGCGCGAAGCGGCGGTTGCCCTCGATGACCTCGGTGATCTTTTCGCCTTCGACCAGGCTTTGCAGCGTGGACAGAATTTGCGGTGCGGCCACGCCGTAGCGTCCCGCCGCCGCATAATCCACGCGGATTTTGATCTGCGGCGCTAGGACCTGCTTTTCGATCTCCAGGTCAGCAAGCCCCGGAATTCCGGCCAGCTTGGCGCGCAGCAGATCCGCCTGCCCGCGCAGGACGTCCAGGTCCTCGCCGAACACCTTGATGGCGATCTGCGAGCGCACCCCCGACAACATGTGGTCGATGCGGTGCGAGATCGGCTGGCCAATGCCGATGGAGCCGGGCAAGTGAGCCAGACGCGAACGGATGTCGGCGGTGATCTCCTCCATGGAGCGCTTTAGCTCCGAGGCGGGCAGCAGGCCCACGTCCAGCTCGCTGACATGCACGCCTTCGGCATGCTCGTCCAGCTCGGCCCGTCCGCTGCGCCGGCCCACGTGCTGCACCTCTGGCACCTGCGCGACCAGCAGCTCGGCTTGCTGGGCAAGCGCCGAAGATTCGGCCAGCGTCACACCGGGATTCAGGCGCAGGCCCACCAGCAACGTTCCTTCATTGAACGGGGGCAGGAACGTGGTCGGGAAGAATGGCACCGCGGCGACAGCCAGTGTGACAGCCACAGCGGCCATGCCAAGGGCGGCACGCGGCCGCTGCAAGACCCGCTGCAGGCCGCCCTGATAGCGCGTCTTCAACCAGGCTAGAAGCCGAGTGTCGCCATGGTCCAGCGTCCTCATCTTGGGCAGCAGGTAGTACGAAAGCACCGGAGTGACCGTCACAGAGACCAGCAGCGAGGCCAGCGTGGAGACGATGAAGGCGATGCCCAGCGGCACGAACAAGCGCCCCTCCATCCCCGGCAGCGCGAACAGGGGCAGGAACACCAGCACAATGATCATCGTGGCGTAGAGAATCGCCGAGCGAACCTCCATCGAGGCCCTGGCAACGATGACCAGGGGCGTCAGCCGGTTCTCAGGGTGGCGGGTGCGGTCCTCCTTGAGCCGCCGCATGATGTTCTCCACATCGACCACAGCATCGTCCACGAGACCGCCGATGGCGATCGCCAGCCCACCGAGCGTCATGGTGTTGATTGATAGGCCGAAATAGTGGAACACCAGCCCGGTCACGAAGATCGAGGCAGGAATCGCGGTCAACGCGATCACCAGGGGGCGCAAAGTGCCCAGGAAGAAGAACAGGATCACCGCCACGAAGACCGATGCGCCGATGAGCTTGCCTTGCAGCGTGCTGATGGACGCCTCGATGAAGTTGGCTTGTCGGAAGGTCACCTGTGGCTCGGCCATGCCAGCCGGCAGTGAGCCCTTCATGTCCGCCAACGCTGACTCGATCGAGCGGGTCAGTGCAATCGTATCGGCCGTGGGCTGCTTTTGGATGCCCAGGATCACGGCTGGCAGGCCCTCGAAGCCCGCATCGCCGCGCTTGATGGCTGGCGCAAACTGAACATCGGCGACCTGGTGGAGCAGGATGGGTTGGCCCGCACGCACCGCGAGAGGCAGGTTACGCAGGTCGTCGAGTCGGGACGTGCGGCCCAGGTTGCGGATCAGGTACTCGCGGCCATTGATCTCCAGGAAGCCGCCGGAAGTGTTCGCGGAGAAGCCCTTGAGAGCCGCATCCAGATCGGACGCAGTCACGCCCAGCTCTGACATTCGCGTGGTGTTGGGCTGGACCTGGAACTGACGGACCTCGCCTCCGATCGGGATGACTTGGGCAACACCAGGTATGGCCATCAGCCGGGGGCGTAGCACCCAGTCCGCGTACTCGCGAGTGTCCATGGCCGACAGCGGCGGGGCTGCGTTCTTCTGCCCTGAGGGCTTGGCACCGATGGGGATTGCAATCTGCATGATCTCGCCCATCACTGAGCTGATTGGCCCCATAGTGGGCGTCACGCCCGGGGCTAGCCCTTCCTCCATGGACGTCAGGCGTTCGGAGACCATCTGGCGCGCCCGGAAGATGTCGGTCTTCCAGTCAAATGTCACGTAGATGAAGGAAAGCCCGGCGCTGGAGACCGAGCGCACGCTTTCGACGCTGGGCAGGCCGTTCATGGCCGTTTCGAGCGGGAACGTGATGAGTTGCTCGACTTCTTCGGCAGCCATGCCGCCAGCCTCCGTCATGAGAGTGACGGTCGGCTTGTTGAGATCGGGAAAGACATCTACCGGCGTGCGCGTCAGGGTGAACGCGCCATACGCCATCAGCACCAGCGCCCCGATGATGACCAGGAGCCGGTTTCGTAAGCTATTTTCGAGAAGCCACTTGAACATGGAATGGTGCCCCTCAACGAACTTGATTGATCAGGGACGCGCCCTCGACAACCACGCGGTCGCCGTCCGCCAGGCCCGAAGTGACAGCGATGGATGCACCATCCAAAGGAGTGATGTTCACGACACGCGGCTCGAAGCGCTCGGCCTGGTCTTTGACCCAGACGATGTTCTGGTTGGCAGGGTTCTTCATCAGCGCACCGGAAGGCACGCGGTAGCCAGGTACCGTCGTCGCCTCTTGCACGAAGACCACCACCGGCATACCGACCGCCAAGCGCGAGAGGCTTTCGCTGGTGCCCTTGAACAGCATGGGCAGGGCCTGCTCGCGCAGGCTGCTGGCGGCACCGACGAAGCTCAGCGGCACCTTCTGACCGCCTACTGCGAGTGCAGCACCGGCCAGGTTCTGTGCCATTGCCGGATCGTAGGCAAGCGCCTCGATGCGCAGTTGGGTCGGATCGACCACCTCAAACACCAGTTCGCGCGCATCCACGACCTGCCCGGCAACTGCGGGGCTGGATGCGATGACGCCGCTGACTGGGGCCTTCAGTACGTCCCTGCCGGCGAGGCCCCCGCTCAAGGCGCGGGCGCGTTCGGTCAGGCTGTTCACTTCGCTTTCGGCTGCTTCGATCTCCTTGCGGGGCACGGTCTCCGACAGCTCGCGCAGCCGGGCCAAGCGCTTCTGCGCGAGCGCTTGGCCCGCACGCAGCTCGGCAACCTGGGCCATCTGGCCTGAGCGCTCCAGCACACCGCTGGCCGGTTCGATGTAAGCCAGCACCTGGCCCTTGCGCACGGATTGGCCGATCTGCGGCAGACCATCCGGCCCGGGCACCAGCCGGCCCATTACCATTGCCTGGACCTTGCCGCCTGTCGTCGGGTCCATGATTACTTTGCCAGCCAGTTCATGGCTGCGGGCCAAGGGCTCCTGCTTGATCAGCTGGGTGCGTACACCGATCTGACGTTGCGACGGTTTCGGAAGAAACACGCTGCCATCAGGCTGGCGCTGGGGGCCATTGGAAGACGCAGCCGGCGCTTCGTCGCCGTGGTCATGGCCGTCGTGAGCGAACGCGGGAGCAGCCAGAGCCAATGCAGCCGCCATGGCCGTCGTCATTAGGAAACGGAAGTTGCGCTTCATGCTGCACCTCGCAGTGCACCGTTGGTGCGTGTACGTCTGCGCAGCGCCCACGCTAGGACACCGACGCCGAGGACTGCGGCACCGCCACCTAGTACGACCACACGGCCGGATGCGACGGCATGCTCGTGTTCGGCGTCTTCGCTATGAACATCGAGAACGCCCGTCAACAGGTCCGATTGGCCCTGCGCAGTAATAGTGGCCATGATTGAGGTCTCGCCATCGGATAGCGGCTCAGTCAGATCGGCCTCGAACTCTCCAACCCCGTGTGAGCTGACCTTTACCTGTTGACCACCCAGCTCGAGGGTCAGCTCGCCATCGGTCACCGGCCGGTTGTCGGCAGCATGGTCGAGGTAGAGTGTGAGACGCTGGCCGTTCAGCACACCCACCAGTTCGAAGTCATCGGAAACTGCGGCAAAGCGCGGAAGCGCGGCCGCTGCGGGGGCAGGAGCGGCTTCGCCATGGTCATGGCCGTCGCCGGCCCACGTTGCGCTACTGCCAAGCAGGAGGCTGGACAAGGCAGCTGCACGCCAGAAAGAGGATTGCGACATTTCTAAGGTTCCAGGATGGTTGAGCGCGCGCCGATCAGCGCGTGCCGGAGATGTCAGTGAAAGTCTCGGTCGGCTGCGGCAGCGTGCCTTGTGCCTGCAACAGGGACGAGATGGCCGCGGCATGCTCCACCTTGGCGAGCAGCGCCGCGCGCTCGGCCTCGGTGGCCTCCTGCTCGATGCGAAGGCGTGTCGGCATGTCCGTCTCGCCCATCGCGAACGACTTTTGGTAGAAGGTGCGCGTTTGTTGGGCTAGTCGCTGGCGCTCCGAAGCGGCCTGCATCTGGGTGCTGGTTGCCAGTTCGCGCGATTGGGCAGTTCGAATTTCCGAGAGTAGCCGGGTGCGCTGGGCCGCGAGTGCCGACTCAGCCTCCAGTGCCTGCGCATTGGCGCTGGACAATTGCTCGGTATGACGGCTACCCGTACCGAAGGGAATGCGCACACCCACCGTGATCGTCTGGTTGTAGCGTTCGCCGTAGCCGCCCCGATCCCGCGTGGTCGCCAGGGTCAGTTCGGGGTTGGCGTACTTCTGATGGGACACCAGTTCCGCAGAGCGGCGGGCCGCCAGCGCCTTGTGCTGCAGTTCCAGCAGCGCAGGGTGGTTACCCAACAACGCGCCGGACGGCTGTGCCGATGCCGGTTGAACTCGGACACCTGACTGCTCCGGCTGCGCGGAATCGGCCTGCGACGGGATACTCTCGATGCCGGTCAGTGCCAACAACGCCTCGCGCTGCGTGATTTCTTCGGCCTGAGCAATGGCCAGGGCACTACGAGCCGACGCCAAGGCGCCATCGGCCTGGTTTCTGTCGGCTTGCGCCAGGTCGCCCGCGCGAACTCGGCGAGCCACATCTTGCGCCAACTCGTCCGCGCTGCGGGTGCGATCCTGCGCCGCCACCAATTCGGCCTGGGCACGCTGCCATGCCCACCATGCCTGGCGAACCTGTCCGGCCGTGCGTAGCTTGGCGGCCAGCATCCGGCTGGATAGCGCGAGGCTTTCCGCGTCCGCCCAGCGTGCCGACGAGGCGCGCTCACCAGGCATCCAAAGGGGAATAGCCACCCCGACTTCATATTCGCGCTGTCCGTTGCGGTTGTTGAACCGATCAGTTTTGGTGGAGGCTTCCAGCGCCATCGGACCTGCCACCCAACTGCCGGCCGTCTCTTGGCGTGCTTGGGCGGCCTGCTGCCAGGCGCCTTCTCCAGCGGCTTCTGGCTGCCGCTGCCAAGCTGACTCCCACAATTGGGCGACCATGTGGCTGTCTGGTCTGGATGGGACGTGAGGGGCGGCTACTGGCTGGGCTAGCACGGTGCCGGCCCAAAGCGTGGATACCGCCCATATCCATCCCTTGCGTATGTCTTTGCGAAGCATTCAATTCTCCATCGGTGTTGCATCAGTACTTACCCCCGGCTGGGTGTTCTCTTTCCGAGCAAGTGCTTGTCGTTGAAAAGCCACTGTTCACTGGCTTAGATATGAACAATTGTATATCTATTCATATGAATGGGAAAGAAAACCTTACATCCTTTGAGCACCAATCGCCTTAGAGAGGGCGTCGGGCGCAAGACATCGAGAGGCGAGGTGGGGCTAATCCACTGCGCAAACAGCTATGCAGACTCCTTGAGCATATCCCCCGGGGGGGGATATGATTGCTGCATGAAAGAGATGCACAAGCACACCAGCCACCCAGATCTCGTGAAACGGCTCAAGCGCGCCGAGGGTCATCTGCGACACGTCATCGGGATGATCGAAGGAGAAGAAACCTGCCTGGACATCGCTCGCCAGCTCGCTGCGGTGGAGAGCGCCGTCACAGCGGCCAAGCGCGTCCTGATCCATGACCACATCGACCACTGCCTATCTCATGATGAGGACTCCGTTCTAGCCGAAATGAAGGCGCTAACCAGACTGCTCTGAGGTCTCTCGATGCTCTCCGTCCTAAAGAACCGCACCTACCGCCACCTGTTCACCGCGCAGGTGATCGCACTCGTCGGCACAGGCCTGATGACGGTAGCGCTCGGCCTACTTGCCTACGAGCTGGCCGGGGCCGATGCAGGTGCGGTGCTCGGGTCGGCGCTGGCTATCAAGATGCTGGCCTATGTGGGAGTCGCTCCAGTCGCACAGGCCTTCGCCGACCAGTTCCCGCGACGGTCATTGCTCGTAGCGCTGGACCTGGTACGAGCGGTTGTCGCGATCTGTTTGCCCTTTGTCACCGAGGTCTGGCAGATCTATCTGCTGATCTTTGTCCTGCAAGCGGCATCCGCCGGCTTCACGCCGACTTTCCAAGCCACTATCCCGGACATCCTTCCCGATGAAGAGGACTACACGAAGGCGCTGTCGCTGTCCCGGCTGGCCTATGACCTGGAAAGCCTGATTTCCCCGATGCTGGCTGCTGCGCTGCTGACCGTCATCAGCTTTCACAACCTGTTCGCGGGAACAGTGCTCGGTTTCCTCGTTTCAGCCGCGCTCGTGGTCAGCGTGCGGTTGCCCACAACTATTCCCGGACCGCGCCGCGGCATTTGGGATCGCACGACCCGCGGCACACGCATCTATCTCGCTACGCCACGCCTGCGGGGCCTGCTGGCGATCAGCTTGGCCGTCTCGGCGGCGGGCGCCATGGTGATCGTGAACACGGTGGTTCTCGTGAAGGCGCGCTTTGGCCTAGGCGAGGTCGAAGTGGCGTCGGCACTGGCGGCATTCGGAGGCGGTTCGATGGTGGCAGCCTTCGTTCTGCCATCCTTACTGGAAAAGGTGGCCGACCGAACCGCGATGCTCACCGGCGCTACCGTACTGGTCGTGGGCACGGGGATCGGCGCACTGCTGCCGAGCTATGCATTGTTGCTGCCGCTGTGGTTGATCATCGGCTTTGGCTACAGCGTGGCGCAAACGCCATCCGGCCGTCTTCTGCGCCGCTCGGCCCATGCCGAGGACCGTCCTGCGATCTTCGCGGCACACTTCGCGCTGTCGCACGCCTGTTGGCTCATCTGCTACCCACTTGCCGGCCGCTTCGGCGCGGTCATGGGCTTGCCATCGACCTTCATTGTCATGTCCCTGGTCGGCTTGGCCGGCGTGGCGCTGACGCTCTGGCTGTGGCCGGCCAGCGACCCTTCTGACGTGGCGCATGACCACCCCAGCTTGCCGCCGGATCACCCTCATTTACGCACACACGCAGACCAAGGCAGGCACCATCACCAGCTGATTCTGGATGACCTGCACCGTATCTGGCCGAAAGGATAGGCACATTTTCTCGTTGCGGCATCACAACGCATGGCTTCGGAGGCTGAGAAGGGTGAGCGAAAATATATCACATGAACACATATTCATGTGTTATATTTCGCCATAGTCAAACACTCAACCAGCAGAGGCGCCCATGTCCCAATCCAATGCACATGACCATGGTCACGACCATGATCACGACCACACCCCCACAGTGACGAGCGCCAACGAGCGCAAGGTTCTGGTTTCCTTCTTCCTGATCTTCGGCTTCATGCTCGTGGAAGCTGTCGGCGGCGTGCTGTCGGGCTCGCTAGCCCTACTTGCCGATGCTGGCCACATGCTGACCGACGCCGTGGCACTTGCCCTGGCTTACGCTGCCTTCCGATTCGGTCGCCGCGCAGCCGACAGCAAACGCACATTCGGTTACCTGCGCTTCGAGGTCATCGCCGGCTTCCTGAACGCCGTGACCCTGTTCGCGATCGTCGCATGGATCGCCTACGAGGCGTGGGAGCGGCTGCAGGCGCCGCCCGTCATCCTCGCCGGCCCGATGATGATCGTCGCCGTGCTCGGCTTACTGATCAACGTCCTCGTGCTGTGGATCATGACCCGCGGCGAAACCGATCACGTCAATGTGAAAGGTGCCATCCTCCACGTGATGGGTGACCTGCTCGGCTCTGTCGGCGCCATCGTTGCAGCGATCGTCATCTACTTCACCGGCTGGACTCCGATCGACCCCATCCTGTCGGTTCTAGTAGCGGCGTTGATTCTGCGCAGCGCCTGGAAGCTCCTGGCCAAGTCGATCCATATCCTGTTGGAGGGTGCGCCAGAGGACGCTTCGCCGGAAAAGGTGGAACAAGGCCTGATGAGCACTGTGCCCGGCCTGGCGGCTGTCAGCCATGTTCACGTGTGGCAACTCACTTCCGGTCGCACGATGGCCACGCTACACGTTCGACCCAACGTGGACGAGGAGGCGCGAGCTGTGGTCAAGCGCGTCGAGGCGGTGCTGCGAGAGCAGTTCAGCATCGAACACGCCACAGTCGGAATCGACTGGAACTCGGAGGCTGACGAGAACATCTGCAGCCTGCAACCCACGACAGGCCGTCAGGACCACAGCGGCCACGACCACAGTGAGCACAATCATGACCATGACCACTCCGCTCCCGGTCACAAGCATTGAGGCCGTGCTAGACGGTTCGCAGTTCACTTGAGGGTTTGAATCCATGACATCCCGCAAAACCACCAGCGCCGCTATTGTGCAATGTTCGACCTCTAACCACGGCACGACCACTGATGTCCTCGCACTATCGCAAAGTGACGTCGCTGTTCTGGCAGAGACCTTCCGCCTGCTGGGCGACCAATCGCGATTGAAAATCCTGTTGCAGTGCATGCGCGGATCGGTCGCAGTGGGCGACATTGCTGGCTCGCTAGACCTGTCGCAGTCCTTGGTCAGCCATCACCTGCGCCTGTTGCGCGGCGCGCGCCTCGTGCGCGGCGAGCGCCAAGCCAAGCACATCTTCTACGGCATTGCCGACCAGCACGTCAGCCAGGTACTCCAGGACATGGCGGTTCACATTTCGGAGGACAGACACGACGATTGACTGAACATGTGAGTGCGCGCCGGCCTACGCCTTCAAGGGGTAGGCTTTTTTTGGCTATTAATCTAGAGAGACACCGGCGCGCCTTGCTGAATGCCTAGAAGACCCCAAGCAAAAAGCACTCTAAAAATAAACACTTGAACATATCTTCATGTGTGTTATTATTTGTCTACGGGGTATCCGAAAGGCGTAAGGACCACGCCATTATTTTTAACGTCAAGGAGTATTGACCATGTCCAAGAAAATTCGCTTTGCTGTTCTGCTTTCCGCACTTTTTGCTGCTGGAGTAAACGCTCAACCGTTCGCCGCAGATATGACACGGCAACAGGTCCAGGAGGATCTGGCTGCTTGGAGGCAATCTGGGTTGGAAGCGTTGTCTCGCGGCGAAAGCGGCCCGGATACGTTCAGCCCTCAATACCAGGCTGCCTTTCAGCGCTACTTGCAATTGACCCAAGGTGATATGTATCAGGCGCCCTCAGCAGGAAAGACTCGTGCTGAAGTGATGGCTGATTTGGAACTGTGGAAAATCTCCGGCATGCACGCGTTCACCTCGCGCGGAATCACCACCGCTTCGCACACCCAAGCCTACCAACAAGCCTACGAGAGCTATCTCCAGCTCAAGCTGGTTGCGGCTTACAAGGCTCCGGTGGCATTGACTCGTGCTCAAGTAAAGAGTGATTTGGCAGATTGGCAGGTTGCGGGAATGGCTGGATTCTGGGCTGGTGAGCAGACGCCTGATACCTATAGTGATGCCTACCGCACCGCATTTGAAACCTACCAGATGCTGCGCAACAAAAAATGACTTAATGGCAGCTGCATAAAGCAGCGGTCGGATGGTTCAGCCAGAAAGAGATTCTTTCTTTTTTTTGAATAAACATACAAACAAGTGTTCATTTGTTTGCATAACATTCCGATCGCTGATTTGTGCGTCCTGCCACGGCGATTACTCAGAGAACCAGGAGATTGATATGTCTTTGGAAACATTGGACGGCACAGGAGCGCAGGACGAACAACTGGGCTTTCGGGTCGAAGGTATGGATTGCGCCAGTTGCGTCGGCAAGATTGAAACAGCGCTTGGTCGAATTGATGGCGTATCAAATGTACAGGTTAATTTTACAAATGAGACGCTGACGTTGACGCGCAGCACAAGTAGCCGAAATACTGCACGCGACATTGCCAAGAAAATCCGGTCCCTGGGCTTCGACGTGCAGGCACTGCCCGCGTCCGAAATGTCCGCAGCACCTGCACCGTGCCATGCGGCCCACGCGCATGACCACGCCGGCTGCGGCGGCCACCATGACCATGGGCATGCCCACGACCACGGGCACGATCATTCGCACGGCAAAGCGTGCGGTGATGACCATGGGCATGGCCATGCTCACGGCCATGCCCATGCCCATGACCACGGTCACGATCACGGGGCCTGCAGCGGGCATGACCATGCGCCGGCCTCTGCCTCCCGTGGAGCACCCAGCACGCCCCCCAACGTGTCCATGCGCGTCGAGGGCATGGACTGCGCCAGTTGCGTCGGCAAGATCGAAACGGCGCTCGCTCGCATGGATGGCGTGTCCGATGCCCGCATAAACTTCACCGCAGAAACGCTGGAATTGACGCTCGCGTCTGGCGGCCCCACGCAGCTCGGCCACATCGAGAAGACCATCAAGAGCCTGGGCTTCGGCGTCTCCGACGTGCGCCGCCATGATGGCTCAGCACCCGCGGCCCCAGCAGCAGCATCGACGGCGCGCCATCAGCGCTGGTGGCAGACGAAGAAAGGCAAGCACGTGCTGGGCCTGGGCGGCCTGATGGGCTCGGCCTACGCGATCGCGCAGTTCGTTCCTGGCTACGCTGAATGGATCTTCGCCGCTGCGGTGATCGCGGGCGTGCTGCCGTTCGCTCGCAAAGCCTTCGCGCTGGCTGTGTCAGGCTCGCCGTTCTCTATCGAAACGCTGATGGTCGTCGCCTCGCTGGGCGCGCTCGTGATAGGCGAGGCCGAGGAAGCTGCTGCCGTGGTGTTCCTGTTCGCGATCGGCGAGCTGCTGGAAAGCGTGGCCGCCGGCCGCGCGCGCGCCGGCATCAAGGCGCTGGCCTCCCTGGTGCCTAAGACGGCGGTACTGCTCGATGCCGCGGGCGGGCAGCGCGAAGTGCCCGCCGCTTCCCTGCGCGTGAGCGACCGCGTGCTGGTGCGCCCTGGTGACCGGGTGCCTGCGGACGGCAAGATCCTCCGCGGTGAAAGCAGCCTGGACGAGTCGCCTATCACCGGCGAGTCCGTACCGCGTCAAAAGGCTATCGGTGCCGACGTGTTCGCCGGCTCCATCAACGTCGATGGCGTGCTCGAAGTACAAGTCGAGAAGACGGCATCGGACAACACCATTTCTCGCATCATCCAACTGGTGGAGCAGGCGCAGTCCTCCAAGGCGCCCACGGCTCGCTTCATCGAAAAGTTCAGCCGCTACTACACCCCTGCCGTCATGGCCATCGCGGCGTTGATCGTGGTGGTTCCGCCACTTGCCATGGGTGGCGACTGGGGTACCTGGCTGTACCGCGGCCTCGCACTGCTGTTGATTGCCTGCCCATGTGCGCTGGTGCTCTCCACACCGGCGGCCATCGCCTCGGGCCTTGCGGTGGCCACGCGACGGGGCCTGCTGATCAAGGGTGGCAACGCGTTGGAAACCATCGGCCGCGTGCGCGCCATTGCCTTCGACAAGACTGGCACGCTGACCGAGGGCAAGCCGCGCATCACCGAGGTCCTGCCCTTCGGGCTGTTCAAGCATCAACAGGTCCTTGCGCTTGCCGCCGCTGTCGAGTCCGGCTCAAACCATCCCTTGGCGAAGGCCATTGTCGCCCATGCCAAGAGCCTGGACGTGGCGATTCCCCAGGCCACGGGCGCATCGGCCATTGCCGGCAAGGCGGTGCGCGCCACCGTGAACGGCAGTGCGCTCGCTGTCGGATCGCCCGCCCATGCGGAACAGACGGCCACGCTGACAGCCGCGCACCGCAGGGAAATCGACAAGCTGGAGGATGGCGGCAAGACCGTGGTGGTCCTGTTCGACGAAGCCAGCAAGAACGTTCTGGGCCTGCTGGCCCTGCGCGACGAGCCCCGCCGCGACGCGCGCGAAGGCGTGGCCCAGCTCAACGCCATGGGCGTGCGCTCGGTCATGCTGACCGGCGACAACCGCCGCACCGCGCAGGCGATCGCCGGCAAGCTGGGCATCGAGTGGGAGGCCGAGCTGCTGCCGCAGGACAAGCTGCGCTTGGTCAACGAGATGAAGCGTGATGCCAAGGTGGCGATGGTCGGCGACGGCATCAACGACGCGCCGGCCCTGGCGACCGCCGACGTGGGTATCGCCATGGGCGGCGGCACGGACGTGGCGCTGGAAACCGCCGATGCCGCGCTGCTCAAGAGCCGCGTCACGGACGTGGCCCACCTGGTGGCCCTGTCGCGGGCGACGATGGCCAACATTCACCAAAACGTCGTATTCGCCATTGGCCTCAAGGGCTTGTTCCTGGTCACCACCGTGTTGGGTATCACCGGCTTGTGGGTTGCCGTGCTGGCCGACACCGGCGCCACGGCCCTGGTCACGCTGAACGCACTGCGCCTGCTGCGCTTCAAGGGCGCGCCGGAGGCCAACCACGGCGACGACGCCGGGCGTCCCACCACCTTGTCCGTGCCGTCTGCCCGCTGAGGCAACAAGAGGGCTTGACCTTGCCGTCGTTGTAACGCCTAGCCTCCACACAAATGTCTGCAGAGCGCTTCGGAAGGGCCGGAGTCCTGCATCCAAGAAAGGGTCACTTCCATGCGTAAAAAAATCAGAATCATTGTGGTGGCAGGCGTCATCGCAGCCGTCGGGGGGATAGCGATCGCTGCCCGCGACGCCAAGGACGAGGGCAAGGCCGCGGCGCCCCCGGCGGGCGCGCCGATGGCGCCGCAGGTGCCCGTGGCCGAGGTCATTACCCGCACGGTCGCGCCATCGGCCGAGTACACCGGCTTCCTGGCCGCGCCCAAGACCGTCGAGCTGCGCTCGCGGGTCGGCGGCGCCGTCGATGCGGTGAGCGTTCCCGAAGGTAGCCTCGTGCGCAAGGGCCAACTGCTGTTCCAGATCGACCCGAGGCCGTTCCAGGTTGCGCTCGACACGGCCGTGGCGCAACTGCGTCAGGCCGAGGTGCTGGCCAGCCAGGCCCAGGCCGACTTTGACCGCGCCGAGCGCCTGGTGGCGACCGGCGCCGTCGCGCGCAAGACCTATGACGATGCCGCCTCCGCACGCAACGCGCGCCAGGCTCAGGTGCAGGCGGCTAAGGCCGCCGTTGCTGCGGCTCAGCTGGACCTGTCCTACGCCCGCGTCACTGCGCCCATCGCCGGGCGCGTCGACCGCGTGCTCGTGACCGAGGGCAACTTGGTCAGCGGTGGCGGCGCCGGCGCGGCCACGCTGCTGACCACGATCGTATCCATCGACCCGTTGCACGTGTACTTCGACATTGATGAGGCCACCTATCTCAACGTCGTCAGCCGCTCGCGGCCCGCTGCGGGCGCCGGTAGCAAGGCTTCGCTGCCCGTGCAGGTCGGGCTGACCACGGACAAGGGTTTCCCGCACAGGGGCGCGCTCGACTTCGTGGGCAACACCATTGACCGAAGCACCGGCACGATCCGCGCGCGCGCCGTTGTGCCCAACCCGGATGGGCGCATGGCACCCGGCATGTTCGCCCGGGCCAAGCTGTCCACCGGCGCGGCGCGCGAGGCCGTCCTGATCGACGATCAGGCCGTGGGCACCGACCAAGGGCGCAACTACGTGCTGGTCGTGGGCGAGAACAACCAGGCCCAGTACCGGCCCATCGAACTGGGGCCGGTGGTGGACGGGCTGCGCGTCATCAACGGCGGCCTGCAGGCCGGTGAGAAGATCATCATCAAGGGCCTCGTGCGCCCCGGCATGGCGGTCACGCCGCGCATGGTGCCCATGCAGGCGCCCGCGGCACCGGCCGCCGGCGCGACCGGCGCGACCAAGGCTGCGGCAAACGCTCCGGCTCCCGCTGCGGCGCCTGCCAAGGCCGGTGGCGCGGACCCCGCCAAGGCTGACGGCGCGGCCGGCTCGGCGGAGGCCCGCAAATGAATTTCCCCCGCTTCTTCATCAACCGGCCGATCTTCGCCATCGTCCTGTCGGTGCTGATGCTGATCGCGGGCGCGATCAGCTATTTCCAGCTCCCCCTGAGCGAGTACCCCCAGGTCACGCCGCCGACGGTGCAGGTCACCGCCAGCTATCCCGGCGCCAACCCGCAGGTGATCGCCGACACCGTGGCATCGCCGCTGGAGCAGGCGGTCAACGGCGTGGAAGGCATGATGTACATGCAGTCCCAGATGTCCACGGACGGGCGGATGGTGCTGACCATCTCGTTCGAGCAGCACATCGACCCCGACGTCGCGCAGATCCAGGTGCAGAACCGCGTCTCACGCGCGCTGCCCCGGTTGCCGCCCGAGGTCCAGCGCATCGGCGTGGTCACCGACAAGACCGCGCCCGATATTCTCATGGTGGTGCATATGCTCTCGCCGGGGGACCGCTACGACCCGCTGTACGTGTCCAACTACGCGATGCTCAACGTGCGCGACGAACTGGCGCGCCTGCCGGGCATCGCCAACGTGATCATCGGCGGTGAAGGCGAGTACGCAATGCGCGTCTGGCTCGACCCCGAGAAGGTCGCATCGCGGGGCATGACCGCCAGCGATGTGGTCGCCGCCATCCGCGAGCAGAACGTGCAGGTCGCAGCCGGCTCGATCGGCCAGCAGCCGAATGCGTCGGCCGCCTTCCAGGTCAGCGTCAATGCGCTGGGGCGCCTGACCACCGAAGAGCAGTTCGGCGACATCGTGATCAAGGCCGGCGCCAACGGCCAGGTGACCCGCCTGCGCGACGTCGCACGCCTGGAACTGGGCTCGGACAACTACACCATGCGCGGCCAGCTCGACGGCGAGAACGCGGTCGGCCTGCAAATCCTGATGACGCCCGGCTCCAATGCCCTGGACACGTCCAGCGCGGTGCGCGCGACGATGGAGCGGCTGCAGGCCAAGTTCCCCGAAGGCATCGAGTACAAGATCGCCTACGACCCCACAGTCTTCGTGCGCGCCTCGCTCCAGTCCGTCGCCGTCACGCTGCTGGAGGCCATCCTCCTGGTGGTGATCGTGGTGGTGCTGTTCCTGCAATCTTGGCGCGCGTCGATCATTCCACTGATCGCCGTGCCGGTCTCGCTGGTCGGCACGTTCGCGGTGATGCACATGTTCGGCTTCTCGCTGAACACGCTGTCGCTGTTTGGCCTCGTGCTCTCCATCGGCATCGTGGTGGATGACGCCATCGTGGTGGTGGAGAACGTGGAGCGCCACATGGCGCTGGGCGAATCGCCCAAGGATGCGGCGCGCAAGGCGATGGATGAAGTGACTGGCCCGATCCTGGCCATCACCTCGGTGCTGGCAGCGGTCTTCATCCCCTCGGCGTTCCTGTCGGGGCTGCAGGGCGAGTTCTATCGCCAGTTCGCGCTGACCATCGCGTTCTCGACCATCCTGTCGGCGATCAACTCGCTTACGCTGTCGCCAGCGCTGGCCGCCATCCTGCTCAAGCCGCACCACGGCGCGGCCAAGCCCGATCGTCTCACGCGCATCATCGACGGCGTGTTCGGCGGCTTCTTCCGCCGCTTCAACCGCTTCTTCGATCGCGCCTCGAATTCCTACGTCGGGGGCGTGCGCCGCGCGGTGCGCGGCAGCGCCATCGTGCTGCTGCTCTACGTCGGCTTCCTGGGCCTGACCTGGCTGGGCTTCCACAAGGTGCCTGCGGGCTTCGTGCCGGCCCAGGACAAGTACTATCTCGTGGGCATCGCCCAGCTTCCGACCGGCGCCTCGCTGGATCGCACCGAGGCGGTCGTCAAGGAGATGACCAAGATCGCACTGGCTGAGCCGGGCGTCGAGAGCGTGGTGGCCTTCCCGGGCCTGTCGGTCAATGGACCGGTGAACCAGCCGAACACCGCGCTGATGTTCGCCATGCTCAAGCCCTTCGATGAGCGCAAGGACCCGTCGCTGTCGGCCTTCGCCATCCAGGGCAAGCTCATGGGCAAGTTCAGCCAGATCCCGGACGGCTTCGTTGGCATCTTCCCGCCGCCGCCGGTGCCGGGCCTGGGTTCGATGGGCGGCTTCAAGCTGCAGATCGAGGACCGGGCGGGCCTGGGTCCCGAGGCGCTTGCGCAGGCACAGGGCCAGATCATGGGCAAGGCCATGCAGGCGCCCGAGCTGGCGAACATGCTCGCCAGCTTCCAGACCAATGCGCCGCAGTTGCAGGTGGACATCGACCGGGTGAAGGCCAAGTCGCAGGGCGTATCGCTGACCGAGGTGTTCGACACCCTGCAGGTCAACCTTGGCTCGCTCTACGTCAACGACTTCAACCGCTTCGGTCGCACCTACCGGGTCATGGCCCAGGCCGATGCGCAGTTCCGCATGCAGGCTGAGGACATAGGCATGCTCAAGGTGCGCAATGCAGCGGGCGACATGATCCCGCTGAGCGCGATCGCGACCATCGAGCGCAGTTCCGGCCCCGACCGGGTGATGCATTACAACGGCTTTCCCTCGGCCGACATCAGCGGCGGGCCAGCGCCGGGCTACTCGTCCGGCCAGGCCACCGCCGCGATTGAGAAGATCGTGAGCGAATCGCTGCCGGACGGTATGACCTACGAATGGACGGACCTGACTTTCCAGGAAAAACGGGTTGGCAACACGGCGATCTACATCTTCGCGCTGGCGGTGCTGCTCGCCTTCCTGTTCCTGGCGGCCCAGTACAACAGTTGGTCGCTGCCGTTCGCTGTGCTGCTGATTGCACCCATGGCGCTGCTCTCGGCGATCGCCGGCGTCTGGCTCTCTGGGGGCGACAACAACATCTTCACGCAGATCGGTTTCGTGGTGCTGGTCGGCCTGGCTGCCAAGAACGCGATCCTGATCGTGGAGTTCGCCCGCGCGAAGGAAAGCGAAGGGGCCGATCCGCTGGCAGCCGTGCTCGAAGCCGCGCGCTTGCGGCTGCGCCCGATCTTGATGACGTCGTTCGCCTTCATCGCTGGCGTGGTGCCGCTGGTGCTGGCCAGCGGTGCGGGCGCCGAGATGCGCCACGCCATGGGCATCGCGGTGTTCGCCGGCATGCTGGGCGTGACGGTATTCGGCCTGGTGCTGACGCCGGTGTTCTACGTTGTGGTGCGCAAGCTGGCGCTGCGCCGCGAAGCGCGCCATGCCCGTGGCGGCATGACCGACCAGCACGCATGACGGCCAGGAGGACATACGACATGAAAACATCTTTCGCATTCACACGACCCGCCAGGACGCTGGCGCCGCTCGCCCTCGCGGCGGCGCTGGCTGGCTGCTCCATGGCACCGAAGTATGACCGGCCCGCAGCGCCGATCGACACGGCCTATCCCTCGGGCGCGGCCTATGTGGAACTGGCGGCCGCGACGCCCGACGACGCGATCACGGCCGAGATCGGTTGGCGGGACTTCTTCCGCGACCCGCTGCTGCAGCAGTTGATCGGCATTTCGCTGGAGAACAACCGCGACATGCACAAAGCCGCGCTCAACGTGGAGGCGGCTCAGGCGCTGTACCGTATCCAGCGTGCCGAGATGCTGCCGAACCTGGGCGTTTCCGCCCGCGGCGCGTCAGAGCGCGTACCGGCCGACCTCAGTACCACGGGGCAAAGCGACGTGCTCCGGCGCTACGACGTGGCCGGGGTGACGGCCGCCTGGGAGCTGGACCTGTGGGGCCGCATCCGCAGCCTCAACGACCGGGCGCTGGCGTCCTACCTGGCCCTCGACGAGACCCGCATCGCCACGCAGATGAGCCTGGTGTCCGAGGTGGCCAGCGCCTACCTCACGCTGCGCGCCGACCAGGAACTGCTGCGCCTGACGAGCGACACCCTCGCCACACAGAAGCGCTCCTATGACCTGACCACCCAACTGGTGGAAGCGGGAAATTCCACGCAGCTCGACCTGCGCCGCGCGGAGATCGCGCTGCGCACCGCCGAGGCCAACCGCGCCGCCTACACGCGGCAGGCGGCCAAGGACCGCAACGCGCTGGTGCTGCTGCTGGGCCAGCCGCTGACGCCGGAGCTGTCCCGGCAGCTTGACGAGGCCGTGGCGCTGCCGGACGACATCGTGCCGACCGACCTGCCGAGCGGCCTGCCGTCCGAACTGCTCGCGCGTCGGCCGGACATCCGCGCCGCCGAGCAGATGCTGATCGGCGCCAACGCCAACATCGGCGCGGCGCGGGCCGCGTTCTTCCCGACGATTAGCCTCACGGGCTCGGCGGGCACGGCCAGCGCTTCGCTGGACGGCCTGTTCGATTCGGGCTCGCGGGCCTGGAGCTTCCTGCCGCAGATCACGCTGCCCATCTTCCGCGGCGGCGCGTTGCGAGCCAATCTGGACGTGGCACAGGTACAAAAGAGGATCGAAATCGCCAACTACGAGAAGTCTATCCAGGCGGCCTTTGCTGAGGTGGCTGACGGCTTGGCGGGCAAGCGCACGCTTGATGAGCAGATCCGCTCGGAGCAGCTCCTGGTAGCGGCTAGCCAGAAAGCCTACCAACTAGCCGAGCAACGCTTCCAGGAAGGCGTGGACGACAACCTCACCTTGCTCGATGCGCAACGCACACAGTACGGTGCGCAGCAGACCCTGGTGCGCACGCGCCTGACGCGGCTGAACAACCTCATCCACCTCTACAAGGCGCTGGGTGGCGGCTGGACTGAGCACACGGTGCAATCGGGCGCCACCGGGCAACCATCCGCCCGGTCGCCGGGATAAGGGCTATGCGCAACGGCGGCGTTCCCCATCGTTGCGCACGGAGAACCGGATGAGGATCGGTGAACTTGCGCGCTTGACGGGCACCCCCCCGGAGAACATTCGGTTCTACGAGCGGGAGGGCCTGTTGCAAGCCCCGGAGCGGTCACGCAACAACTATCGGCGCTATGGCCCGGCCCATGTCGAACGGCTTCACCTGATTCGCAACTACCGTGCCTCGGGAATCGGCCTGGATGACGTGCGCCGCCTACTGGGTTGGGCACATGAGGGGTTCCTGGAACCTGAGCTGCTAAGGCAGGCTGTCCAAGGCCATCTCGCCTGTGTTGAGGAACGCATGGAGCAACTGATCCAGGTGAAAGAGCACCTGCTCGCATTGGCCCTGCACGGTGCTGCTTCCGCCGGGGCTTCCGAGGATGGACCGGCTCGCGATGGTTCGTGAGCATCGCATGTCCATATAACTGAATATATATTCATGCGTGTAATATTTCCGGCCAGACAAACGAATAAGAAAGACGCCCATGACCGACCAGAGCATCACGCGCCGAAACATCGGCGTTCTCACCGCCGCGCAGGCGCTCGGCGGCGCCAGCGCGCCCATCGTGATGTCGCTGGGTGGGCTGGTCGGCCAGCAGCTTGCCAAGAATTCGGCCTGGATCACCTTGCCCGTGAGTCTGTTCGGCCTGGGTCTTGCCATCGGCACCTTGCCTGCCGCCTTCATCATGCGGCACCATGGCCGCCGCAACGGATACGTGGTGGGGGTCGGCTTCGGCGTGGCCTCGGGCCTGATCGCCGCGTTGGGCATCATGCTGGCCTCGTTCTGGATCTTCTGCGCCGGCACCTTCCTGGCGGGCTTCTACGGCGCGTATGTGCAGAGCTACCGCTTCGCAGCCGCCGACACCGCCGAGGACGCGCTTAAGGCCAAGGCCATTTCCTGGGTCATGGTGGGCGGTCTCGCGGGCGCCATCATCGGGCCGCAGTTGGTGATCTTCACGCGCGATGCGGTAGCGGGCACGCCCTACGTTGGCAGCTTCCTCAGCCAGGCGCTGCTGCCGCTGATCGCCTTGCCGATCCTGCTGATGCTGCGCACGCCGAGCCAGACCCAGGCCGAAGCAGTCGCCGATAGCGGTCGGACGGTGCTGCAGCTCTTGGCGATGCCGCGCTATCTGCTGGCCGTGGCTGCGGGCGTGGTGTCCTATGGGGTGATGGCGTTCGTGATGACGGCCGCGCCGGTGGCGATGGTCAACCACGGGCATTCGGTGGACAACGCCGCCCTAGGAATACAGTGGCACCTGCTGGCGATGTTCGGGCCGAGCTTCTTCACCGGGCGACTGATGGTGCGCTACGGCAAGGAGCGCGTGACCGCCGTCGGCATGGTGCTGCTCGCCGCCTCCGGGGTGGTGGCCCTGGGCGGGCTCGGCCTGTCCCACTTCTGGGGCTCGCTGGCGCTGTTGGGCATCGGCTGGAATTTGAGTTTCATCGGCGCCACGGCGATGGTCACCGACTGCCACACCCCGGCCGAGCGGGGCAAGGCGCAGGGCATGAACGACTTCTTCGTCTTCGCCGCCACGGCGGCCGTGGTGGAAAATCGCATGTCGCGCGCAACGAAGCACAGGCCGTCGGCAATTTTAAAGAATATTAACTGTTTTTAGTAGTGAGGTTTCCAATGTCAGATATTATTCCCGGATATTGCACACTTTGCCGTTCGCGGTGTGGGACGCTGAGTGAAGTAGCAAATGACCACCTGATCAAGGTACGGGCTAACCCTGAACACCCTAATGGTAAGGCCATGTGTATGAAGGGGAAAGCGGCACCTGAGCTGGTGGACAGCGCAAATAGAATTCTGTACCCGATGAAGAGAACTCATCCTAAAGGTGCAGAGGATCCGGGCTGGCAACGTATAAGTTGGGAAGAGGCTATGTCAACGATAGCCGGACAACTGGAAAAATTTAAACGAGAGGATGGAGCTGAATCTGTCGCTTTCGGCTTTACGAGCCCAAGCGGTACCCCCCTCAGTGATGCAATTGAATGGTTAGAGCGATTTGTTCGTATCTATGGCAGCCCAAATACCAGCTATGGAACTGAGATATGTAACTGGCATAAAGACGTTGCACATCGATGGACCTTTGGCTGCGGCATTCCTGTTGCTGATTATTCCCATGCCGATCTTATTCTTCTTTGGGGGCATAACCCCGCGAATACTTGGCTTGCCCAGGCTAGTGCGATTGGTACTGGTCGAAATAACGGCGCAAAACTGATTGTCGTGGATCCTCGCCCGACACCCTTAGCGAAAGAAGCAAATGCCTGGCTTGATGTCAATCCTGGAACTGACGGTGCATTAGCTTTGGGGTTAAGCCATCTCCTGGTAGAACGAAACCTGTTTAATCATGAGTTTGTTCGAAACTGGACTAATGGTCCTTTGTTGGTTCGAAATGATAATGGTTATTTTCTTCGGGAAAAAGATATTAACCCACTTGCCATCAGTAATCGCTATACAGTTTGGGACGAACACAACCAGCAAGTCACATTTATCGATTCCGAGACTCGAACTGAAGAAACGCTGATGCCTACAGCTGCACTTGAGGGCAATGTTGAAGTCGCAATAGCTGATGGTGCAAAAATTTCCTGCCAAACGGCGTTTTCATCTTTTAAAGATATGTTGGCTAATTATGACCCAGAAAACGTAAGCCGTATCACCGGGGTATCTGTTGCGTCAATTGAAGCCGCTGCGAGTTTGATTGCCGGGGCCAAGAAAATCGCCTACCACAGTTGGTCTGGAGTGGCTCAACACACTAATGCCACCCAAACAGAACGTGCGATTGCGACACTGTATGCTTTAACCGGTTGTTTCGATCAGGAAGGATGTAATCGAATCTATGCCAGCCACCCGGTAAATGTGGTTAATTCACCGACATTGATGCCTAAATCACAATGGGATAAAGCATTAGGCCTTGAAGAAAGGCCTATCGGGCCGCCTTCACAAGGTTGGGTTCATTCTCAGGATATCTGGCATTCAGTATTAGAAGGTACACCCTATAAAATTCGCGGGTTAATTGGCTTTGGTGCCAACATATTACTTTCACAAAGTGATACTTCTCTCGGACAACAGGCGCTTGAGGCGCTTGAGTTTTATGCCCATGTAGATTTGTTTGAAACGCCTACATCAAAGTATGCTGATATCCTTCTGCCAGTTAACACTGCCTGGGAGCGCGAAGGCCTAAGAACCGGGTTTGAAAGTAGTGCTGCTGCTCAGGACCACATTCAGTTGAGAAAAAAAATGGTCTCTCCGCGCGGTGAAAGCCGTTCCGACCTTGAGATTGTTTTCGATCTTGCATGCCGGTTAGGAATGAATGAAGCGTTCTTCGACGGCAATATTGAGGCAGCCTGGAATTATCAACTAGAACCATTAGGTTTGACTGTTGAGATGCTCAGAAATAAGCCAGAAGGTTACGATATCCCGCTTGAGCATAAAGTCAGAAAATATGCTTTCAGAGACCCAAATAGTGGATATCTGGCAGGTTTCAATACAGAAACAAAACGTGCAGAGTTTTACTCTGAGATCCTTCATCACTATGGTTACAATCCTTTACCTGAGTATGTACAGCCGCAAGAATACCAGCGCAACGATCCTGATTATCCATTAATGCTGACATCCGTTAAAAGCGGATTCTTCTGTCATAGCCAACATCGAAGCCTGACTAGCCTACGAAAAAAAGCACCTTATCCAACGGTAGACATTTCGGCAACTCTGGCTGACGAAGAAGGTATCAAGACGGGGGATTGGGTAGAAATTGAAACGAGAGCAGGTCTTGCTCGATTTAGAGCAAAAGTGGAAGCCAAACTCTCTCATGAAACTGTAATTGCTGAGTTTGGGTGGTGGCAGGCTTGTCCTGATTTTGGCAAACCTTCATACCCGGTTAAAGGTGAGTACAGTAGCAATTACAATAGTTTAATCAGCGGTGATAGCTATGATCCAGTCAGCGGTGCTTTACCTTTGCGTTCATTCCGCTGCCGCATTCGCCGCTTGAATGATTTTGAGCTGATAAGGCGCCCCTGGGAAGGTCGTAAAACATTCAAAGTCATTGAACTGAAAAAAGAAGCAGATAATGTTACGACAATTACCTTCCAATCGAACAGTGAAGGCTACTTACCTGATTATGAACCGGGCCAGCATATCACTGTTAGCTGTTGTCCGATGAGCGATTCTGAAGAGATCGTTACCCGGGCGTATTCGCTGACAGGCCCTGCGTTTGTTCATGACCGTAAAACCTATTCCATTTCTGTCCGTCATCAGAAAGCGACTGATGAGAAAGGTGAGTATGTTGAAGGAATAATGTCATCCTACATAAACACGCATTTGCAGATAGGCAAGGATGTTGAACTTACCCCTCCTGGGGGGAATTTCATTGTCCCGCTCAATGCCGTCCAGCCTGTCGTAATCTTTGCTGGCGGTATTGGAATTACTCCATTCATTTCCTATCTGGAGTCTATTAACCCCCAAGCGGAAGGTCCGGAGATCTGGCTTTTCTATGCTAATCAAAATAGTAGGCTACATGCGTTTAAGAAAAGAATTGCGGAGCTAAATGCGTCTATTGACAGGCTTAAAGTAATTAATATCTACAATCAGCCCCTCGACTGTGATATTCCAGGATTGGATTATGATAGAGCTGGTTACGTTGGTGCGGGAGATGTCGAGGCATATCTTATTGAGAATAATGCTCGTTATTACATGTGTGGTCCGCAGCCTATGATGGATGCGATATCGCGAGGGCTTCAGGAGAGAGGTGTACCTGCATTTGCTATTTTCTACGAGATATTTCGTTCTCCAGCAAAAATAAATAATGATCCCTCATTACGTCATAAAGTCATTTTTGCAAAATCAGGAAGAACAGAGATTTGGACCACGGATAAAGGTACTCTACTTAATTTTGGGGAAAAGCTTGGGATTCAAATGCCTAGTGGTTGTCGTGTTGGACAATGTGAAAGCTGTTCAACTAGGGTGATTGCAGGGAACGTACAGCATCTGAATGGTGTGGAGCCCTCTGATGAGGGGGCATGTTTGACATGTCAGTGCATTCCTGCCGGTGATATCACGATTGATGCTTGAGGTAAGTACTAGCTATTAGCATCCTTTACATCAGGCCATTTCAGTGGCCTGATTTTTTCTATGAATAACATTATGTTTTAAACAATTTTCAATTTTTTGTACGAATTCACCTCAATAGCCGATTTAATCAATTTTATCAGTGCGATCTTTCTAAGTTTTTATCATCCTCCCCCTTGACCTTCCAGTTACTACAAGCTTTAGCCTGTAAGAAATTATACCAATTGCATTAATTAATTGACCAACTTTATCCACTCTCTCCAACAGAGATTTTTGACTCGTTCAACATCCGCAATGAATGTATTCCAAGCGCGAGAGACCTGTTCCACTATTTCTTCGTAACCTCGAAATACGCGGTTTGATAAGCAACGTTGCCGTAACCATTGCCATACTTGCTCCATCGGGTTCAGCTCCGGAGAATAAGGTGGGAGTTTTAACAGACTGACATTGGTAAATGGGCTGGCCGTATCGATCGTATGCCAGCCCGCGCCATCCATTACAACAACGGCATGACGCCCAGGCTCTGTCGCTTCACTTATTAATTTCAGATGCTGCTTCATCACCTCTTTATTCACAAGAGGGCTGATAAGCGCCTGAGTATTACCATTGCTCGGACACACCGCCCCAAAGACATAGCCATAATCGAATTGCTGTTGCTTTACTACTCTTGGCCTGCTGCCCTTGGCTGCCCATATTCTGGACGTCTGATTTTGCTGACCGAATCGTGCTTCGTCTTGAAACCAGACGTCAACGCGATCCAGAGGAAGATGACCGGGAGTGTGAAGGATCGTTTCCAGCAGGAAATTTTTTAAAAGTGTCCTGGGTTTGTTGTGATTGTTTAGGGTGTTTAGAGCGACTGGTTATCCAACTGAAACCGAGCGCATCCATGATGCGGTATACGTTTCGCAACTGATAATCGATTTGGAAGGTGTCGCTAATGTATTGTCGTACATCCTGTGCAATCAAACGCCCCCCCTCCTTTTTAACCGCATTTTCTTTGATAAAATGTGCGATCTGTTCTCGCTGGGAGACGGAGAGCTGACAGGGTCTACCCGGACTAGGTTTGGATTGCAGACCTTCAAGTCCGTGCGCCAGATAGTTGGATACCCAGGTATTAACACTGCCTCTGGCAACCCCAAGGTAAGTTGCTATCTGGGTTCGTGTTTCCCCATTCTTGAAATGATACAAAGCTAGATAGCGGGTTCGCAGTTGCCCGTTGGAGGTTTGCTTTGCTAATTGTTTAAAGTCGTCGGCTGTATGCATATCAAAATCACTCGAATATGAATACCACTATTAGATCAAACTTTTAAGACAATTGGTATTACTACAGACGCCAACTTCGGACTGGCCGAAGAGTTTTGGTGAATGAAAGGATCGTTATGATGAAAATGAAAGTTGGGATATTGCTGATGGCAGTTGCAGTGACAGCCAATACAGAAGTGGTACTTGCAAATGATGATGCAAGCGAAACGCAAAAAAAAACTGCAAATGCGCCTGCAGGTCCACAGGTACCCGTGGCTGTTGCCGTATCACGGAATATTATACCTTCTGCTGAATTTACCGGTTCTTTAGCGGCTATTAAAACAGTGGAGCTACGCCCCAGGGTAGGAGGGGCAATCGAATCTGTTACGGTGCCGGAGGGAAGTCTGGTTCAGAAAGGACAGATGTTATTTCAAATCGATCCGCGGCCCTACCAGGTTGTGCTTGATAGTGCACAAGCGCAATTACGACAGGCAGAAGCTCAGGCGTTCCAGGCAAGCCGCAATTACGAGCGTATTAGCCGTCTGGTAAACGGAGGTGCTGTTTCGCGTAAAGACTATGATGATGCATCTTCTGAGAAAAATGCCCGCGTTGCACAGGTTCAGGTATCGAAGGCTGCAGTCGAAGCAGCAAAGCTGGATTTGTCATACTCGCGTGTGACTGCGCCAATTGATGGCCGTATCGATCGGATTTTAGTAACTGAAGGTAACTTGGTTAGCAGCAGCCAGGGGGGGGCCGCGACTCTATTGACAACAATCGTTTCGTCCGACCCTTTATATGTTTATTTTGATATTGATGAAGCGACATATCTCAATACTGTCAGTAAGGCTCGGCCTGATGTTGTCGGACGTAGCAACGAAAAATTACCCGTACATATAGGTCTGGCAAATGAGAAGGGGTATCCGCACGGGGGGGCGCTTGATTTTGTTGGCAACCAAATTGATCGTAATACCGGCACTGTTCGTGTCCGGGCTATTATCCCGAATGCTGATGGTCTTCTTACTCCTGGAGCATTTGCCAGAGTTCAGTTAGGCACTGGTAGTGAGCAAAAAGTAATTTTGGTAAACGATCAAGCCGTAGGCACAGATCAGGGCAATAAGTATGTCCTTGTTGTTGATGCCAATAATAAGGCGCAGTATCGCCCGATAGTGTTGGGGCCAATGGTCGATGGATTACGTGTTATCAGCGACGGTCTGAAGGCCGGGGAAAAAATTATCATAAAAGGGCTCGTACGACCGGGGATGGCCGTTACGCCAGACATCGTATCGATGCAAACGCTGTTGAGCGTACCTGAGAGGCAGCCTGAAGGTGCATCTAAAAAATCGAATGGCAAAAATGAGGGAGGTAGTAAATGAAATTTCCTCATTTCTTCATCCAGCGCCCCATATTTGCAATTGTCTTATCAGTTTTTATGCTGATAGCGGGTTCTTTAGCGTTTTTTCAACTTCCTCTCAGTGAATATCCGTCCGTAACACCGCCAACCGTTCAGGTAACGGCAAGCTACCCCGGAGCAAACCCCAATGTAATAGCAGATACTGTTGCCGCCCCGCTTGAGCAAGCCATCAATGGGGTTGAAGGCATGCTTTACATGAGTTCTCAAACTGCTTCTGACGGCCGAATGATTTTAACCATCTCTTTCAGACAGGGAACTGACCCCGATATTGCGCAAATTCAGGTTCAGAATCGGGTATCACGGGCTTTGCCTCGGCTACCAACGGAAGTCCAGCAAATAGGGGTTGTGACTGAAAAAACCTCGCCGGATATTCTTATGGTGGTGCATTTGTTCTCTCCTGATGAGCGTTATGATCCACTTTATGTTTCTAACTATGCAATGTTAAACGTACGTGATGAGCTTTCACGCTTACCAGGTGTCGCAAGCATAGCGCTGGGAGGTGAAGGGGAATATGCCATGCGAGTATGGTTAGATCCTAATAAAGTGGCTTCCAGAGGGTTAACATCAAGTGATGTCACTGCTGCGATTAAAGAACAAAACGTTCAGGTAGCGGCTGGCTCTGTCGGACAGCAACCTAATGCATCGTCATCATTCCAGGTCACTGTGAATGCCTTAGGGCGCCTAACTACTGAGGAACAGTTCGGCGATATAGTTATTAAAACCGGAGATGACGGACAAATTACGCGCTTGCGTGATGTGGCTCGTCTTGAACTCGGTTCAGATAACTACTCCATGAGGAGTTTACTAAATAATAAAAATGCAGTGGGTATGCAGATTGTTATGACCCCGGGCGCCAATGCACTTGAGGTGTCTGCATCGGTAAGGTCAACAATGGAACGCCTGAAAGTAAGGTTTCCGGAAGGTATTCAGTACAGTATCGCTTATGATCCGACCGTGTTTGTTAGTGCTTCCCTGAAATCTGTCACGACGACTTTATTAGAGGCCACAATATTAGTTGTGCTGGTCGTGATGCTATTTTTGCAAACATGGAGAGCATCAATCATCCCATTGATCGCAGTGCCTATTTCATTAGTGGGTACGTTTGCATTAATGGATGTATTTGGGTTCTCACTCAATACGCTATCTTTATTTGGTCTGGTTCTTTCAATTGGTATTGTTGTTGATGATGCAATCGTTGTGGTTGAGAACGTTGAGCGCCATATTGCAAAAGGACTCTCACCAAAAGACGCCGCAAGAAAAGCAATGGACGAGGTAACGGGGCCAATTCTGGCTATTACCTCAGTACTGGCAGCTGTGTTTATTCCATCAGCATTCCTCTCGGGGCTTCAGGGCGAATTCTATCGTCAATTTGCATTGACGATTGCTATCTCAACGATTTTATCGGCTATCAACTCCTTAACATTGTCTCCGGCATTAGCTTCCGTACTACTGAAACCACATCAAGGTATAGAGAAGCAAGATTTGTTGACTCGTGTAATGGATCGTTTTTTCGGATCTTTTTTCCGTCGTTTTAACCGTTTCTTTGATAGCCTGTCGAATTCCTATGTTGGGACGATTCGACGTATCGTTCGCGGAAGTACAATTGTACTCATTCTGTATGCTGGTTTTCTGGCACTGACCTTCCTGGGCTTCAAACAGGTTCCTGGTGGTTTTGTGCCTGCTCAGGATAAATATTGCTCTTTTGTCAAATACATAGAATCATCCTATGTATAAGGCCTGAGTTGCTACAATCGAGGTCCGATGGGCTCCCGTCTCTACGTCATTTGAGAACCGCGATGAATAACCGCTTCACACTCCCACAGGCGCCGCGGCGTTCGCTCGTCGATTCGACGATTGAGCTGATCCGCGGCCAGATCGAGGGAGGCGCCTGGAAGGTCGGCGAGCGCATCCCCAGGGAGCAGGAACTGGCCGAGATGCTGGAGGTTGGCCGCAACACGGTGCGGGAAGCCATTCGCGTGCTCTCGCACGGCCAGGTCCTGGAAGTCCGCCAGGGTGATGGCACCTACGTGCGAACCAATATCGATCCGGCCGAGGTCATGCGCCGTGTCGGGCGTTCCGGCTTGCGAGAGCACTTCGCGTTGCGCTGCATGCTGGAAACCGAGGCGGCCAGGTTGGCCGCGGTGCATCGGTCCAAGGCGGACGTTGGGCTGCTGCGCCGACTGTTGAAGGCCCGCGGCGAGCAGGAGCAACACGCATCGAGCGCGGCCTTTGCCGAGGCCGATACGGCTTTCCACTGCGCGATCGCCGGGATGTGCGGCAACGGCGCGCTGGCTGAGCTGTACCGCTACTTCGCGAACTCGGTCCGCATGAACACGCTGACTGCGCTGAAGGACAAGGAACTGCCCGAGCCGGGTCTCGCGACCCATGAGGCGATCGTGGATGCTATCGAGCGCCAGGATGGAGAAGCAGCTGCGGCGGCTGTGCGGAACGTGGTCGCTCCGCTGATTGCGGCACTTGAGAAATCGGGTTGATCCGAGCGCGACTCCCGCGCTGGCAATGCCGCTTTCCATCGAGCAGCCGGTCGCCGGCCCCGTTGATCGGAACGCGGGTTGTTTCCCGGAGAGCACGCGGTAGCCGGTCCTCATGGATAGGCCCTTGGTGCGCTACAGCGACCGGACGGTGCTGTTCATATCGAATCTTCGACGCGACCACCCGCCAGGACATACCGGGCCAGCGCCTCGGCATCGGCGTGGGTGGCCCGGGTGGACTGCGGTGTACCGAAAGCCTGGACGAGCTTTGGCAGCATGGCCTCCAACTGGGCTCGCTTATCCGAATCCGGTTCGACGTGGATGAGCGCGAGCAATGTGCCGCCAAGCGTCTCCTTGTGAGTCTTCAGCCAGACGCCGCGCTGAGCGCGATCGTCGAGAGTCTCTTCTGGCCCTCCCGCGACGTAGATAAGCACGAAGGGCTTTCCGCAGGCGACGAGTTCATCCATTTCCGCGCACCAGGCGCTGCTGTATCCGTTGTAGATGCTTGCGCCGTCGAAGCGGACGATGGGGAAATCGCTGGTGTCGTGAACTTTCGGTTGCTGGGACATGATCCTGGACTCTCGCTATTAACGTCCTAACATCCTACCTTTGTTGAGAATTACTTGCAACTGAAATGGGCATGGGCACACCGCCGTGCAGCGCCAAGTGACGGGCGAAATAAGGGCTTGACCTTCCAACAATGGGAGGCCCTACAGTGAACCCATCAACCTCATTCAAGGAGTTTTTTCATGAAGGTCAACAAGTTCAGCCTCTTGTTCATTGCGGGCGCCGTCGTGGTCGCCGCCGGCCTGATGGCCGTCCAGAAGAAGGTGGTCGTCCCGTCGGGTGAAGCGATGCAGGCCAGTGCGGGCGGAGGTCACCAAGGGCACGCGATGCCCTCCAGCGCCTCGGCCAATGACAGTCCTTCCACGACCGCGTATCGCGCCGTGAACGACCAGATGCACGCCGGGATGGGAGCGCAGTTCACTGGCAACGCCGACGTCGATTTCATGCGTGGCATGATCCCGCACCACCAGGGCGCGATCGACATGGCCAAGGTGGCGCTGCAGTACGGCAAGGACCCGGAGGTTCACAAGCTGGCCCAGGAGGTCATCACCGTGCAGGAAGGCGAGATCGCCATGATGAACAAGTGGCTGGGCGACAACGGCCAGCAGGCGGCGGCCGGCAGCTCGGGCGATGCCTCGACGGCCGCCTACCGTGCCGGCAACGACCGCATGCATGCGGACATGATGATCGACTTCAGCGGCGACGCCGATGTGGACTTCATGCGCGGCATGATCCCGCACCACCAGGGTGCGATCGACATGGCCAAGGTGGCGCTGCAGTACGGCAAGAACCCGGAGGTCCGCAAGTTGGCTCAGGAGGTCATCTCCGCGCAGGAAGGCGAGATCGCCATGATGAAGAGTTGGCTTGTCGCTCGGGGCAAGTGAAGGCACGACCATGAACCAAGCCAACACCCCGCGCATCCTCATCTATAGCACTCCAACTTGCCCGGACTGCCGGGCACTAAAGGAGTGGTTGTCCCAGCAGGGCATCGCGTTTGAAGAGCGCGACCTGACCGACCCGAAGATTTCCGCGGAGGCCAAGTCACGAACCGGCGTGCGCGTGGCCCCGATCACGATCGTCGGCGACGAGGTCTTCTATGGCACCTTCGCGAGCCAGAAGCCGAGGCTGATGAAGGCGCTCGGTCTTCAGTGAGCCGCTGAAGGAAGACCGTGGTCACGGGCGGAGTCGCCGGTGCGGACCCCGGTCGGACCCTGTAAGCGCTGTTGTGGACGCGTCTGCACGCAAAGCTCAAGACCGTGAGGCATTCTTCGCCGACGACGCTCGGCGCTTTCGCCTGCGGTCGTTGACATCACGAGAGGAATTTTTATGCGATCGACATCATCAGCCACCTCCCTGCACGTCGCCATTTCCGAGGGCATCACAGTCGCCAACGACCTGCCGTTCGTGCTGTTCGGCGGCATCAACGTCATCGAGGATCTCGATACGACCCTGGCTGCGGCTGAGCACTTCGCGGAGGTGACGCGCAAGCTGGGGATACCCTTCGTTTTCAAGGCGTCGTTCGACAAGGCCAATCGCTCGTCGATCCATTCTTTCCGAGGTGTCGGCCTGGAGGAAGGGCTGCGGGTCCTCGATGCGGTCAAGTCGCGGTTCGGATGCCCAGTCTTGACCGACGTGCATGAGGTTGAGCAGGCCATGCAGGTCGCTGCCGTTGCCGACGTACTGCAAGTTCCGGCCTTCCTGGCCCGGCAGACCGATCTGGTGGCCGCCATTGCCCGCACCGGTCGGGTAGTGAATGTCAAGAAGCCGCAGTTCCTCAGCCCGGGCCAGATCAGGCATGTCGTCCACAAACTGCACGAGGCTGGCAACCCGCGCGTCCTGCTGTGCGAGCGTGGCACGCAGTTCGGCTACGACAATCTCGTCGTGGACATGTTGGGCTTCCGCGAAATGAGCGTTGCCAGCAGTGGCCTGCCACTGGTGTTCGACGTAACCCATAGCCTGCAGCGGCGAGAAGCGGATGCGTTGGCTTCGGGTGGGCGTCGCCAACAGTTGCCCGAACTCGCGCGGGCCGGCATGGCGGTCGGCATTGGCGGTTTGTTCCTCGAAGCACACGCCGACCCGGCGCATGCACGTTGTGACGGACCCAGCGCTCTGCCACTGGACACGCTCGAACCGCTGCTGCGGCAGGTCAAGGCGGTGGACCAACTCGTCAAGTCGTTCGAGCCTCTTCGGATCGACTGAAGCTTGCCACCCGTTCAAACAGAACGTGTGGCACTTCCCCTCTTAGTCGGCTATTTGAGCGACAGATAAGGATTGTTCGGTGGAACGGCATCGAATATGTGCGATGGGTCTTCGAGCAAATAGCCATGCACCTGGCGCGTTTTGCGCGGTCCCATGACCTCGCACGTCCTGATGTTCAGACCCGATGGCTGTTTCCTGTGGAGTCCGAGTTTTTCAAAGCGCTTCTGCACCCACTGCCAGTCCTGCAGGGCCGCGTCCTTCGCAAGCGGCCCAATGGTTGGATGCTCTTGTGCGTAGCGCTGGAAAACACCAGGGCTGATCAGGTAAACCGTGTCGGACACGGTATGTACCAGGGCCTTGGCGTCATTGATGATGAGCTTGCGGGTCTGGACGGCCTGTTTCAGCCAGGCCATGAAATGCTCGCCCGATGGCCGCCCGGTAAATGAGGCGAAATCGTGCGGCGCAGGCGCGGCGGTCGGCGCCGAAGGACCTGGGGCCGATGCGGGAGGGTCGAGCGGCACCGCTGCATCGTCGGCACCCTCTGGCGGGGCTTCGACGGACTGCTCCGGCTCAGGCGTTGTCTCGAACATCGCCAGCATGCTTTCCAGTGGGTCGGCCGGATTGCGCTGCGTGCTGGGAGGTATGGCGTGACTTCCGCCCGACTGATCTGGACGGCTGCTTGCTGCGGGCTCCTTCTCCGTTGCCACCGCTGCTCCAGGTAGCAATGCAGCGTCGGGTGCGGACGGGCGCGGCCCGTCCTCGGCCTCGCCGGCGTTGTCCACGGTCACGGTTCCCGCAAATGGGCTGGGTCGCTCCGAGGGCTCCCAGATCAGCGCCGGGGCCAGGCGCAGGAGCGTGAAGGCATGGGACCAGCCACTCTCACTGGTAATAGTTGCGCGCCAGATGGCCTTGCCGGAGGCGGTGGGCTGCAACATGGCATGATCCTGTAGCACGTTGAACACGGCCGTGTTGTTCGCGGGGATGCCATCGACCCCCTGGGACAGCAGGTGCGCGCGCAGCTTGTCCGAGACTGTCTTGCTCACCAGCCACAGCGCGTCCTCGGTGAGCCAGCCATCGGAGGCCTCCGGCTGGTTCAGTTTCAGCTCTTCCTTGAGCAGGTAGCGCAGCCCGTTGACCAGCTTGCGTTGGAGCGAGTGCTTGGGCGCGGCCATGGCGCGCGCGGGATCGCCGCCCAGCTCCTGGGCGACGGAGGCGCGGTCGGCCTGCACGACAAGCTCGCCCAGAACCCCGGCGTGCTCGTACTGCCCAGCCAAGACGTAGAGCAGCGGCGCCCACAAGGATGGATAGCCACTGAGCCAGTCCAGCAGATCGCGATTGAGCAATTGCTGGTACAGCAAGCCTGTCGCGGCGCTATGAAGCCGGTACTCGCGGTCGTCGCGGTAGCGGAAGCGGTACGGTTGGCGCAGCGGGCCGTGCCATGGGTGCCAGGTGCTGCCGTCGGCCAGCTCGACGTGCAGATCGACGGCCACCTTGCCGATGTCATGGAGCAGTGCGGCATAGGCGACGGCCGCAGTCCAGGCTTCGGCCTGCGCCGCCTGGTCTTCGGGGCTGGCCCCGATGGGCAGCAGATGGGACTGCCGCAGCTTTAGGCTGTAGGCGACGATTTCGAGGCCATGGTCGAGCATGCCGCCCGGGTAGGCATGGTGATGCGCTTCGGAAGCCGGGAAGGCCTGGACCAGCTCGGCGTAGCGCTCCAGCGGCGCGCGGTACAGGGAGGCGAACTGCTTGCGCGAAAGCGAGGTGCGCTGCCAGATGTGTTCCAGCAGCTTCTGCCGGCGCGGGGTGGCGAGCAACGATGCGGCCGACTCCGGCCGCATCAACCCTTTCGGGAGGTCGGTGGCGGGTGCTGGCGACGGCGCGGCAGCGACCGGGGGCCGTTTTCGCTGGAACAGGGAGAGCATGTCGGTGTCCTGATGGCGGGCCGGGCGGGAGGCCTTTTGGCCTTTTCAAGGTAGGGCCTTTCCCCTTGCACCCCATTCCCTTGCCGTTTCGACCCTTTGGCCTTTAACCGTTTCGGTATAGCGGGGCCTGGGCTGCGGCTCCAGCGTCAATGCGGAACCCGCACGAATGGATTAGACGGCGACCTGGCGCTGGGCCCCGGCCTATGCTGCCGGGGCGCTACACCGCCAGGTAGGCTCCCACCCGGGCGACTAAGTTGACAAATGCGACAAAGGAGACTAGAGTGAATCCTGTCTCAAACCTACCTGGGAGCTGACCATGCCCACTGCGATCGAATTCATTGCCGACCGGCTGCCGCGAGTCACGGTGGAGGATGTGCGACGCTTCGCCGATACCGTCGAAATCCGGGATGCACCGGCGTTCGCGGCTGAGTTGCAGGCGTTCATCCACGAGCGCGTGGAGGCGGTGACGCTGCCCGCCAACCTGGAAGGTGAAACGGTGGCGCAGGCCTTGCAGCGCAAGGCGGCCGCGTTGCGCTCCGACACGCGCTGGACACCGGCTGAAACCGATGTCCAGCGAGGCCGCGCCTTGCTGCTGGAAGCCTTCAACCAGCCGGACAACCTGCCGCCTGCCGAGTTCGCCAAGCTGGCGGACAAGTCGCGCCAGCAAATCTACAAGGACATCCTCGCCCGTCGGCTGCTGGCGCTGAACGTGGGGCCGCGCGGCCAGAAGCTGCCCGACTGGCAGCTCGACCCGGTGAAGCAGCAGTTGACCCAAACCGTGCTCCAGGAGGTCGAGGGCATCGACCACTGGACGATCTACCGCGCGCTGTCCGAACCCCTCGAAGGCCTGGGTGGTCGCTCGCCCGTGGATGCGGTGACGCATGGCACGATCGATGACGTGGCCGAGGCCGTGTTCAACGTGCTGGGCGTCCAGGTGCATTGAAGCGAGACCGCCATGAGCCACGAGCTGCCTTCGTTCCTGATCGATGCCGGTGAACTGCTCCAGCATGTGAGCCGCGTCGTCTATCGGGGCAGCCCGCTGTACTATGGCCGCAGCAGCACGAATCGCTACGATGACCCAGCGGGGGGCCTACGGCGTGCTCTACCTGGGGCGCGACCTGCCCACGGCGCTGATGGAGTCGGTGTTTCACAAGCACCAGTGGCTTGCGGACACGCAACGCTCGATCGCGCTGAAAGAAGTCCAAGCCCGGATGGTGCGCGCAGTAGGCGTGATGGACGACGTGTTTCTGGCCGATCTCACGGCGCAGGGCGTCATGGCGGGCTACTTCGGCCTGAACCTGGAGCAGTTGGCCAGCCGCGACTACACGCACACGCAGCGGGTGTCCGCCCAGGTGCATGCGATGCTCGGAGATGATGGCCAGGCGCTGTTCGACGGGGTGCTCTATCCGTCGCGCAACAACTATCCCGCCAAGAGCATCGCCCTGTTCGAGCGTGCGGGAGCGAAGGTTGGCGTCATCGAGGACATCGACCTGGTGGACCATGTGGACTGGCCGCGTTTCGTTGTTACCTACCGCATCGGCGTTGAACCCGACCCCGGCCCGGTGGGGCCGGATGACGAAGCGTCCTGAAGCAGCAAGAAAACACATTGAAGCCGCAAACCGAATGAAGTGGAGCAAACTGGAATAGGCATTCCTCAACAGCAGGAGACGACCATGAACACGACGACCCGCACCAGCACCGCAGAACGCCTCGGCCGCGCCTTTGGCCGCGGATGGCGTGCCTATGCGCGACGCGAACGGCGGGCGTCGAACTGGTTGGTGTCCAAGGGCATGCCGCGAGCTGGCGCTACCGCGCTCGTGTGGGTAGCCAAGCTGGCTGTACTGGGGGTGCTGCTCTACGTTGCGTTTTGGTTTGCACTCGTGATGCTGGGCGTTGCGGCGGCGGGATGGGCTGCTGCTGCAAATACTTCGGATGAGGACGAGTGGCCTTTCACCGACCTCACCGAGCTGCGCAAGACGCCGGGCTACGATCCCAACCTGTACAACGACACGTCGCACGAGTTGTACACCGACGACTGACCGGCCTCGCGCTATTTCAGTTTTCCTCCGGTGAGCGCCCCGGCACCCTTGCCGCCAGCTTGGCCGGCGCTCTTGCTGCCATCGGAAAGTCCCTGGATGACGTGCCCGGCCCGAATCCCAACCCAGGTAAGGCTCGCCAGCCAGAATCCCGGCAGAACCAGGAACATCGTGCCCATGACGAACATCAGGAGCATGTCGCCGAAGGCGTTGTTCAACCCTACCAGCGGGTCAAAGTTGGTGTGCGGCCGGTTCCAGCCAAAGCCCCAGCCATAAAGCGCGTCCAGAATCGTTGAATCGATCCAGCGTGCGAGCTGGAACCAGAAGTCCGTGAAGAACAGCGCGAACTGCACGACGCTGACGGTGACGACCGTCTTCAGGTCGTAGGTGCCCACAACCAGCACGAGCGGGATGCAGATGACCAGCGCCATCTTCAGTAAGGCGAGGATCATGGGCAGGGATTGGCGCACGACATCCATGGCAGGAAACGCGGCAATCGCGCCGACTGCCATCCCCACGTCGCCCGTGGCGCGCGTCACGATGTTCGGCAGGGTCTTGTCGATCTGGCCGCCGTAGTCCGTATAGACGCTGCCCTGGTTCAGTTTCTGCTGCCGCGGTGACGCGATGGCGCGGATCACCGAATCGTCCACCTCGGCCCGGCTGAGGAACCCGGCCCAGCCCGCCAGGCGATTCAGCAGGGTCGGGTCCACTTGCCCCAGCAGCCGCGCGCGCAGGCCGTTGCTGCCGTCTGACCACCACTGCCTGCAGGTCGGGTAGCCGCCACCATTGGCAACCTGCGCGAGGCCTGCATCGCGGGTGTCGTCATAGGGCCATGCCTCGCGCGCCGTGCTGGAGCGGTAGCTGTCGTAGTAGCCACCCGTGTCCGTGAAAAAGCGCGAGCCGATCCAGGTTACGTCGTGCATCTGCTGCTCATCGAGATCCGGGCGCTGCATGAACAATTTGGCCCGCGCAGGCCCATAGCAATCCCGCGAGAAGTCCGCGACCTCCTGAGCCAGTACCGGGTCGTCAATGCGGGTCGCGTCGATCTCCATCCTCATCTGCCGCAGGTCCGTACCGCACGGGATCGCCGCTACCGAGGCGCTCGTGACGGCGCGCGAGAGCGCGTGCATGAAAGCCCACCAGACCGGCACCTTCGCCGACTGGTTGTTGATGGTGCTGAAGGACTGCGACCAGCCGGTTTCCGTGGGCTGCGGCACGCTGACCTGGCACTGCGCCGAGCGCGAGCTGTCGTACTGGATGGTGCTGAGGTCCACGTCGATGAACGGAATGCCCGCGAACATCACCACCACGATCGCGACGAACACCCGGTTCTCGATACGGGCGGCACTCAGAACGCCTTTGTTGCCCTCGTCAGCGCCTTCCGCGCGGGCCTTCAGCCACTCCTGCACGACGATGGCGACGAAAGGCAGCGCGAACACCCCGCTGGACACCAGCACGGCCCAGATACCGTTGTTGACGATCCAGGACACGAGGGTGAGGTAGTACTCCAGATAGTCGGTCGTGAAGAGCGTCATGGCCCCGATCTCCCCTCAAGCGGCCTGCATCAACAGGCTGGCTTCCAGCGCGACGATGGCGACGACGCCGGCGACCTCGGTACGGATCAGCCGGCGCCGCGCCTGCCCATCTGTCCCGCTTTGGTCTTCGCGGGCCAGCACCCGGCGGCGCATCCAGAACCATCCATAGGCCGTTGCCGCGTACACGCACAGCCGCCAGATGAAGAAATACCCTGCGGAGGCCGCCAGCCACCGTTCCCAGCCTGCAACGCTGCCGACCAGGTTGATGCCCGCGACGTTCGCCCCCACTGCGGCGGCAACGATAAGCACCAGCCACAGCAGCGTCTTCGCCGCGCGCCGGCTGAACAACCAGCGCAGCGGCCGCCAGGCCATGCGCGCCGGGCTCATGGCCGACTCCCCGGATTGCCCTTCTGGAGCTGGTCGAGACGGTCCGGCACAGGATCGCCCTCGTAGATGCCGCGCGAACCGGCCGCGCGCGCGCCGTGGCGCTGGATGATCGCCATGGGCGAGTTGTTCGCCAGTTCGCGCCGCAGCTCCAGTTCGGTCTTGAGGTTGCGAATCTCACGGTCGAGCGTGTCGCTCTCGTGGTTCACCGCCTCCACGGCAAGTTCGTTCGCCGCGACGTTGGGCTCCTTCTTGCCCGTGAGCAGCGTGCGCTGCAGCAGCAGCGCTTTCTCCAGCACGGATGCCAGCGCGACCTCGGACGCGAGGCGCTGCGACAGCAGGTGCTGGTCGGGCTCGTCGCGCAGCGCCTCGATCACGCCGCGCGTGATCGGCAGCGACGCACTGCCAGCTTCGCGCAGGTTCTCCGGCGTCGTGTTCTTGGCCTTGGTTACCAGGTCCTGGAGCGCCTGCAGCTTGGCGTCGTACTCCTCCTGGATCAGCGGCGTGAGCCCGACGCCCGGCGTCGTCTCGGTCTTGGTGCAGGTATCGCACGTGCGCTGCTCCTTCTCGCCGAGCACGCGCGTGGCCCACTCGACGGCAGCCTGCGGCGAGGTCCAGGTCTGGCACGAGAGACTGCTGCAACTGGCCGGCGCAATGGACGAGGTGTCGGTCACGCCGCGGCCGTTGACCAGGTTGTAGCCAGCGCGGGTGACATCGCCGACGACCTTGATCGCGGGCTGGCCGGAGCCGCCCGCGTTGCTGCCCCCGACCCACGGCACGCCGTCATTGCCGCGGCGCGTCTCGGCCTGCTCGATGGCCGAGACCGCATCCGTGCTCGACACGGCATCGCGCAGCGCCAGCCCTTCGGCCATCTGGCTCCAGCCGAGTTGGCCGCCCGCCGTTTCGGCCATCTTCTCGGCCATGGCACGGCACGTCAGCTTGCTGCGGTCGAAATCCAGCCGCGCCTGCAGCACGCCATTGGTGAGCAGGTTGTACAGACCGGGATCGGCCCGCTGGATGATCAGTGCGGGCAACGATGCCACCGCACTGGTGGCACTCTGGATCACCGACGACATGATTTGCTGGAAGCCGTTGGTAATGCCGTTAAGTTGGTTCTTCAACGTGGTCTGGATGCTCATGTCGCCGCAGATCAAGTTGCTGTTCCAACCCACGCCGACACCGATGGAGCGCATGCCGGCTGCACGTCCCATCGACACGGCGTTGCCGCCACCGATCGAGTACATGACGTCATCGCCGATGACGCTGCCGCTGGTCTGGTATCCCAGTTGACCCCAGGCCACGCCGCTGCCCAGCGCGAGCGCGCCGGCCAGTGCCAGGACGATCTCCGTGCGACGTACCCGGCGGGAGAACGGATTGAATGCAGGACGGAACTTCATGGCACCCCCTCAGAGGAAATCGACGCTGCCCAGGAACACCTGGCCCCGGCGCTCGCAGCAGGCATACGGCCGCCACAGCGCCCATGCGTAGTCGCCTTGCTGGGCCTGGGTAAGGAAGCCGCTGCGCGGGAAGACCGTGCAGGACGAGGACAGGACGGGCGTGAGTTCTTGCCACTTGCCGGTCGAGGCATCGCCCTCCATCAGCGCGCCGGCCGGCCAGTAGCCGTCACGGGAGTTGGCAAGCAACGGCTGATAGACGTGGATCTGCCCGCGGCGCGTGACCACATCGCCCGCACGCTGGGCCACCACTGCGCCGGCCTTGAAGTCGTCGGTCTGGTGCAGGAAGCCGCCACGGGGATACACGTTGCCCCAGAGATTCATCGTGGTACGGGCACCGACTTCGCGCCGGCCCGGAATCAGCGCTTCCGGGTAGGCCATCTCGGGCACGTTGTAGCGCCAGGCCAGCGTATCCAGGGTGCTGAGCAAGTACGGCATAAACGCCGTGCCCGCGCCCTCACAGAAGTAGCCTGACGAAGAGACGAACTGGTTGAACACCTCTGCGCCGGGGTGACCGATGACATCCGCGTTCTTGAATTTGGCGAGGCTGTTTTCGTGATCCTCGTTCGTCGTTCCGTCGCCGCCAGCTTGGGCGGACGGGTTGGGCGTGCTCATTGCCTGGACTTCGACCCAGGGGTTTTCTCCGGTATTCGAGTACGACGACACCACTGCATCGGGGATGTAGTGGCGCACCTTGATCGACGTGCGCACGGTGCAGCCCGTCCATGTGCAGTAGAGCCAGTAGCAGATGCCGACGACGCGGTATTCGAGGCAATCGGGCGATGCCACCGAGCCGATGATGGTCGCTGTATTGAGGGCGTAGCTGCCCGTGGCGCTGAGCAGCAGCAACGAAGCCACGCCAGCGCGCAGGCGGCGCATCAGGTCGAATGGTCGGGTCACGGCTGGGTCCTCCGGTGCTGCTCGATGCGCGCGACAGCGCGAGCCACATCCGGCTCGCCATAGACCACATAGCGCCTGTCCACCACCACGGCCGGGAGGCTGGTGATGCCGAGGCTCCATGCGTCGGTAACGCCTTGGTATGCGGAAGCGATGCGTCGCTGCAGATCGGCACCGCCGCCATTCAGCCGGCGCTTGACGATGGCCGTCGCCTGTTCGGGGTCGGTGGGCAGTCCCGCGGAAAGCTCCGCTTCAATCCTGTGGGCTTCGTCCAGCTCGATCAGCCGCTCGCCGCCCATGGTCTTGACCGGGTGGCGGCTGTCGGTGACGACCACCACGTCGGCGGCGAAGGTGGCCGGGCTGAAAACGGCCAGGGCTGCCGGCAGCGCCACGGCCCGGCCGAGGGTTCGCCAGCCCGGCGCGAACCTGGAAAGGGATGCTGTCATGTCGCGTGCCCTTGAAGTTGATCAGAGCAGTAGTCAAACGCGAAGCCGACGCGGCCCCAACAAACAATGCGCATCGCGCACTGCCCGCATACCTGCTTGTCTCGCGCCCATGAAAAAGCGGAGGCCGAAGCCTCCGCGTGGATCAGGGAGCCGATGCCGTCGCTACAGCAGGCCGGATTCCGCGAACGAGTACGGCGTGCCCTGGCCGACGATGAGGTGATCCAGCACCCTCACGTCGATCAGCGACAACGCGGCCCTCAGCGTTTGGGTCAACGCACGGTCCGCGCTCGACGGCTCCGTGCAGCCCGAAGGGTGTTGGTGAGAAAAAATGACCGCTGCCGCATTCAGTTCCAAGGCACGCTGCACGATCGGACGCGCATGCACCGAGGTCGAATGGATCGTGCCTCTGAACATCGGCTCGTAGGCCAGCACCTCGTGCATGCTGTTGAGGAACACGATGGCGAAGACTTCATTGGGCTCGGCGGCCAGTTTCAGGCGCAGGTAGTCCTTGACGGCGGCAGGCCTCTCCAGGGATGGCCCCTTCTTGAAGACCCGCTGCTCCAGCAGCGCGATGGCTTGCCGGATGATCCAGTCATCGGATTGGGACATGGGGGCAAAACGTGGCTCCACGCAGGAGTCGTTGGCGACGAGAGACATGGCGGACCTCCAGAAAGTGAGCGGAGGGCGCCACCCTGGGAGGGCAAGCCCTCCTGGGGATGGAAACAGCGGAACAAGGTGCATCCATCACCGCGCGGCGGTGATTGTTCGCGGCCAGGATGCGAAAGCGAACGGGTAGCGGTCAGCGCGGCGAGCCGCGCCGTAGCCTTCAAGACCGAGGGCTACCTGGGCATGTCGCCGACAACGTCGGCAGGCATTTCGGATGTGGGGGTGGCGGGCGAACCCGGCGCGTCGCTGGCCATTTCCCCGGCCGCCAGCAGGTCCATGGCCGAGAGCAAGGCATCGCCCTCGATCGGCCCCTGCAACAGGATGGCCTGGCCCGTCTGGCGATCGAGCAGTCGCAGCGACGGCGTGGCGGTCACGCCGCTCTTGGTGGCTTCCGCGGCCTGCGCGCGGATGGCCACGTTGGGGCGCTCGCTAGCCATGCACTGTTCGATGGCTGACGTTGTTTCGGGGTAACGCAAGCCATCGGGCAAGCCCTGGCCGTCGCTGCGCGTGTGGGCATAGACCCATTCGACCGCCTGCCAGAACGCCGCATGCCCGCCCGCTTCGGCGGCGCACTCGGCCAGACGTGCCTCGGCCGACGCGGCAGGCTCGTGCGCGGCCAGCGGCTGGTGATGCCATTGCAGCGCCACGTCGGTGTTGTTGCCGACCCAGCGCTTGAGCTGCGGGAAATACTCCCGGCAGAACGGGCATTCCAGGTCGGCATAGAGCGTCAGCGTGAAACGGCCTTCCGGGTTGCCCATCTGCCAGGGTGGCCCAGCGACCTGCGCCGTGCTGACCGGCGCGCGCGACGGCGCTGAGGATTCGCCGGGCGTCCGGGACACCAGCCAGATCAGCAGCAGCGCGACCAGCGCAGCAGCCAATACCCAGGGCCAGCGAGGCCGCCAGCGGCGACGGCGGAACGCCTGGACCTGCATCGGAATGGAAGGACGTTTCTGTTCCATGGCGTTCTCCGGTTTACGACAGTTCCAGGGCCGGCGACTCGATGCCGCGGGCCTGGTCGATCTTCTCGGCCACCTTGAAAGCCGCTTCCAGTTCGGTGCAGCCGTACTGCTGCATGAGCTGGTAGCGTTCGGCCTTCTCCTCGGGTTCTGTCTGCGCGAGGGCGAGGTACAGGGACGGCGGCACGGCGCGGAACAGCACTTCCATGCTCTTGGAGAGGATGACGCCTTCGGTGAATTTCCCCGCTTCCTTGCGCGCCGAAAGCATCAGCGCCTTCTGCGCGGGCGAGAGTTCGCGGAACCGCGCGATCTTCTCAACTTCATCGGGCGGCATGCTGAGACAGATCCACCACTCGATCATGTTGAGCATGGGCTCCGCGGCGCGCGGCAGGTCGTCGATGTTCTGCGTCGCGAGCCAGAACCAGGCCCCCAATTTCCTCCACATCTTTGTAATTTTCACGACGTAGGGCGCGAGCAGCGGGTTCTTCGTGATGATGTGGCCTTCGTCGGTGACGTTGATGATCGGGCGTCCCAGGTATTGGTCGCGCTCGGCGATGTTGTTCACCGTGCTGATCAGGCTGATGTAAGCGATGGAGAGCTGCGCGTTGTAGCCCTCGCGGGCGTATGTCGCGAGGTCAACCAAGGTGATGTCGGCTTCGGGCCACGGCGTGCCGTCGCGGTCGAACATTTCGCCGTCCGTGCCTTGACAGAACATGTCCATCGCATCCGCCATCTCCAGCAGCCGCACGCGGCGCATTTCGGGCAGCGTCGGGTCCTGGCCGCGGGCGCGCAACGCGTTGCGCACGTCGCGCGTAAGCACCGTGCGTTTGTCGGCCACGCAGTGCTCGGCGGCGTCGAGGATGCACTGACGGATCAGCGAGCGGTCAGCCCGCGTCATCCGGGCTTCCTCCTTGTCCTCTCCGCCCGTGATCATCAGCCGCGCCGTGATCTCCAGTTCGCCGAGCACGTCGCGCTGCTCGTCCGCCTCCATGGCCGAGGCATCTGGTGGCGGGTCTTCATCCAGCGCGTCGGCGTCGAGCGTCTGCACGTCGCTGGGCGTCTCGATCAGCCGACGCGCGTCTGCGAATGGCGCGAGGCTGATGCCCGAACCTGGGGCCAGCTTGACCCGGTTTACCGTCAGCCCGAGCATGCGTGCGAAGTCGCTGAACAGGCCGAAGCTGTTGCCAGCCTCCACGATGAACAGCCGCGGTCGGTAGATGGCCGTGACCTGATTCAAGAGGTTGTTGAGCGTGGCGCTCTTGCCGGAGCCGGTGGGGCCGAACAGGAACAGATGGGCGTTCATCTGCCGATCCAGGCGGCTGAGCGGGTCGAAGGTGATCGGCCCGCCACCGCGGTTGAACATCGTGATGCCCGGGTGCCCCGTACCTTGAGCGCGGCCCCACACCGGCGACAGGTTCGCCGCGTGCTGAGCGAACATCAGTTGGGTGTACCACTTGCGCCGATCCTGGCCGGGGTTGTAGCAGCATGGCAGCCACCGCAAGTAGCTGTTGAGCGGCGCCACCTCGTCGTCCTCGCGCACCGGCTGCAAGCCAGCATTGAGCATCACGTTCGCCAGGTCCAGGCCGCGCCGGTCCAGTTCCGCTTCGTCGCGTCCGCGCAGGTAGAATGCCAGCGTCCCCCGGTAGAGCTTGTGTGCGCTGCCGATGAGGGAGCGGGCTTCCTGCACGTCCTTCAACGTCTGCTCCGACGCCAGCGTCTCGCCCACGGCCTTCTTCGCCAGGTGGTTGAGATCCGCTTCCAGGACATCCTGCGGCGTGGCGACCATCGTGAGACACAGCAAGGTGTCTTCCGGCATCTGGTCGAACAGCGTGTTGATGGCATCCCCTTTGCGGGTCTCGCCGGTCAGGTGTCCGGTGCCGGGCGGCATGCGCAGCCGGTCGGTGATCAGCACGCGGTGCGGCATGCCGTCGAAATACCAGGTGCCGTGCTCCACGTCGGAGCGTGGCTGGCCGAAGAACAGCCGCTGGCTGAAATCCCGCCCGCTCGCCAGCTCGATTTCGCCGGCCTCGCTTTCTTCGGTGCTGTCGGGGTAGCGCGCCAGCGCGTAGAAGCGCTCCCGGTCCTCTGCACTCGGTCCAAGCATCGCCGGGCGCGGATTGAACCACCGCAGCAGCCAGTCGTGGACGTCGGCTGCGACCATGCGCCGTGCCTGGATGCCGGCGTTCGCCAGGCCGCCGCACAGGCGGTCGCAGACGATGTTCAGCATCTGCTCGGGCGTCTGGCCGCGGCGGCTTGCCTGCCCAGTTGCACGGCGATAGATCACCATGCGCACCCGCCGCGTCTGGCCGCGCCAGCGCAGCCGCGTGACCACCGTGTCCTCGAACAGGCCGCCGGGCTTGGCCACAGCGCGCAGGTGGTGGCCGAAGAAGCGCAAGTAGAACTCGGTGAACGCCGAGCCGCGCGCACGTGGCTGCACGTAATCGCGCAAGGTCTGCATGTACTGGTCGAAGCTCGGTTCGTCCTGGGCATAGAGCTGGAGCACCCACGGGTTCTCGTCCAGTTCATCGAAACTGTCCTGAAGCGCGTTTTCCAGGGCGTCGCGGGCATGCGCGAGCCAGCCGGGTTCCCGGCCTTCGGTGCCCAGCGGCACCAGTTCGTAGAACGCCGCCACCGATTGGCCATCCTCCAGGAGCATCGATTTCGACCCGGGCAAGAACTCCACCCAGGGCAGCAGTTCCACGAAGGACGGCGCAACGTCGTACAGCGCCTGCTCGTCGGCCACGGTCGCTGGCTTGCGGCCGTGGACTGCCGAACCGGGTTCGGGGATGCCGGCCTGGCGCAAGGCCTCGACGTGGCGCTGCCAGCTGTCCGGCTGCTCATCGCTAGCCGGGCTACTGGAGCCGGCGCCGGCCAGCTTCGGCCATGGGAGTTTCCACCGCATCAGTAGTCCTCCACGCGCTCGCCCGGCATCGCGTACTGGATGCGCTGGTAGAGCGGGAAGACGGTCGTGTAGCCGGGCACCGGCACGGGATCGGTGCCGGCCAGATGCGGGTACACGTACATCACGAGATCGGGATTGGGCAGGCGCTGGAACTGGCGGTGGACCTCATTGCGCGCGGTGCGCGTGTAGCGCATCTGCTCGACAGGTGCGGCCTGCACGTCGGCGTCGGTCAGGGGCCGACGCAGGCTCTGGCGCGCATCGAGCAGCTGGCGGCCGGCGTTCCGTCCGGCTGCGCCACCGCCGTCGCCGGCCTCCTGCTGCCAGATGTCCATCATCGTGCGGTCACCGTGGGTCAGCAGCTTTTCCTTGCTGGTGGCGCAGCCGCCGAGCACCGCGACGGCGAGGGCCAGCACCAGGCCCTTAATCGAGTTCGAGAGCATGGCTTTCTCCTGCGCGGTGATCGACCTTGCGGCCTTCGGGATCGAAGTCGATGGCGAGCGGTTTTTCGAGGTGGACGGCGACCTTGGCGCCGGGCTGCACATAGACGGCGGCGAACGCCTGGCCGTAGAGCTTGTTGACCCAGGCCGACATGTCCCGGACACCGCCCGCGAGAATCTGGCCGACCGCTTCCTGGCCGGTGATGCCCACGGTGCCGATGGAGCCGTCCGAGCCGACATAGGACATGCGGCCGCTGTCGCTCTCGATGAGCGAGGCCACGCCGGCACCGGCCGCGGTGATCAGGGCCTGCGAGCCGAGGTACTGCTGGGCGTTGCTGCGCCGCTCGCCGCTGACGCAGGGGATGCCGTGCGGGTCGCTGATCCAGCCCAAGCCGTCGCGTTGCTGGTTGTTCTGCTGGTTGCCCTCGCGGTCTTCGGGGATCGTGCGGATCGTGCCGTCGTTGAAGACGAACGTGATGCTGCGCACCTGGCCGCGCACGCACGAAAGCGTCCAGTCGCCCGATGCGGTGCCGCTGAACACGGCGCCGGCCACGTCGGGAATGTCGATGCCATTGGCGGTCAGGTTGTCCGGCCCGACCAGGACTTTGAACGGATAGGGATCGTTGACCGTGCCGTCGATCGGCACGCGGCCGATCAGCGCGGTCATGGCGACCGAACCCATGAGCGTGGAGTTGGTCGGCACGGTATAGACCGGCTTGGCACTCTTGACCCCAGAGGCGCGGGCGCCCGCGTTGGCCACGGTTTCCGCGGTGGTTTCGAGCGTGCTCTGCGCCGGGCCGAAGCTCGTGGGGAAGCTCATTCCGCCGCTCGCGCCACGACCGCCGTTGCGCCCCTCGGCGGGCTTTGCGTCGTCCGGCTCGACCCACCGCACGCCGCCCTCCATGCCGGCCTCGTCGCCGCCCTGCAGCCCCAGGCCCACGGGCAGGTCCGCATGGCCGCCGCCGCGCCCGCCGATGCTGTCCAGGCGCCGCTGCAGGTCGGCGAGCAGCCCTTCGGTCTGCTGGCGCGCGCTGGCCGCCTGCTCCTGGTCGCGGCGCAGGTTGGACCGCTCGGATTCGAGCGCCGAGTTGATGCGCTGGTCGATGGAGTTCTCGCGCTGGCGCAGTCGCTGGTTCTCTTCACGCTGCGACTTGTTGTCCGAGAGCGCGGTCTGAAGCTCGGTGCGCAACTGCTTCACTTGGGCAACGAGCGTCGCCACGGTGTCGCGCGGGGTGTCGCCTTCGATGCCCAGCGCCTTCATTTCCTCGGGCGTGAGCTGGGCGCCGTTGTCCGCCGCGGGTGGCGCCGTGCTGCCTCCACCCGAGAACAGCCGGATACCGACGAACAGCACCAGGATGGCGACAGGGATCATCAGCCACTTGAGCAGGCCGTTACTGCGCATGGCGGGCCTCCTTGGCGTTCTCGTCGCCGTCCGGCTGCGGCAGATGCACGGCAGGGTCGAAGCGGTGAATCGCCGGCAGCAGCGACTGCGCGAGGCCGCGGCCGCCCGTGACCAGGTAGAGGACGGTCGTGTCCTCGGGCGTGCCGCGCGGGCCCAGCGCCTCGTGCTGGAAGGTGGCGGTGAGGAAATCGCCTTGCAGCACGCGCGGGTCGAGCGCGACCCAGTCGGCGCCGGTGTTGGTAAGGCGCACGGCAGTCACCCATTGGTCTTCCAGGCGCCACGACGCGAGCGCGACCGCGCGCACCGGCAGCGTTGGCATCAGTGTGTCCAGGTCGAGGTCGCGGGGCAGGTTGACCCGCATGACGCCCGGAAGCGGCTCGACGGTGCGCAGCGGTGCGTAGAGGTTCTGCGCGGCGAAGCGCGTCAGCACGACAGGGACCGGAGTTTCGCGCCGCGCGGTCCGCGCACCTGCCTGGCCCTGGGCGCGTGCCGGGGCCTCGGCACTGTCGGCCTGCTCGCCATAGCGTCCCGGTGCGCTGTCACCCTCGACGATGCGCACCGGCTCCAGCTCGGCTTCCCCGTCCTTGGGCGGTTCGGCTGCGATGTCCAGCAGGATCAGCGCGCCCGTGTCGGCGTCCTGCAGTTGCAACCGCGTGGGCTCGATCGGCTCGCTGGCGCGCAGGTACACCGCGCCACCCGCACTCTGCACGCGCAGGCGTTCGCCCACGCCCGCGGGCACGCCCACGCGCACGTTCCGGTCGATGAACACGATGCGTTCCTGACCGACCTTCAGCGGCACTGCCAGTGGCATGCGTTCCCAACGCAGGATCTCCACCGCCTGGGCGACGGGTGCCGCGGCCACGGCCAGTAGCCCCAGCAGCGCGAGTACAGGATGCTTCATGGGGTGTTTCCTCCTTGAGGCGCTTGCGGAGACAGGCCACTCGACGCCGGGCGCGCCGGCTCCGGTGCACTGATGCGCTGGGGCGCGCCTTCGTAGCAGTCCAGCGCCAGGCCGAACGGGTTGCGGGCGGGATCGACGTCCACCCGCGTGACCTTGATCGGATAACGCACCAGGGCGCGCTTGACCTGCTCGGCGCCGTAGTACTCGTCCGCCGTGATGTCCAGCGTCACCACCCAGTCGCGATCGGACACGGTGCGCACGCGCGCCGTGGGGTCGTCGCCATAGCCGCGGCCGGGAATCTCGTAGATGCCGCGCACGCGCTGGCGTAGCTCGCCGGTGGAGCGGCGGTAGTCGTAGTCCGCGCGAAGGAAGGCCTGGCAGGACGGGGTGAGGTACGGCGAGAGCGTGTGGAGGTTGCGCGAGTAGTCTTCTTCGCCATTGGTCGGCCAGCGGTTCAGCGTCTGGAACACGTAGAACGTGAACGCATAGACCGATTCGGGCGGCACTTCCCACCACTTGCGGGTACTGCCAGAGCGCAGGTCGGGCGGGACGTGGATGGTCAGGTCGCGCGGCGCGCTCCACCAGCCGCCGCCCATGACCAGGGCGACAATGACCAGCGCGCCCGCGCCCAGGCGCAAGGTCTTGATGTGCGCCTGCAGGTGGGTGATCTCGTTCTTGAAGCGGCTCATCGTGCCCCCCTTGCAACGGACCTTCGGGTGGACCAGAAGCCGGAGCGCGAGATCAGCACGTGGCCGCCTACCCATCCCGCCATCAGTGGATGGCGCGTGGCGATGCGCCATTGCAGTTGCCGGTACAGCCAGGTGTCGGGGCGCCCGCGCTTGAGCCGGCGCAGGATGCCGCCGCCGATGAAGACGCCCAGGGCCACGCCCAGGACGACGAACGTCGGCGCGATGGCGATCGTGCGGAACACCCAGGACAGCGGCGCGCCGACCAGCAGGCCGGCGGCGCCGGACAGGCCGCAGCAGATCCACAGTTCGTCGGCGGTGAGGCCGCGCACGACAACAGGGTGGCGGTTGAGCCGATGCGGAAGGAACGTGACCGTCCCGTCCGCACGGACGTGCTGCTGCTCGGACATACCGGCCTCGCCTTACAGGATGCCGGTGGCTTCGGTGAGCAGCCAGATGCCGATCACGAGCAGCACGGCACCGATCGCGACGGTGAGGCCAAACTGGCCCCAGGTCTTGCGGCCGGTGTGGATTTCCGCGTAGGTGCCGTAGGCGTGGTAGCAGACGCCGATGAACATCGACGCCACGACCAGGAGGGCTACGAGCATGATGATGTCGTAGCCGTAGTTCCTGATCGTTTCCATGATGCCGTTGCCGGTGCCGCGGGTCGGGTTCTCCAACTGCGGCAGGCCTTGCGCGAACGACAGCGCGGGCAGCGCGGCGGCGCCCAGGGCCATGGCGGCGCGCTGGGCGAGACGGGAAGTGAGGATGCGGTTGTGCATGGTCGGGCCTTTCAGGTCAGGACAGAAGGAAGAAACTCAGGACGAGGTACATCGCGACGAAGCGGATGCAGACGCCGAGGAACTGGCGCTGGTTGAGGCGGCTCTCGGACCACCCCACGTAGGCCGTTCGGATGGCCCAGACGCCCCACACGAGCAGGACCGCGAACACGACGCCGACCAGGACGGTCGCCATTGCGGAAGGCGCGATGCCGCTGTTGGCTTGAAATGCCGAGACCTGGGCGCCGTTCATTGCTTGCCCCCCGCAGTCGTCGCCGGCAGCGGCTCGGCCGCCCGCTCGGTGCGGTAGTCGCCGGCCAGTTCGGAGGGGTCGCGCGGCTGAGCGCGCGATGGCGTCAGGTGAAACTGGATGCCGGCGCGAACGCGCGCCAGGTCAGCCAGCAGCCGCGGGTAGTCGAAGTGGTAGCGCTCGCCCGGCTGGATGGGGGCATGCGCGGCGCTGTCCGCGACGGTGCGCTCCAGCGCGTCGAGCTGGCGCAGTGCGGCGACCAGCTCCTGGCGCTGTGCCGGAGACTCGGCCAAGGCCATCTGGGACTGACCCAGCAGGAGGGCCGTCACGAGAAAAGTGGGCACGCCGCGATGCGCGGCGCGCAGCCAGATCGAAGCCACCATCGCGCCATTCCTGTGTGATCAGCAATGGGGTGATCGTGGAGATCAGGGCTGTTTTAGGCCGCAAACAATAGGAACTGGCGGACGACCGGATTGGGCATACCGCGAGCGAACCTACAAAAGCCCGGGTGGAGTTTCGATTATTGCGTTTTTCGAGTGTTTCGAATATGATCGGCTCTGCAACCGTTTTCGCTTAGGAGCTACCCATGACCACCGCCACTGCCCAATCCAAGATGACCCTTCCCGCCGCGGGAGAGGTTAAGGCAGCCGTCCAGGGTCAACGTGCCTTGGCGGCTTACCTCGCAACCCAGTTCGAGACGCAGCACATCCAGATCTTTGATGACCACAAACAGGCTCATCAGGTGGAACTGCCTACCTCGGCTTTACGCCTGCTGGTCGACATCCTGGCCGAGTTGGCCGATGGCAATGCAGTAAAGGTGGTGCCCGTCCATGCAGAGCTGACGACCCAAGAGGCGGCGGACTTGCTCAACGTGTCCCGTCCCCATTTCGTCAAGCTGCTAGAAGATGGGGTGTTGGCATTTCATCGCACCGGCAAGCACCGCAGGGTGAGGTTCGCCGATCTGATGCAGTACAAGGAAGCGCGCGAGCGCGCCAGTGAGCAGGCGATGGCCGAACTCGCTCAGCAGTCGCAAGAGTTGGGAATGGGATACGAATGAGGCATTCCCCATTCACCGCCGTCTACGACGCGTGCGTTCTATATCCCGCGCCACTGCGGGATTTCCTGATGTGGCTCGGCCTGTCTGGCCGCTTCCGGGCGCGGTGGAGCCAAGCCATTCATGAGGAGTGGAAACGCAATCTGTTGATCAACCGCCCCGATCTCACCCGGGTTCAGGTCGACAGGACGTCGGATCTCATGGACAGGGCCATTCCGGACGGCTTGGTGGAGGGCTACGAAGCGCTCGTGGCAGGCCTGACATTACCCGATCCGAACGATCGGCACGTCCTGGCTGCGGCGATTCGCTGCGGTGCGAGCGTGATTGTGACGTTCAACGAACGTGATTTCCCGAACGATCTGCTGGCTCCGTACGGCATCGAATCGCAGCACCCCGATGAGTTTGTGGACAACCTGCTGGATCTGGATGCGGCCGCCGTAGTGTCGGCTGCGCAGCGCCAGCGTGCCCAACTCAAGCATCCGCCGATCGATGTGGACCGCTATCTCGAAATCCTGCTGCGCCAAGGCCTTGTGCAAACGACCAAGGTGCTGGCGACCTATCGCACCATTCTCTGACCCGCCGAGAGCCACGGATGACCAAGAATCCTTCATCAGACGCCACTTTGCCGAAAGGCATCCATCGAAGCTGGAAGCTGCCGGATAAGTCGCTGGGTGACTTGTGGGATTCGATCGTGATGGACGAAGCCATCAAAAAACAGTTGCTGTCACAAGCGATCGTCAACTTCACGGTGCGCCCCAAGGTGGAGCGCACGGTACTCCCCCTGCACGGCGTGATCTTGTTGGTCGGCCCGCCGGGGACTGGGAAGACCTCCTTGGCACGGGGCTTGGCGCATCGTGTGGCCGAATCTTTTTCTTCTGCGAAGTTTCGATTGCTGGAAGTGGAGCCTCACACGCTGACGAGCTCTGCAATGGGAAAGACTCAACGCGCCGTGGCAGACCTGTTCTCGCAATCGATCGCAGAATCCGCAGCGGCGGGCCCGACGATCGTCCTTCTGGACGAGGTCGAAACGCTTGCGGCTGATCGAGCGAAGCTCAGCCTGGAAGCCAACCCGGTTGATGTGCACCGGGCCACCGACGCGGTGTTGGTGCAGTTGGACATGTTGGCCGAACGCAACCCGCATCTGCTGTTCGTGGCCACCAGCAACTTCCCACAGGCCGTCGACAGTGCCTTCCTATCTCGTTGCGACATGGTGATGGAGGTGCCACTGCCCGGCAAGGATGCCTGCAAGCAGATCCTAGTGGACTGCCTGAATGGCCTGGCAAAGACATTTCCGGGGATTGGCAAGCTTTCCTCGGCTCACCAGTTCGACGCGTGCGCTGGCGAGTGCGTCGGATTGGATGGTCGGGCCATTCGCAAGGTCGTAGCCAACGCCCTCGCGGCCGACCCGCAAGTGGCTATCGATCCGAACAAGCTTTCCGTAGAGCACTTGCGCAGTGCGATACGACAGGCAAAGCAAATGCGCCTTCAAGGAGGGAAGCAAAAATGACCACCGTTGTCAGCCGGACGTTTCGCAGCTCGCCGCACCGCGATGCGTTGCAGACATGGGATGCCATTGTCGAACTGCTCACTCAGGGCAAGGACGGCACGGCTCGCTCTGAACTCAGGGCCGTGACGGGCGTGGCCGCCAGCTTGATCGCCGACCAGGCACCCAAGAGCGCGCCCATCGTTGCGACATGCGATGGACCACGGACCAGGATCTACTGCCTCTTCGACGAAGACGCGATCTATGGTGATGATGCCAACGAAGAAGTCTTGGGGTTCGAGCCGTTGAAGGGAGACTGGGGAGTCTCGCTGCCGTGTCCGAAGGAGCAGCTCGGCTGGGTGCAAAGCGCGCTCAAAAAGCACAGTTCTCGCATCATTGCACGGGACTTGAGCCAAGGAATTGCCACGCAGGCGCAGGCCGATGCTGGGCAAGCGCTGTCGCTCGACCTCGGAGGTTTCCTCAAGTCATGAGCACCGTCGCCACCTACTCGTACACGCACTCGGTTACCTATGTGACCGACAACATCCTCAAGAGCTTGAAAGACATCATCCTGCTCAGTGGGCTGGACCCTGAGCACTTTGCGGATCGCTGGGAGAGCAATACCCGAGCCATCAAGACGTGGCTCGGGACCGGTGATCTGCGCAAGGTGATTCTGGAGATCTACAACCCGGCAACCGACAAGCTCGTGACCCGATGGGATATCGACATCGTGTATGGGTGGTCCGATGGCGACGGCAGCTTCTGGACAGATACCGAGCAGTTGAAGTACGCGATCAAGAAAGCTGGGCTGCTGCCATCGCAGGCCAAGTACAAGTTAATGCTCGATACAAAGCCAGGGCGACCTGATGTGGAGGGATGGAGCAAAGGAAGTTATCGCTCGACGGATGGAATGGTCAAGCAGAGCCTAGGCTCGACTGTCGAACACAGCGGCCTGGCGGGTCAGGCCGGATATTGGAGGCAACGCTGATGCTGTCGATCGATGAAGCTTTTCGCAAGTTCAAGTCGCGTCTGGAACTCAACGAACGCGAACAGAAGAATGCCTCGCAACGCCAGAACGAAGTGCGGGACTACCTGCAGACCAAGTTCGGCATTGCGCGCAGCTTCCTGACCGGTTCCTATGCTCGATACACGAAGACGAAGCCGCTCAAGGATATCGACATCTTCTTCGTGCTGAAGGACTCGGAGAAGCATTACCACGGCAAGGCCGCATCGGTAGTGCTGGATGATTTCCACTCTGCATTGGTGGAGAAATACGGTTCGGCGGCCGTGCGCAAACAGGCGCGCTCGATCAACGTGGATTTCGGTGTTCACATCGACGCGGAGGACAACACGGACTACCGGGTGGTCAGCGTGGATGCGGTGCCCGCATTCGATACCGGCGACCAGTATGAGATCCCCGATACGGCGTCCGGAAAGTGGATCAAGACGGACCCGGAGATCCATAAGGACAAGGCGACCGCAGCGCACCAAGCCTATGGCAATGAGTGGAAAGGTCTCGTGCGCATGGTGAAGTACTGGAACAACAATCCCAAGCACGGCGATCTGAAGCCGGTGAAGCCCTCGTTCCTGATCGAGGTAATGGCCCTTGAGTGTCTTTACGGCGGCTGGGGAGGATCGTTCGATCGCGAGATCCAGTCGTTCTTTGCCACGCTTGCCGATCGAGTTCATGACGAGTGGCCGGATCCCGCCGGACTTGGCCCGGCGATCAGCAACGATATGGATGCCGCGCGCAAGCAGCGCGCGCAGCAGCTGCTGTTCCAGGCGAGCCAAGACGCAAGCATCGCCATCGACCACGCGCGTCGTGGTCGCAATATCGAAGCGCTTCGCGCCTGGCGCGCACTGTTTGGCCCCAAGTTCCCACTGTCCTGATTCCATCGGCTTCCATACACGTCCCATCGAGGTACAGCATGTCCCAGTGGTCGCTTTCCCAGCTCCTGTCGTCCCTGCATGAGGACATCCAGCAGCGCTTGTCCGTAGTACGCAAGACCTTCGGTCACCCGGGTACGAAGGGGGATGCGAGCGAGAACGTCTGGATCGACATGCTGGATACCTATCTGCCCAAACGGTACCAGGCGGCCAAGGCGCATGTGGTGGACAGCCTGGGGAACTTCAGCCAGCAGATCGATGTGGTGGTGTTTGATCGGCAATATTCGCCTTTTATCTTCACCTACGAGAACGAGACGATCATTCCAGCCGAAAGCGTGTACGCCGTTTTCGAGGCCAAGCAGACGGCTGACGCGGGGCTTGTGGCCTATGCCCAGGAGAAGGTCGCCAGTGTGCGCAGGCTGCACCGCACGAGCCTGCCGATCCCGCACGCTGGCGGGACCTACCCAGCGAAGCCGTTGATTCCGATTCTGGGTGGCTTGCTCACCTTCGAGAGCGAATGGAGTCCTGCATTGGGTCCATCCATGGACAAGGCGCTGAACGCAAACCTCACCGAGGGGCGTCTGGACATCGGATGCGTTGCCGCCCACGGGCACTTTTTCTATGACCAAGCCAGCGGCGCGTACAGCTACACCAACGAAAACAAGCCGGCGACCGCGTTTCTTTTCAAGCTGATCGCGCAGCTTCAGTTCAGTGGAACGGTCCCCATGATCGATGTGGAGGCTTACGGTCAGTGGTTGACCAAGTGAGGGGGCGCTGTGGCAAGCATACGTTCGGAGTACCACCGGTTCCTGGCGCACTTGGCGCAGCGGCACGTGCACGACGACGTGCGCCGGCTGGCGCACCTGGTGCTCGATCACCTGCAGCCACTGGCCGAGGTCGGTGCTGCACGCCGGGGGCGCTCCACGCGCTTGGCGCCGCTGGCCATCGCGCATCTGGCGCAGATGCCTGTCGCCTACGACGGGGACGCGCGCGGCCCCGAAAACGGGCCGGCGCTCGGGCGACTGCACCAGCTCGAAGTCGGGCCGTTTCGAGGATTCATGCGGCAGGAGACGTTCGACCTCAGCCATGACATCACCTTGGTCTACGGTGCCAACGGCACCGGCAAGAGCAGCTTCTGCGAAGCCTTGGAAGTGGCGATGCTCGGTTCGATCAGCGAAGCGCAGGCCAAGCGGGTCGACCAGCGGACGTACTGCAACAACGCTCGCCTGCGCCGCCACGTCGCGCCAGTCCTGTCGTCTACGGCGGCGGGCGAAGCGCAGGCCGTCCAGCCCGACGAAGCTGAGTATCGCTTCTGCTTCATCGAGAAGAACCGCCTCGACGATTTCGCCCGAATCGCCGCGCGGACCCCGAGCGATCAGCGCCAGCTCATCGCCACCCTGTTCGGCGTGGACCAGTTCAGCGAGTTCGTGCGCGGCTTCAACCCCTCGCTCGATCAGGACCTGATGCTTGCCGGCGTGCAGGCGGCGCAGCTGGCGCAGCGTCGCCTGCGGTTGGCGAACTCCGAACAGACCATCGCCGCCTACCCGCAGAAGATCGCAGCGGTCGAGGGCCTGGAACAAGCTTTGGCGCAGCGCATGTCACCTGGCGCGACCTATCAAGCCTGCGTGGACTGGCTGCTGGGTACGCCGCAGCAGCAAGGACGGCTACCGTATGTCCAGGCTCAGCTGGACGCCAACCCGCCTGCCATTCACGAGGTGACCCAGGCCCGCCTGCAAGCGTTGCTGGCAGAGGCCTACCGCGTCCAGGGACTGTGGCAAGCGTCTTCCGCGCAACTCGCGGCCCGCGCGGGCGAGGTGTCGTACGCGAAGCTCTACGAGGCCGTGCAAGCGTTGGCGGACGGGGCGACCGCGTGTCCGGCATGTGGAACCGGACTGGCCGCTGTGGCACAGGACCCGTTCGCCAGGGCGCGAATGGGCCTGGAGCAGCTCGCGCAACTGGCCGTCCTGCAGCAGCAAGAGGCCGGGCATCGGACGCAGTTGAGCGAGGCGGTCCGAGCGCTGTGGGACGAAATGCGCCGCGTGGTGGCGGCGGCTGGGGTCGCTTGTCCTGCCGAATCGCAGGCCGCGGGCCTGCCACTGCTGCCTCCCACGTCGGCGGGCAATTGGCTCGGCGGCTGGGTGAATGGGGACCAGCGCGCCTGGCAAGCCCTCTTACGGATCGCACAGATCATCGAAGGCTTCGACGCGCAGGCGCGCGACGTGCATGCCCAGCGCGGCGCGATGGCCCAGGAGCGGGACCGCCTGCAACAGCATCAGCTGGAGATCGAACGGCTGCGGACCATGCGCACGACTGCGGATCAGGAGCTGGCGGCCGCCCGCCAAACCGTGGCCCAATTCGACGACGCGAACCGCGGCCTGATCCAGGCGGCCACGGACGAAATGCCGGTGGTGGTGCACCATCAGCGGGTCAAGGCCGCCTACGACGGCTTCCTACCCGAGATTCAGGCATACCTGACCGCTCTGCCGGGGGTTCTGCTACAGGGGCTGGGAGACCAAGCCCGCCATCTCTACAACGCATTCAACCGGGCCGATCCGCCCGGCGATCTGCTGCACGCGCTGTGGTTGCCCGTGGCCGAGAACGGCAAGATCGAGGTGGAGTTCGCCGGCGAGCCGGGCGTGCGCTACGACGCGTTGATCGTCTTCAGCGAAGGGCACATCAAATGCTTGGGTCTGGCGATTCTGCTTGCCAAGAACCTCGCGCAGGGCTGCCCCGTGGTCATCTTCGATGACGTCGTCAATGCGATAGACGACGACCATCGCGATGGCATCTGGCGTACCTTCTTCGAGGACGGTTTGCTCCACGGCAAGCAGGTTATCCTCACCTCGCACGCAGAGGAGTTCCTGCACCGCATCCAGCAGGAGTTGGGCGTGCGCCGCGCCGCGGCCATCAAGCGCTACAAGTTTCTCCCGCATCAGGGAGAGCACGAACTGCGGGTCGACAGCGACCCGCCAGCGAAGAACTATGTTCTTCTGGCCCAGCAGGCGTTGGCGGCTGACGAGAAACGCGAGGCACTGCGCCAGGCCCGGCCGGCGCTGGAGAGTCTGACGGACCGCCTGTGGACGTGGCTGGGTCGGCGGGCGGACGGCCGGATCGACATCAAGCTGAGCGGGCCCCGCGCGCCTTGGGAGCTGAACAATAAATGCACCAAGTTGCGGTCGGCCGTCGAGCGTATCGCGGCGCAACATGCGGGTGCGCCGGATGCCGTAGGGGCGTTGGTCAGGCTGCTCAATGTCAGCGGTACGAGTATTGAATGGGGTTACCTCAATAGCGGTGTGCACGACGCTCAGCGCGATCATGAGTTCGATCGGGCGACGGTAAGAACGGTCGTCGAGGCGGTTACGGCGTTGGATGCTGCTCTTGATACCCTGCAGAACCGATGAACGGCACACGGCTTTGCAGAGCAGTGCCGCCCGTGTCACCTCATAAGTACTTCTTGAAGCTGCCTGCGGTCAGGCTGACTGCCATCCCCAGCAACGCCGCGCTGGGCAGCAGGATGACCAGAGGATGCACCGCTATGGGCAGTGCGAGATAGGTGACCCAAGGCAGCACGGCCAACGGCATCAGGCTGGCCTTCGCGCGGTGGTAGATGAAGCCGGATTCGCGGCCCGCGCCGAACCGGCGCACATCCCGTCGCACCAGGCCGTCGATCAGGCCGACGAATGCTGCAGTGAGGATCAGCGGCAGCGTGAGTACCAGGACCAGCAGGCGCACCAGGAAGGTGAGCGTCGTGAAGGCCGCAGCGATCAGGTAGCTTTCGGCCCAGACATAGACTTGGCTGATGTAGTAGCGGAAGTTGCGGCTCTGCCCGTGGCTGGCCGCGCGGGCGCGCTCGGCGGTCTGGCTCATGCGCTCCAGCAACCCCGAGCGCACGAACACCCACTCGTACCCGGTATCCACCAGCTCGTGCGCCGTGCGCCCGGGCTCCTGCACCACCACGCTGCGCGTGAAGTGGTTGGACAGGTGCCCGAGTTCGTACTGCAGCATCTGCTGGGAGTGGCGCCAGCCCTGGTCCTTCCAGAACAGGTGCATGCCGACGCACTCCACCACGATCGAGAACAGCAGCGAGCCGATGAGCACCCCGAGCAGCCGGAACGGCAAGGTGATGGTGCCGACGATCAGCCCCTGGCGCTGGTTCTGCTCCCGCTGCGCGGTCGAGGCGGCATCCTTCATGGTGCGGCCTCGCCGGTGCTGTCGTCGGCGCCGGTGGCCACCGCGTCAGGCTCGGCTGGAGCGGCGTCATCCAGCAGGTCGTCGGGCAAGGCTGCATGCGGCAAGGCTGCGGAACTGGTGAACTCCCACCACTGCGTGGCCTCGCTGTAGCTCTGGCGCATATACCCGGCCAGTTGCTGCAAGTCCGTCGGCATCACTTCATCGGGGTCTGGCGCCGGAAGCGGCATGCGCACCTTCCAAAGCTGGCCGCCCTGCAGCAGCGCGAAGCATTGGCCCTTGGGCAGACCGACGACGTGTGACGGCTCGATCATCGGCACGCTGGCCATGCTGATGCGGTCCTGGGTGTTCGACGTGAAGTCCGTCGCGCCGCGGATGTCTGAGCTGTCCGTCGCGCCCGAGACGATGGTGGTCGTATAGACCTCGACCTTCGGCAACTGCCTCGTCAGCAGTTCCGCGGTGGCCGTCTCGCGCACGCGCAACATGAATAAATTGTTGAAATTCCCGATCACTTGGCCGGCCTTCGCGCGGTTGCCGATGCGGGCCTCGATGTCCGAAAGCGTTTGCGTGTAGGCGGTGACTTGCAGGCCCGCGCCACCGCCCTTGTTGATGAGCGGAATGAACTCGTCACCCATCAATTCATTGAACTCGTCCGCATGCACGTTGATCGGCACGCGCGCACCAGCCGATGCGCCCGGCAGGCCATCGTCGATTCCGTGCTTGTAGATGTGCCCAGCCACCGAGACGAGATCGCTGAACATCGAGTTGCCGACCGCTGCGGCGACCTCCGCATCGGACAGCGCGTCCAAGCCGACATAGACGACGGCGCGCTTCCTGATCACCTGCATCCAGTCGAAGATCGGGCGCGGGTCGGCCAGGTCGGAGTAGTTCGGCGCCAGGAGCTGGGCGATCTTGCCGCTCGTGAGCTTTTCCAGCAGCGGCAGCAGCGATGCAACGATCTTGTCGAAGTAGGTCTTGTCGTAGCGCACCGCCGAGCGCAGGCCATCGAGCACAGGGTCGTAGTTGCGCGCCTGGGAGAGGTATTGCTCCAGCGCCACCACACGCTTCTCGCGCCCGATCATGTTCCTTGGGATGTTCTTCTCGTTGAGCTTGGCCTCGATCTGGACGATCACCTCCCAGGCCTTGGGCTCCGTCTTGGCAAAGTAGTGCTGGGCGTACTCAATGAACAGCGCGTCGATGTTGATGACGTGGCGCTGGATCAGCATGTAGTCCGGGCGCTGCCCCAGTTCCACCAGGGCGCGGGCGATGATGTTCACGAAGCGCCATGCGAACTCGCGGAACGCCGCGCTGTTGCCTTCGCCGGAGAGCTGCCCCGCGATGCGTGTCGCCACTTCCGAGATCCGACCGAAGCGGCCCACGGCGTTGTAGCGGGCGCTGATTTCCGGCCAGCCCAAGTGGAAGATGTAGAACTCGCCTTCGCGGCCAGCGCGCTGGGCTTCGACGTACATCCGTTTCAAGAGATCGGCATCCCCCTTGGGGTCGATGACGATGACGACCTCATGCTCGCCGGCAGCATTCCTGCGACGGATGTCCTGCGTGACGAACAACTCGGCCAGGCGCGTCTTGCCCACCCGCGTGGTGCCCAGCACCAGCGAGTGCCCGACGCGCTCGCCCAGCGGCAGGCTGACGTCCACTTCGTCGGGCTCGATGCCGTGCAGCCTTGGCAGGCCGCCGACAGGCGGCAACGGGCGCACGGGGTTGAAAGGCGCGTCCCAGCCGGTGAGCTTCGGCAGGCGCGAGAGCGGCAATGGCGCGAACTCCAGCCGTTCCTCCAGGCGCCTGGTCAGCCGGTAGGCCGGCGTCGGCTCGACGTAGCGGCGGAACTCGGGCCGGTACGTCTGCATCAGCCGATGCGTGTGCTTCTGCTCCCAGAGAAAGCCGCGCCCCACGAATAGGCGCTGCTGGCTGACCGGCACGTCCTTGCTGGTCATCACGTAACGCGGCAGACGGCGGATGTTGCGCCGGTAGCGCAGGATGATGCGGGCATCGCGGTAGCGGATCGCGCCGTAGGCGCCGAACGCCAAGGCGCTGCCGATGCCCATGGCCGGGCTCAGCGCGAGCGACCATGGGGCCACCAGGCACAGAAACGCGGCGCCTGCACACGCCGCGACGGTGTATAGCTCCACCGCTGGGCGTAGCAGAACCTCGACCGGCTGTTTGCCCGACATGGCTTCATTGCTCGATGCCGGTGGCCGTGATCAGCGCCGGGTAGTGCCGCAGGCCCAGGCGATCGGCCAGGTCGTCGCCGGCCACGGGCGCGAGCGGCACGCCCGGCACCAGGGCGCGCAGCCGCGCCAGGCCCTGCGCGGTCTCGACGTTGACGACCAGGCCGACCGCGCCACGTTCGCGCAAAGCGGCGGCGCGGCGCTGCAACCAGGCCCGGGAAGCCTCGTCGTCGCCGATGACCACGAACGGCCGCAGGCCGGGCGCTTCGATCACCCGTCGCGCGACGGTGCCGGGCGTGAGCTTGGCGCTGCGCACCGGCAGCATCGCGGCTTCGTCCGCCCGTGTGGCAGGAACCTGGGGCGTCGGGATGGACGGCCGCGCCGGTGCGTTGGCGCGCGGCTGGAGATTCAGGGCTTCGTAGTACGGCAATGCCGACGTGCCGCCACGGTCCTCGACAACGATCAGTGGCTCGCCGGCACGCGAGGCCAGCGGCAGGCCTGACAGCAGCATGAGTAGGCCCGTGAACGCGAGATGGGCGGGATGGGGTTTCGTCATGGGGAGGTCTCCTGGCGCGCCGCGAGGACCGCGGCGGCTGGTCGCGTGCCCTGCACGCGGGCAAGGTGGCGCGACACGCTGCGCCGATAGCGGGCGGCGGGCTCGCCGCCTGCGGGGCGGTGGTAGCGGCCGATCGCCAGCAGCCAGTCCTCGCCGGGGGTGTGCTGCTCCTTCAGGATCTCGGCGGCAACGGCCAGGTTGCGATACGGATCCAGCAGGTCGCACGCGCCGGTAAAGCGGTGCTTGTGGTAGCCGAGGTTGATCTGGCCCAGGCCCGCATCAATGCGCGTGTGCGGCGTGGCGCGCATCGCCTGCTGCAGGCCAGCGCAGGCGTCGGCGCGCGTGGCGAAGCGGCGCGACTGGCCGGCGACGTTGAGGGACCACGGCCACGGCACCAGGCGCCCGTTGCGCCGGATGCCGCTCTCCTGCAAGGCCACGGCGTAGAGCACGGTCGAGGGGATGCCTGCGCGCTGGGCGGCAAGCTGGTAAGCCGGTGGCGGAACCTCCTGGGCCAGGGCGGCAACGGCATACAGGCCGGCAGTGAGCACCAGTGCGCGCAGGGGCATGGCTACGGCTGGCGCTGCCATTGGCCGTTCACTTCGCGCACGGCGGCGGGCAGATCGCCGGGCAGGCCCAGTGACAGCCAGCGGCCGCCGTCGTGGTTGAGCGTGATGCTGCCGGCGCGCACGCGCGCCGGGTCGATCTGCGCGCGCTTGGCCCAGTCGCGGATGCGCGCGTCATCCTGGCGGCTGCCCACCATGTACAGGTCGAACTCCGCGCCCGAGGATTGCAGGCGCTGCACGAGCTGTCCGCAGGCTGCGCAGCCGTCCTTGACGAACACCGCCATGCGGCCGCTGCCGCGCAAGGGACTGCTGGATGGGCCGGCGCCCGGCTTGTCGTCGGGCAGGTTCACGCGCTGCATCCCCGGATTCAGGCGCTGCCAGGCCTCGTCGTAGGCGCGCTGGTAGGCGAGCAGCTTCTCGACGCGGCGCGCTTCCACCTGCACCTGCAGTTCCGCATAGCGGCGCCGTTCTTCGTCCGTGCGAGCTTCGATGCCCAGGGCGGACAGCGGGTCCAGGTTGGGCGAGTAGATACCCAGCGGCCCATCCATCAGCTCGCGGTAGCGTGCCCATTCTTGTGGCTGCAAGCCCCATTCGGTTGCCACCCGGTCGTCCAGCACGCGGGCGGCCAGCGGGCGCTCCTGGCTCTGTGCGTTGCGCGCCGAGGTCGTTGCGGGCTGCTGCGCCCAGGCGGGCCATTGCGACGACGCCACCAGGACCGCGAAAAGGAGGATCGACGGCTTCATGGGGTGCTCCGGTCAGGGAATCGCCACGCGGCGGGTCTGGTTGCCGGCCTGGAACACTGCGGTGTTGCCCTCGATCGCCTGCAGGCGCCACGGGCCGACCGCATCCCCGGGCAGCAGCACCTGAAGTTGGGCGGGCGTGAAGTCCCCGATGCTCGGCGCGACGGACACGCTGCGCTGGCCGGCGCGCAGTTCGGCGCCGACGACGCGGAATGGCAGCGGCGGCAGCTCGGTCTTGGAGGCGGCGGACGTGCGCGATGCGCGCCGCTGGGCGGGTGCGGTGGCACGCGCGGCGGCTTGGCGCGCCTTGATCTGCTCGACCTCCGCGCGCAGCGCCTGGAGGTCGTCGGCCGCTGCGTAGCCACTGAGAGATTTCTCGACCTGGGCCGCGCGTGCTTCCAGAATCTGGCGGGTGTCTTTGAGGTCAGCGTCCGTCGCGACGGCCGGGCGCTGCTGGATGGCCTCGATCGTCTCGGCCAAGCCAGTTGCCTGCGCTTCCAGGCGTTGCAGGCGGGAATCCAGCCGCTCCTGGTCGGCCTGGTCGCTGAGGGCCTGGTAGCCCAGGGCCGCCAAGACGCTGAGGAAGATCAACCAGAGCCACATCAGGCTCTGCACCACCACGGCGGCGGTCGATCGCTGGGCAGGTTGCGGGGCGTTCATGGCTGGCCTCCCGAAACCATGGGTGCCAGCGGGAACGTCTGCACCGCCTCGGTGGCGGGTGGCTCGGATGGGGACTCGGCGACCGCGCGATCGCCGGGCCGCTCGAAGCAGATTTGCCGTGCGCGGTCATCCGCGTGCAGTTCCCAGGCCGGGCCAGCCAGCGTGAGCAGCGCATCGCGCAAGGTCATGGGGCCGAGGTGCAGGTGTACCGCCGGCAACGGCAGCGCGTACAGCTCGATCACGGCATGCGCGGTCTGGCACAGGCCATAGCCGCTGCGTTTGAGCACGTGCCGAAGCCCATCCCCGACCGTGGCGCGGGCATCCTCGGGCATGGACACGTCGATGGTCTGCAACAACAGGTCGCGCTGCGCCGCCATGGGTGCCAGTTCGACCAGTGTGTAGCGGGCGTAGCGCACGACCGGGATGTACTCGGAAGCCTCGGGTTCAGGCGCGGCCAAGACTTCCGCGATGGTGTCGGGCGCGACCGGCGCAGTCGTCGTCGCGCAGCCACCGGCCAGCACCGACCACAGCAGGCCGAGAAATCCCGCCAGAAGGCGGCGTTCGGGATAGTGAAACCACGGTGGAGAGGGGCACATAGCTCGGCGTCCTGAAACATCCAGCCCTCACCATCGCCGCTCAGGCCGCGAGCGGCAGCAAACAATGCGAACCAGGCAGCGTCCGATTTACCGGGAGCGGCAAAAAAAACGGCCCCGAAGGGCCGTAAGTGGAACGTGTCATGCGGCGACAAGCTGCCGGGCCAGTGCGACCTCGACGGAATCACCGTCCTGGTTCAGGACATCGAGCCCGGATTCGGGCACGTCGCCCGAGGTGGACTGCGAGACCATGATCTTCTTGGCCATCAGCTCCAGGCAGGTCATCTGCGAGGAACCGGCGTAGCCGAGGTAGATCACACGCACGGGCTGCTTCTGCCCGATGCGCCAGGAGCGGCGTGCCGCCTGCTGGAGCGAGTACACGTTGTAGCCCGACTGCATGAACACGATCGTCGGGAACTCCAACAGGTCCAGCCCCGTCTTGACCAACTCGGGGTTGGTGATGAGCACGTCGATGCCACGGTCCAGTTGCTCGGCGATCCAGTCTTCGCGGCGGCTGGCATCCACGCTCGCGCGCAGCACCGCCACCTTGAAGCCTTCCTGCTCCAGCAACACCTTCAGGCGCGACGTGGTGTCGCGCGTGCCGGTATAGACCGTGTAGGCCAGGACCTTGCGGCCCTGCGCCTTCTCCTCTTTGCAGATGTCGATCAGCTCACGCTCCTTGGGGCTGATCTCGAACTCGTTGAACTGAGCCGGGACAAACGCCAAGGTGTTGCGCGTGCGCGGATGCACCACGGTCTCCGACCGGAAGCAGCAATCCGGCCAGGCCAGCAGCACGTTGAGGACCACACCCAGCAAGGTCGTATCGCGTCGCGCCAGAGCCTGTTTCAGCTCCGCGGTCAGCCGACCCGCCAGATCGCGGTAGGCCGCGGCTTGCGCCGTGTCCATCGCGACTTCACGGAACTCCTCGTCATACGGCGGCAGGACGTTGCCACCGATGTCCTTGAGCTTGAGAAAGATCGTGAACGGCAGGATGCAGCGCAGCACGCCCTTGGGGCCAAACCCCGGGGCCTTGACCGTGCGCACCGATACCTTGGTGCCCTTGGCCGTCTTGTGCGCCGTGCCGGTGCTCTCGGAGTAGATGTCCTTCAACACCCCGTGATCGCGCATGAACGCCATCGCAGCCGAGGTCATGCTGCCGCTCGTGGTCGGGCGGTAGCCGTCTTCGATCATCCGCCCCGGAAGGGCTCGGAACAGCAGGTGGAACAGGTCGTCCCCGTAGCCGCCCATCAACGTGCCGGTCAGCAGCAAGGTCTTGCGAGCCTTCGCCGCCAGCACGCCCATGGCCTGGCCCTGGGCACTGCCCCCGTTCTTGTACTCATGTGCCTCATCGGCGATGAGCAGGTCGAACGTGCCTTGCGGCAGGTAGCGTTTGATGAACTCGGACGGCTGATAGCCGCCCTCGCCAAAGCCGAACTCCATGTTGGCCATCGCACGTTCCATGCGCGTGGCCTGACGGTCGGAAAACACCAGCTCGCCGTTGCCATCCATGAGGTTGATGAACTCATGGATGTTGTCGCCGAGCATCGACGCCAGGAACCCGTCACCGAACTTTTGCATCAGCTTCTGCGCGGTGACCTCTCCGATGGTCGGTATGCGCTTTAAGGCTTTGAGCACGGCCGAGGACTGGTCGCTGCCGGACAGACTGCGCGGGCGGATCAGTGTCCACAGGGGCGCGGCGCAGTGGCCGCACTTCCTGCGGCACTCCTCGGCTTGGAGCGCGATCGGGTTGACCGGCTCGCCGTCGAGGTCGGTGATGACCGTGCCGCAGTCCGGGCAGGCCGCCACGTCGCCGTGGCGGGTGCGCCGCGTGGTGAAGACAGGCTTCCAGTGAAAGCCCATCCGCATCCTGACGCGCCCCAGGACGAAGAACTCCTGGCCCGTGGGCTGCACGCCCAACTGCTCGCGCAGCTTGATGAGCTTGACGAGCGTATCCGGCCCGTTGAGTACCCACACCTTGGCACCGGCCACCGTCTCCTGGATCTCGCGCCGCCACTTGTAAACCAGGTGGGGCGGCGACAGCACCAGAGTGCGGCGATAGCCTTCGGCGTTGAGCACGGCGGCCGTGGCAATGCCGACGGTCGTCTTGCCGCAGCCCATCTCGCCATTGACGATCGCAGCACGTTCGCCACGGTCGATCAGCAGCTCGGCGGCGGCGTGGACGACTTCGGCCTGGGCTGGGAACAGCTTGCGCTTGAGGCTGGCGACCACCAGTTGCCGGTGCGCCTGCGGTTGGCCGGTATAGACCGGCGGATTAGCGCTGTTGAGGGCGTCGAGTAGTTCGTCGCCGAACTCGCCGACAAAATCCTGAAGGCTCAGGGTCAGAGGGGAAGATTCCGCGTCGAGCAGTTCGCCCTGTACGGGCGCGGATTCAGCGGCAGTGGTTTCGAGATCGAGGGACATGGTGATGCTCCAAAGAAAAATGGGGCATGCACCACCCCCAGCGGGGCAATGGCATGCCCCGTGGTGGGAAGAGAATCGACGCGTGGCTGAGGGTGGTTGAAGGTGCTGGCCTGGGCGGCCCGCAGGTGAACCGTGCTCAGTCTTCGGACGGAAGCACGATGACGGTTGCGCAGCGCTGCGAATCGGTGACGATGCGAATGGCGAGCCCCGGATGGATCACGTAGTGCGATTCCAGCGACGCGCCCGATTGAAGCGCGCTGCTGTTCGTCTGCCATTGCTGGATGTTGACGTCGCCCCAGTCGCCACGGGTGTGGCGCCTGAAGTACGGGATCGGGTCCAGGCGACCCGCGCGGACCAGGCGGTCTACACCTCTGCTGAAGATGAGCGCCCCGATGGGGAACGCCAGCCGCTGGCAGTAGGTTTCGATGCGATGCGATGCCATGGGCTCCTCCTTGATGAGTCATTGAGCCACGACACCCCTGCCGGAGTGAAGTGGCTCCGTCAGGTGGATGAGGATGACGATGTGGGGCCTCAGATCAGGTCCCGCTCTTCGGGAAGCTGGACCACCGTGGTCTGGTGGTCCTCGCTGGTCTTGACGATCAGCGCCAGGTCCGGCGTGATCCTGAACTGCGAGATCATTAGGTTGTCCTGTTGGATCGCCACGTCGTTGGCTTGGCGTGTGGCCTCATCGATCTCGCCCCAGTCCCCGCGCACATGGCGCTGGACATAGGCCAAGGGGTCGATCAGGCCTCGCCGGGCCAGCCAATGCACCTTCTCGCTCAACTTCAACGTACTCGGTGCGAACAACGGTTGCTTGTGCGGCGCAGGCCGCTTGAACGGATTGGGGATCATGGTGTTTCTCCTTCGAGTTGGTACAGCAGGACGGCAGCGCGTCCGGTGGATCAGCGAATGGTCAACACCTCGCCCCGTGTCGCGGAGCCAGGTGTCATGTCCCACGCGCGGATGACGGGAACGAACTTGTCGGTGAGGATGCGGGTCTCGGCGATGGAGCCGTCTTCGCGTTCGGTGAACTCCCGCTGGAGCGTCTTGTCCTTGTGGGTGTCACCTTTGACGACGAGCACGCGCCCGGTCTTGGAGCGCACAACCCCCGAGATCGCACCCGCGGCCAGAGCCAGGGCGAGATGCCAGCGGGACAAGGCCCGCGCCGGTGGACGCAGCGATTGCTGCGCAGCCCCCAGGTGCGTGTCCTGCGATGGCCACAAGCCTTGCAGCCTGCCAACCTCATCGGCGAACTGCTCGGGCTCCATCGTCACGCGGAAGAAATGCTCTGGCTCGGCCGGGCTGGCGGGGACGATGTACGGCAGGAACGGCCACTCGCTCGGCAGTTCCTCGGCTTCGACTTCGCCTTGCCCTACCTGCAACAGCAGATTGCGCACGGCCTTGACGCCATCGGGCACCTGCTCGCGCTGGCGCACCCGGCGTCCGAAGATCACCACCTGCTTGAACTGCGTCTCCACCGCTCGGTAGATGCGCAGGTCCGTGTAGTGGCGCGTCAGCCAGCCGACCAACTCCGCGTCGAGCACGTAGCCGGGGACGATGAAAACCAGCACGCCGCCGTATTGCAGCAGCGAGAGCGTGCGCTGGTAGAACAGCTTTTCAAGGCGGGCACGGCCCTGGCCCTGATAGCCGATGTTGCCGTTGACGTCCTTGGACAGGTCCCCATACGGCGGGTTGAGCCAGAGCAGCCCGAAGGACTGCTTGGAGACCATCGTGTCCATCAGGTCCGCGTGCAGGCAGTGATCGACCAGGCCGCGGGCATGGCGCGCCCGCTCCGCGTCGAACTCGACGGCGAACGCCTTTGCCTGCTCGCGCCCGAGGGCATGGGCGGCTTCGGCGATCGCCACGCCTTCGCCGGCGCAGGGATCGAGGATGCACATCGGCCCGTCGCTGGGCATCAGTGCGTTGAGCGCTCTTTCGAGCGTGGGTTCGTCGGTCGGGAAATATCCGTTCTTGACGAAATTGCGGGCGAGCCGCGGGAACATGAGGGCCATGGAAGTCTCCTGGTTGGCGGGGATGAAACACGGAAGTACGCCAAGGCGTGCCTCCGAGGGTGGGTCAAGCCGCTACCGCTTCCGGCGTCCAAATCTTGGCCGGATACGGATAGGCGGTGAGCGCGTCGCTGCGGATCAGGGAGCCGAGCGCCAGGGTCAGCGCCGGCACGTCGATGGCGAGCCGATGGCCTTCCAGCGGCCCGAGGGCGAACGGAAGGCGGGCCAGCATCTCGCGGGTTTGCAGCAGTTCCAGCACGGTCTCGCGCCAGTGATCGAGCAGCGGCAACGGGCAGGTGTCCCGCACCAGCATCCACAGGCGGTCAAGCCTGTGGGCGCTGTCGCGTGGCAGCAGTGCCAATGCGCTGGCGTTGGCCTTGTCGGGCTTGACGCAGCGCCGGTCGAACAGCCACACGTTGGACAGCGAGCCGAACAGCGTCCGCCGGTACGCGCGCGTGATGCGCTTTTCCAGGCGATCGACGTTGCCGATGAATACCGGGACGCTGCCGCCCTGGTCGGTGATGACGTGGAACTGGTCCAGTCCCTGCTCGTCGCGCCCGAGGGTCAGGCGAGCGAGGAACTGCTGGACGGCGGTGTCCCGCGCCCAGATGGACAGGAAGATCAGGTTGCCCTGGTCATCGCCGACGCAGGCGTCGGCCATCACGTCCGGGCATTCGTCGATGCGGTACAGCGTGGAAGAAGTGTTTGCGGGCATGGTGGTGTCCTCGGATGAACGGGAACAGCACCGCCCGCTGGGGCAAGTACTGCCCCAGGGGGTGGAAGAAAACCGCTCAGTCCGGCTCGAACTGCCGGGTGTGCGGGTTGAAGTGAAGCGGCTCGTCCGCCGAAGTGATCGGCGTGAAGCCTTCCAGGTAGATGTTGTTGAGGTACTGGTCGCGGTAGGTCAGTGCCTGCCGTGCCTGGTCCTCGGTGAGGCCGTTGTCGATGAAGTACGCCAGCATTTCCTCGTCGGAGGACACTTCGTCGTTGGACAAACTCCCTTCAACGAGTGCCAGCAACGAGGGCGGAAGCGTTGCCAGGATCGGGTCCATGTCGGTTCCTCCTGGCTCAGGCCATCGACGCCGCGGCGGATGCCGCGGATGCCGTGGGTGTGCGCCGCCGGGCGTGGTAGGCGCGAACGCCTGCACGCCAGTCGGCGGACTGCTCCGGTGCGAGGTCCAGATAGGACAGCGGGCACGTGTAGTAGTACGGGTGCATGGACTCGTCCAAGGACTTGTAGCCCCACTGGCCGCCGCTTCGTTCAAGCAGATCGCAGCGGATGTAGCGCAGGGACTGGCCCGGTGCGAGATCACGATGCACGCCTTCGACCTTGGCGGTCACTTCGGCGACGGACCACAGCACGTTGCCGCGCAGGGTGTGAGCGATGACCTTGACGCTGGCGCGCTCGGTCTCTTGCGGTGCGATCAGTTCCGCGATCAGTTCGGACCGCGATTGGTTTGAGAAATACCAGCCCATGAGAGGCCTCCTCGAAAAGTTGAGCTGAAGGCCTCCCCGTGGGGAAGAACCCCCAGCGGGTGATGGAATGCCGCATCTGCGGCGAAGGAACCTATGCGTCGCCCTCAATCCCAGTCGTCATCGTCTCGATCACAACCGGCCGGGCAGTAGCCGAACTCGATCCCGTGCGAGCAATAGCCATGCTCCGCATTCCAGTCCTGGGTTTCCTGCCGTTCGGCAGGTGTTGCGTAGTCCCATTCCTGGGCCGCGATTTCGAGAGCCTGAGCACGTTGCTCATCCGGCAAACGATTGGCCTGTGCGTCGATCGCCGAACTGAAGAGCGTCACGTAGTGGTCGTAGGACAAGCCGCAACCGCGCTGGGCGTGTGCGGCGGCCGCTTTGCAAAGGTCCCGCCACGCGGGTTCATCCAGCGTTGAACGCGGGGTATCGCAAGCGATGGTGGACATGATGGAGACCTCCAGAAAATGGCCAGGGCCTCCCCCGCATGGGAAAGGAACCCCGGCGGGTGGATGAAGAACACCGCGCATGCGGCGTCTGCGATCACGCAGGTTTTGGTTCGGCCTGGCGGCTCCACTCCTGCGTCTTGAAGTCCAGCGCGTAGCCCAGCTCGCCCAGGCGGGCGATCTGCGCGCGCAGGGTGCGGCGGTCGATGGTCGAATCCAGTTTCACGGACTCGCCCAGCGGCCACAGCAGGCCGAAGAGCGCGGCGTCACCGTCTTCGGTGCTGCCGGGGGCAGCGGCCGTAGCAGGCGGTGGCGCATCCACGCCGAAGGGCGTGGTATCGACCAGCGGGTCCGCGGACGCCTGCACGGGTGCGGGCTTGGCGGGCCTGGACGCTTTGGTGGGCTTGGCCGGCGTTGCCGCAGGCTGCGCCCCTTGCTCTTCATCGAGCGGATCGACGTCCTGGGTGGCGAAGCTGCGGGCTTCGTCGCGGCTGAGTTTGTCGATGCCGTTGAGCGTCATGCCGTCGAGGCTGGCACGGATCTCGAACCGCATGCCGCCGCCGACCGGATAGGACTTCGGGAAGATGTACCTGATGATGAATTCCCCGTCGTACTTGCCTTCGGGGTACTGCTCCAGCTCCGGGTCTTTGACCTCGAAAGTACCGAGGTGCGTCGCGAGGCGGCCAACCGTGAACGGGCCGTTCTTGCCGCGGATGGTACGCAGCGTGAGCTGGCCGGGGACGACGATGGGCGCAACAGATTTCTCGGAAGCCGATGGGGTTGCCATGATGGTTCTCCTGATGATGAATGACGGGCCGCCGACGGCACCCGGTGGATGAGAGGAAATGGCCTCGCCCGAGGTGGGCGAGGTCCGCGTGGCATCACGCCTTGAGCTGGCGCATGCCTTCGGCCAGCAGCCACAACGCCCGGTTCAGGCGCAGGTTCTGGTCGATGCCTTGCACCGGACGGGTGCGCTGATTGCGGCCGTTGGCCGTGCGTCCGTTCAGGCCCCCTTTGACTAGGTTCTCCTGGACGCGGTTGAAGACGGCCCACAGGTCGTTCTTGCGGTCGTCCCATCGCCGAGGGGCCAGCAGTTGGCTCTCGGTGACAGGCGTGGACTTGGCCGGATCGTCGTACTTGAGTGCGAGCGCAGAGTTCGCAAAGACCTCCGCTTCGCCCTCATCGAGGGTGATGGTGCGCATCGCATCGCGCGCGTTATGCACGCGCTCGAAACCTTCGAGGACTCCGTAGGCACCTTCGATCACCTGGCTGGCCACGTCGCCCTTGTGGGGAACGCGGATGTCTGCGGTGGTGTCACCGCAAACCAGGCCGTTGTGGCAGACGAACCGGAACATGCCGGCGAGCATCTGATAGCTGCTCGTGCCGTCATGGCTGTTGAGCAGGATGATCTCGTTCGCCTCGTCGCCGTTGATCTGGCTTGCATGGCGAAGTCGGATGAGGTGCTTCGTGTACTCGCGCCGGTCTTCGTTGCGCACGCGCGTCTGACACACCATGAAGGGCTCGAAGCCCTCCTGGCGCAGCTTGGTCAGCACGGTCGAGGTCGGTATGTAGGCATACCGATCGGACCGGCTCCCATGTGGAGCGTCGGCGAAGATCGACGGAACGACGGCACGAATGCGGTCGTCCGAGAGTGGGCGATCAGAGCGCAGGATCGGGGATTGCGGAGCAAAGCGGGATACCAGAGACATGGCTGATCTCCTTTGAGAAATTCGACAACCGCGTGGCCGTGAGACCACGCGGAACTCGGGGGATGAAATGCGCAAGCACGCGTCCTGGGGACGCGGCGTACGTGGGGAGGAAAAGCGACAAGGCCCCGTGAGAGGCCGTGCCGGATCAGAACGAAGCAGCCAATGCCGGCTCCTGCTCCTGGACTTGCGCCTCGGGCTCGCGCTCGGCGGGCTCGGTGGCCGTGTCGATGGCATCGTCGGCTTCGGACGCGGATGCGTCTTCGGCCGGCGGCGCCTCGGCTTGCGCCTGGCTCGTCGGATAGACCTGGGTGCCGTCGATCTTGATGAGACCGATGTGGACCAGCGTCGATTCCAGGCTGGCGGCCGGTTCCCCGGCGTGCTCACCCTTGGTGCGGATGTACGGATCGATCTTCATGTCGTTCAGACGGAAGGCGATCAGCACCTTGCGGTCACCCTCGACGGCCTGAACGCACCGGCGAACCAGGTGCTCGGCTTCCGGGGTGGCGACGATGGTGTCGAAGTACCGATACTCCGGTTCATCGACAGGCCCGGCCAGTGCCGCGACGGTGCAAGAGAGGAACGAGTCGCCAGCTTTTGGGGTGACGTCCTTCACACGATTGAGATAGCCGATGCCGCGGGTGATCAACTCGTGCTGCTCGATCGAAGCCAGTTCGGCCCGGTCGATCAGTTCGGCCTTGAGCAGTCGCGCCTTGAGGGACGCGGCGGCCTGACCCTTCTGCTCACCCTTGTCGCGGATGTACACATCGCCCCACAGGTCACCGAGGCGAAAGCGCACCAGCGGGCGCTGCTTGGGATCGTCAACGCCGATGTAGCGCTGAACGAGCTTCTTGGCCTCGGCACCCGAGACCTTGACGTCGAAGTAGCGGTAGCTGGGGTCCCGGGCGGGGCCGACCAGCGCGGCGATGGTGCATGCCAGGAAAGGCTGCGCACGGCGGCCGCCCCGGACGGGCACTTCACGGACACGCTGGATGTAGCCGATGCCCGAGGTGTGGAGGTCGAAATACGATTTCTCGTTGGACGTGGTGTTCATGGTGAATCTCCATTGGGATGAAGCGGAGACACACCGGCCCACGCATGCGGGGAAGGTGCGTGACCCCGCGGTGGGTTGATAAGGCGAAAGCATCCGCCACCAGAGGCTGGTGGCCGCTCGCGGAAGGATGCGGTGCGAGCTGGCTCGGTCACGCAGTGGGAACTGCGCCGCAACCTCGAAGACCGATGGTTGCCTGGCATGTCGCTGACGACGTCAGCAGGCATGGGGCCAGCATGGCGGGGCCTCGCGCGCGCGGCAGCAATCAATCGGCACCCGGGCGCTTCCCTTTGTCCGCGCCACCCGGCGCCTGTCACAGGCACTTGGCGCCGCGCAGGTGCTCGGGGGTATCGGCGCGCGGACGGCCGGGACGGCTCCAGGCGCCGCCACCGCGCGCGCCGATCAGCCGCCAGCCGGCGGCGCGCAGGCTGGCGCCACCTTCGTCGGGCATGGTGTAGGTGAGCAGGCGTATGTAGCCCAGCGCCCTTGCCGCCTGCCAGGCCGCGCCGTAGAGCTTGCTGCAGGCGCTGGGTGTGCCGTCGGTGCACAGCCGCGTGACTTCCAGCGTCCAGGTGCCGCGCGACCGGGCGGCCGACAATGGCCACGCCGTGGATCAGGTCGCTGTCGCTCAGCGTGACGGCCAGGGCGAACTTCGCGCCCTGGACCGGGCGGTGGTGGCGATGGTGCGACAGAACGAATGCATTGGCCGTGCGCAGCGACACCGGTAGGAGGTGCAGCCTCGGCGAGGTCGATGGCGTGTTCATGCGGTTGTCTCCGGTGGCATGCCGGCGTTGTGGCCGGCGGGGCGTGCCTCGGCGGCTGGAGACAAACGCGCACGCGCGGCGATGGCGGCGGTGCGAACAAAAGAAGGCCCCCGATGCGGGGGCTGCGAGGCGGTTGCCGCGTCAGGCGGGAGGCACCACTGCTAAGGACAGGTGCGTGGCGGTGGCGGAAAGCACGAGATCGTCCGCCGAGTGCTGGAGGCGCGTGAACAGGCCGTCCTTCGGGTCGAAATACTCCGCGAAGTCATCGCCGCCCAGCTCGCGGCCGGCGAGGTGCCACCAGTCATCGAACGGGTCGGTGTCCGGGTTGCATCCGACGGCGTAGGCGAGCAGTGCCTGGCGCCCATCCGGGCGACGCTCCCCACGCTCGGCGAGGAAGTACACGCCCTGATCCTTGACCAGGACAATGCGGCACTGATTGGGGACGTCTCAGAAAACGGAAAAAATCGTACGCTAAGCCGGTTGCAGCGGTCGTAGCGGCCTGAACTTGCCCGCGCCGATCTTGGCGCTGCTGCGCCAGAGGTAATCGCCGGTCAGGTTGATGTGCTCCCAGCCCAGCGGCGACAGGTACTGCAACAGGGCGTCATCGACAGTCTGGCCGTGACCGCGTAAGGCGTTTGAGGCCCGTTCCAGATAGACCGTGTTCCACAACACTATGGCCGCCGTCACCAGGTTGAGGCCGCTGGCCCGGTAGCGCTGCTGCTCGAAACTGCGGTCGCGGATTTCGCCCAGCCGGTTGAAGAACACGGCGCGGGCTAGCGCGTTGCGGGCTTCGCCCTTGTTCAGTCCGGCATGCACGCGGCGGCGCAGCTCGACGCTTTGCAGCCAGTCCAGGATGAACAGCGTTCGCTCGATGCGGCCCAGCTCGCGCAGCGCCACGGCCAGGCCGTTCTGGCGCGGGTAGCTGCCGAGTTTCCTGAGCATCAGCGAGGCCGTCACCGTGCCCTGCTTGATCGAGGTGGCCAGCCGCACCTTGGCGTTGATCGCCTTGCCGGACGCCTGGAACTGCTGCTGATGCTTGTGCTTGGCAGCGTTGAACAGCTTGCCCAGGATGCGGTCGTGCAGGTCGATGATTTCGTCGGTGACGGTGGCCATGCCCTCGATGGCGAGCGCACCAGGGTCGCGTAGCGGCGCTGTGCCTCGAACTTGGCCAGATCGGCGGGCGTCATCTGGCCGCCTTCGCGGGCGATCTTGAGCAGGCGGTTCTGGTGCACCGACCGCTCGATGCCGGAAGGCAGGTCGAGCGCCTGCCAGGCTTTGAGGCGCTCGATGTGTTCGAGTATGTGGCGCGAGTTCGGCTTGACGGGCGACTGGCGCAGCCAGGCCAGCCAGGTCGTCTTGCCGTTGTCGTGGCGCTTGAGCAGATCGTCGAGGCGGTGCCGGTGGGTGGCCGACAGGGGATCGGACAAGGCCGCGTAGATGCGGCGGTTGGCGCGGCTGTAGGCGTTCATCGAACACCTCCCTTTTCCTCATCCGGCGCAACAGGACAGTTGCTTCACGTCCTTGTTGAAGGTCTGCGCCGCGAGCTTCAGTCCCTCGACCATGGTCAGGTAGGGGAACAACTGGTCGGCCAGCTCCTGCACGGTCATCCGGTGGCGGATCGCCAGCGCGGCCGTCTGGATCAGTTCGCCCGCTTCCGGCGCGACCGCCTGTACGCCGATCAGCCGCCCTGAGCCAGCTTCCGCCACCAGCTTGATGAAGCCGCGCGTGTCGAAGTTGGCGAGCGCCCTCGGCACGTTGTCGAGCGTCAGCAGCCGGCTGTCGGTCTCGATGCCGTCGTGGTGCGCTTCCGCCTCGCTGTAGCCCACGGTCGCCACCTGCGGATCGGTGAACACCACCGCCGGCATCGCCGTCAGGTCCAGCGCCGCGTCGCCGCCGGTCATGTTGATCGCGGCGCGCGTGCCGGCCGCCGCCGCCACATAGACGAACTGCGGCTGGTCGGTGCAGTCGCCGGCAGCAAAGATGTGCGGTGCGCTCGTGCGCATGGCGCGGTCGATGACGATGGCTCCCTGCGCATTGACTTCGACGCCTGCCGCTTCAAGGTTCAGGCTGCGCGTGTTCGGCGCGCGACCGGTGGCGACCAGCAGCTTGTCGGCGCGCACTTCCCCCTGCCCGGTGGTGAGCACGAATTCCCCGCCCGCATAGGCAACGTGGCTCGCCTGGGTGTGGTCCAGCACCTCGATGCCCTCGGCGCGGAAGGCGTCTGTTACGGCTTCCCCGATGGCCGGGTCTTCTCGGAAGAACAGCGTGCTGCGCGCCAGGATCGTGACCTGGCTGCCCAGCCGGGCGAAGGCTTGCGCCAACTCGACCGCCACCACGGAGGAACCAATCACGGCCAGCCGCTCGGGGAGCGAGCTGCTTTCCAGCGCCTCGGTGGAGGTCCAGTGGGGTGTGTCCGCAAGGCCCGGGATTGGCGGAAGCGCCGGGCTCGCGCCGGTGGCAATCAGGCAGCGGTCGAAGTTCACCTCGTGCGTGCCGCCGTCAGCGGTCGCCACGGTCAGCGTGCGCGTGTCCCTGAACCGGGCCTCGCCGCGCAGCACGGTGATGGCCGGAGTGCTTGCCAGGATGCCTTCGTACTTGGCATGGCGCAGCTCCTCGACGCGGCCTTGTTGCTGGGCCAGCAGCCGCTCGCGCAGTACAGCGGGCGCTGCGGCCGGCAGGCCAGCATCGAACGGGCTTTCGCGGCGCAGGTGGACGATGTGCGCGGCGCGGATCATGATCTTGGACGGCACGCAGCCGACATTGACGCAGGTGCCGCCGATGGTGCCGCGCTCGATCAGCGTGACGCGGGCGCCTTGCTCCACGGCCTTCAAGGCAGCCGCCATCGCCGCGCCGCCGCTGCCTATCACAGCCACGTGCAGCGCTTGTTCACCGCCAACATGCTTCGTTTCGCCACCGAGCCAGCCCAGCGCCTTGTCTAGCAGGCCGGCAGGCTTGTTCGGCGTGTCGGTAAGCCGTGCGCGATAGCCGAGCGTGGCCACTGCGGCAACCAGCGGGGCCACGCTCACGCCTGCATCCGCCTCGATTTCGGCCTGCCGCTGCGGATAGGACACCGAGGCCGCGCGCACGCCGGGCACGTTCGTCAAAGCCTGCTGGACGTGCTCGGCGCACGACGTGCAGGTCATGCCTTCGATGTGGAGGGTGATCGCCTCGGCCATGATTACGCCCTCACTGCTTGACGCTGGACGGGTAACCCGCGTTTGCGGTGGCCTTGGTCAAGGCGTCGGCATTGGTCTTGGCCTCGTCGAAGGTGACGACGGCCTCCCGCTTCTCGAAGCTGACTTCGGCCTTCTCGACGCCGGCGACCTTGGACAGAGCCGTCTTGACCGTGATCGGGCACGCGGCGCAGGTCATGCCGGGCACCGACAGGGTGACGGTCTTGGTGGCAGCCCAGGCGGGCGCGCTTAGAGCGGCGGCCAGGGCGATGAGGGTGGTGAGGGTGGTGAGTTTCTTCATGGTGATCTCCTTTCAGTAGAACAGCGGCAGGACGTAGGGAAACGCGAGGGCAACCAGAACCAGGGCGGCCACGATCCAGAAGATCACCTTGTAGGCAGTCCGCACTTGGGGCACGGCGCAAACGTCGCCGGGCTTGCAGGCATGGGCTGGTCGGAAGATGCTGCGCCAGGCGAAGAACAGCGCGATGAGCGCTGCGCCGATGAAGATCGGCCGATACGGCTCCAGCACGGTCAGGTTGCCGATCCACGCGCCAGAGAAGCCGAGCGCGACCAGGACAAGGGGGCCGAGGCAGCAGGCCGAGGCGAGGACGGCCGCGACGCCGCCGGTCGCCAGTGCGCCGCAGCCGTTCTTGGGTTCCGACATAAGGTTCTCCTTCCGGGACTTCGCTTGATGCTGTAACGTTACTTCCGTAGTCAACTACGGAGTCAAGCGCCATGGAGAACGCTCAAGAGAATCTGACCATCGGGGCCTTCGCCAAGGCAGCCCGGGTCAACGTGGAGACGATCCGCTTCTATCAGCTCAAGGGCTTGCTACCCCAGCCGGAGCGGCCCTACGGTCGCATCCGCCGCTACGGGCAGGCGGACGTGGCGCGGGTGAAGTTCGTGAAGTCAGCCCAGCGCCTGGGATTCAGCCTGGATGAAGTCGGCCAGCTCCTGAAACTGGAGGACGGCACCCATTGCAGCGAGGCGGCCGAACTGGCTGCTCACCGGCTGGCCGATGTGCGCGCACGCATGGCGGACCTCACGCGGATGGAAGAGGCCCTGTCGACGCTAGTGAGAGAGTGCAACGCGCACCATGGCAATGTTTCCTGCCCGTTGATCGCAGCTTTGCATTGCTGCTAAAGGGCCCACTTCGGCTCTTAGCGTACGATTTTTTTCCGTTTTCTGAGACGACCCCTGATTGGCGATGGCTTCGGTCAGCACGGGGCGCAGGTCAGCGCCTTTGAATCGCAGTGACATGGATGAAATCTCCTGTGTGGAAGAATGAGAAAGGCCTCCATCCGATGGGATGAAGGGCCTGTAGTGCACGCGGCCGGAACGGCTGGAACGCCGTGGCGGATGCCTCGGGTCAGCCGCAGGACCGCCCGGTTTCGCTGCGGGGCGTCATGCCGGGACGGCCTGGCGCTTGCGGGCCGCTTTCGCGTCGAGGATGCTCACGTCGATCTGGCGCCAGCGCCCGTCGTCGATGAGCCTCTCCAGCACTTCGCCGAGCATGTCGAAATACACCTCGTCGTGCCGATCGACCAGTTCGACCGATTCACCGTTCTGACGGTGCAGTTCCACCACGTAGGTGTCTCCGCCGCGGTCGTAGAGGATCGTCACCCGGCCCTCGAACTTCGCGGTCGAGACCGTGAAGCTGATCGCCGGCGGGGTCTCGATGATCTTGGAGGGCGTGGGATCGACCCAGGTGAAGTCGCGGGCACCGGCATCCACCAGCATGTGGGTGATGCGCCGGAAGCGATCGGGGGCCGGCATCTCCTCCAACTGCTCGATGAGCTGGCCCAACTCCATGCACTGCGGCGTGGGAATGGGCAGCTTGGCCGGCGCCGAGCCGAGGATGTGCCTCGTGATGGTGTACGGCGTGCCGTCCGAAGTCTCCTCGGTGATGACCTCCGGCGTGTCCGCGCGCAGTCCGTCGAAGCGACGACGGGCATAGGGTTGGACATGCACCTTGGCGCCTTCGGCAGGAACCGTGGTCACCAGGCTGGGATCGAGCACCGCGAACTCGGAAGGCTTGAGCTTGACGACGATGGCATCGTCGGTCGCGGCGACCACCTTGCCGTCGAAGGGTTGGGGGTCGATGGCGAAGCCCAGCGTTGAGGACAGCGGCTGATCATCGAACACGCGGTACTTGAACGACCGCACGTTGCGGGGCACATGGCCTGCGACCAGCGAAGGCATCATGGATTTGATGAGGGAACGATCCATGGGGAAACTCCTTGAGGAAAAACAAGGGATTCCCCGCCCGCAAGGGAGAGGTCCCTTGTGGGTGGCGTGGATGGACGCGGTAGGTCCGTAGGAAGAAACGACCAGCACGGTTTCCCGCGCTTGCAGCCTCGAAGGTCTCGACTGCCTGGGCATGTGCCGGCAACGCCGACGAACATGGGGCAAGCATGGCCCTGGGGCGGTCTGCCTGCCCGCAGGAAACGGCACCGCACCACAACCGTTTTCCTGTGCTGCGGGCAAGAAAAAGCCCCTCGAAAGGGGCTGGAGGAATCAGGCTTGGTACACGAAGTAGTGCTCGCGCTGACGCGGAAAGAACACGTGTTTCCACGTGTCGCCGCTTGTGTTGCCACCGTCGAAGACGACCATTTCGTAGTCGTCCACGTCGGTGTCCACCAGGTCGGCGCTGGCGATATGGCGCATGTGCAGCGTGCCGCTCATGCGCTCGAATACCAGGATCTGGCCGATGGCATCTTCCTGGCTCATGGCGTTGACGCAGGCTCCGAGTTGGTGCTCGAAGTCGGATGCGGGTGTGATGAGGTCGGGGAACATGGGATCGCTCCTGTGAAAGTGCGCCGGCCCGGCTCTCTGGCGGGAGACCGGGCCGGCATGCGGTGAGGACAAGGAAGGCCGGGGATGTGTGTGGCAGCTATTCGCCGGCCAGCGATAGGCCCGGCAACACGGGTGCGTCGGCATCGAGGATGAGGATGCGCACGTCGGCCTGGCCGGCCAGTTCAAGGATCTGTGCCAGCTCGTCCGGCATGCCCTTGCTGCGGTGCTCCTGCCGAAGCTGCTCGGCGGCGATCCCCTCGACGTCCTGCAGGTGCTGGTCCGTCCAGGGCGTGGAGATCAGCTTGACGCCGATCGCCGGGCTGTAGGGAATCCGGAACGCGATGAACAAAAAGGCCTCCGGCGTCGCGAGGTCAGCCAGGTTGGCCAGGTACTGGCCGGTTTCGCGGCTGATGTGCGCGCTGCTGATTTCCCAGCACCGGCTGTAGTAGCCGGTCTCGAAGCTCAACCGCTGCACGACTTCCCGTGCGGCCTCGGCCGAATAGGTGTCGCCAATGTGGACGGGGCGGCCGTCGAAGTCGTCGCCGTGGATCGCGTACACCACGGCACCCACCATGCCTTCGCCGCTGCCCCCTTCAGCCGCGTCGCATTCGGCGATCAGTGCGGCGCCGACAGGTTCGGTGCCAGTCCTGACCACCGCGAAGTCGCTGGTGATGATGCAAGGAGAAGAAACCAGCGCCGCGTCGCAGAGGTGCTGCTGGCTCGGGTGGATGTTTCGCCAAACATGCGGGCTTCCGTCCTCGTAGCTGATGGACAGCGTGCGGACGATTTTCAGATTCCAGTAGCCGCGTAGAAAGGGATTGGGATTCTGGGACATGGGATTTCTCCAACAGAATAATGATGGAGCAAATCCCCGCCACCGGGAATTGACCCCGGTGGGTGGAAAGAAAGGAAACAGCGTCAGGTGACGCTGATCGTTGGCGTTTGGGCCAATCGCTCGGCGACGCGCCGGCGCAAATTCATGCGGAATGGCTCGTCGCTGACGCCCGCCAGCAGATTGATGGTCTCCAGCGCGATCAGGGCCGAAGCCTCTTCGATGTCGGCGGCCACAATGGTCTTGCGCAATTGGTCGCCGAGCTGGAGGGCCTGGGAGGAGGAGCTGATGAAGCGGACCTCGCGGCTCAGGTAGCAGCCGTTGCCGCCGAACTCGAACAGCCGCGGCTTGCTGCAGTACCAGCAGCCCTCGAACTGGATGGCGGTCAGGTGGTGCCCGTCATCGAACCGGGTGGCGATCAGAAACAATGCGTCGAGATCGGCGGTGTCCTCGAACGAATGACGGTCGATCAAGTTCCCCAGCTCTTCGTCCTCATCGGCACGGAAGTGCACGGCGAGCAGTTCGAGCAGCGGCGGGATCGACAGCCCTTCGTCGTCCGGCATCGGAATACCGAGTTGCGTGGCCAGGTCTTCCAGGCCATCGAGCACGTCCGGCCATTGCGGATTGGTGGTCTCGGCGATCTGGGCGATGTAGGCCTGCCCGTTGCCGGGGTGGCTCTCGTCCAGCGCGAAGGCGCCGAACAGCGCCTGGATGACGGGCGTCACACGGTCGAGCACGAGAACGCCGGTGGCTTCGTAGTAGTTGTTGGCCATGAAGGCTCCTTTCGATGAATGAACGGAGCCAGCCCTTGCGGACGATGGCATCCGCAGGGGAAACCGCCTGATGCCGGATGGCGCTGGGCGGGGAGAAAACGCGAGGGACATGGCCTCGAACGAGGCGCATGTCCCTCATGGGGTCCCGTGAACGCAGTGATGAAGGTGTGCCAGGGACCGGCTCACCAACCGCTGTAGTTCAGCAGCAGGTCGGCGATCACCTGGCGACGTTGCAGATCGAGACCATCGAAGTCCGACAGTCCTTGGAAGTGGCAGCGCTTGAGCATGGCACCGCCCTCGCGCGCGTTGTAGAAGCTGAACATGGCGGACAGGAACATGCGTTCCCCGCTGCTCAGGACGCCGAGTGCGTCGTTGGCACGCAGCATGTCGGGACGCAGATCCCACTTGCTCTTTGCCTGGTTCAGGCCTTCGCGCGTGCCGTCGCCAAACCATTGCGGGCCTGCGATCTCGACGCCGCGCTTCCAGACCTCGAAGAAGGCTTGGGGCGCGGCGGCGAAATGCTGCTCTTCCCGCATGATCTGATCGACGACTTCCTGGGGCAAAAGCTGGTTCATGACGTGGTTCCTCCAGTTGGATCAGGGTGTGGCGAGCTGGGACCAGCCGCCTCTTTCGAGGGCACGTTGAGCCGCGGCATAGCTGCGGAAGTACTGGCAGGATTCCCGCGAAACGGGACCTTCTGTATCGCGCGTGCCGATGTAGTGGCCGGCGGCGCTATGCAGGATTTCGAGCGGCAGGAACTTGCCGCAATGGATCAAGGCCAACTGGCCGAAAGAGGCTTGCTGGGACATGGACGGGCTCCTTGGAAAAAGCGGGGCCTCGTCCCTCACGGGATGGCAGCTCCCGCACGCGGTTGAGAAAAAAGCATCGGCGTCACGGGTGACGCGCGTCCGCAGACTCGATGCGATGGCGGACTGGCGGGTAGCGCGGAAAGAATCCGCGGCAGCCTGGAAACTCTGGCTGCTGGCATGGTGCTGACGAATCAGCGACACATGCGGGCAGCTTCATGCGCGAGGCGAGCCGCGTCAGCCGGAAATCGGCATTTGCAACAGCCCCGATTGGCGAACGCGGAAAAAAGAAAGCCCCGCAATAAGTGCGGGGCTGTCAGGAGGATGAGGCGAAACTGGGTCAGCGAGGCCTGTCGCCCAGTACATGCTGCTTCCACAGGGCGAATGCCTCGTCCGGTCCCAGCTCTGCGAGGATGACGATGGGCTGGCCCCGACGGGCACGCAGCGATGCGAAATACGCTGGCCGGTCGGCGATGGCGTTGAGCTTGATGCCCTTTAGGAACAGCAACTGGCGGGGGCGAACTTTGGTGGTAACGCAGGCATGATTGCGCTTGTTTGGGGCAAAAGGGCCAGCGAAGCGGGCGGACACGGCCAGAAAACCGCGACGAACTACTTGTACTTGCCAGGCGAGGCGAACGGGTGACATCAGCATATCGCTATGCGGTAAAGAAGACCGTCCTAAAGCTTGCAGGATCCCGGCATAGCTTCATCATCACCTCTCCGTGACGGCTCATTGGAACGAAAAAGGCCAGCATCGCCGTGATGGACTTTCATAATTGCCAGGTCAACTGGCTTGCGTGCTGTTTATTCACAGCAAGGCATTGCGACGTCGTTGCAGCAATCGCCGCCATCGCAACAGGGCGTTGCAGCAAAAGCGGCGGTGGGCGCTAGCATGAGGGCCAAGCCGCGGCCGCTCATGCTGGGGGCCGTTCTCTTCAGATTGGTGTCCTGCACCGTGTGCATTGCGAATTTCCGGATCGTCCCAATGTCACTGGGACTCCTTTGTGGCGGCCGGGTTCTCCACGCTCATGAACGACTGGGCCACCAGCGCGATCGCCCCGCCCACGATGGCCATGTCAGCGATGTTGAAGGCGGGCCAGTGCCAGCCGTGCAGGTGAAAGTCGATGTAGTCGATAACGTGCCCGCGCGTGGCGCGGTCGAACGCGTTGCCCAATGCGCCGCCCAGAATGAGGCTGTACGAAAGGCCTTCCGTTTTGCGCAGCGGCCGGGAGAGCAGCCATGCGAGCCATGCCGATATTGCGAACGCGATCGCCAGAAAAAACCACCGCTGCCAGCCGCCCGCGCCAGCAAGGAAGCTGAACGCCGCGCCGGGATTGAGAGCGTGAACTAGGTTGAAGAATGACGCCACCTCGTGCGACCAACCCAAGGGAGTTGTCGCGTCAATGTAGCTCTTAGCTGCCTGATCGCCGGCGAATATAACGATCGCGAGTGAGTACCACTGCGTCTTGCGAAGAGATGGTTCATCCATTGTTCATGCCGCCTTGAACTTCAGGAGGCGCAGCCCATTGACGACAACCAAAAGACTTGCCCCCATGTCAGCGAACACAGCCATCCACATGGTGGCATGCCCTGTGAACGTCAACGCAAGGAACACCGCCTTGATGCCAAGGGCCAGAACGATGTTCTGCGTGAGGATCGCCGCAGTGCTACGCGACAGCCGGATGAAGGCGGGGATCTTGCGCAGGTCGTCGTCCATCAGGGCGACGTCGGCTGTTTCGATCGCGGTGTCGGTGCCGGCCGCGCCCATGGCGAAGCCGATGTCGGCACGGGCGAGCGCGGGCGAATCGTTGATGCCGTCGCCCACCATGCCCACCTGGCCCTCGCCGCCGACCAGGCTTTCGATGGTCTTGAGCTTGTCTTCGGGCAGTTGGTCACCACGGGCTTCAGAGATTCCGACCTGGGCAGCGATGGCCGCGGCCGTGTGCTGGTTGTCCCCCGTCAGCATCAGCGTGCGCACACCCAGCGCCTGCAGGTCGGCCACCGCCTCACGGCTGGTTTCCTTCACGGTGTCGGCCACTGCAAAAATGCCGAGCACGGTCGCATCGTCCATCAGCAGGATCGCTGTCTTGCCTTGGCGCTCCAGGGTCTCCAGCCGAGCCTGGAGCGTCGCTTCGCTCAGGCCCAGCTCCTGGGCGAGCCTGTGGTTGCCCATGTGCAACATGCGCCCGGCGACGCGGCCGCGCACGCCGCGGCCAGGCAGCGCCGCGAAGTCGTCGACCTCGTGCAGCGCGATGCCGTCACGGTTCGCCTTGCGGGCGATGGCCTGAGACACAGGATGGTCCGAGCGTGCCGCGAGGCTTGCGGCCCAGGCGGCAACTTCCTGCGCCTCGCCGATCAGCGGCACGAAGTCGGTCTGCTCGGGCTTGCCATGTGTGAGTGTGCCGGTCTTGTCCAGGGCCAACGCCTTGAGCTTGCGCCCGCCCTCCAGGTAGACGCCACCCTTGATCAGGATGCCGCGTCGGGCGGCAGCGGCCAAGCCGCTGACGATGGTGACCGGCGTGGAGATGACCAGAGCGCAGGGGCAGGCGATCACCAGCAGTACCAGGGCCTTGTAGACCCAGTCAAACCATGCGCCGCCGAAGGCGAGCGGCGGCACGACGGCAACCAGCACGGACACCGCGAACACCGCCGGCGTGTAGACGCGGGCGAACTGGTCGACGAAGCGCTGCGTGGGCGCACGGCTGCCCTGCGCGGACTCCACGGCATGGATGATGCGCGCGAGCGTCGAGTCGCTGGCGCCTGCGGTCACCTTGTATTCGAAAGAGCCGGTCTCATTGATGGTTCCGGCGAAGACCTGGTCACCTTCGGCCTTCTCGACGGGCAGGCTCTCGCCGGTGATGGGCGCCTGGTTGATGGCCGATCGACCCGAGGTGATCAGGCCGTCCAGTGCGATGCGCTCGCCAGGACGCACGCGGACCACCGCGCCCTTTGCGACCTCCTTGGCCGGCAGCTCTGTCCATGAGCCATCGGCCTGCCGCACGGTCGCGGTCTCGGGCGCCAAGTCCATCAGCCCCCGAATGGCGTTGCGGGCGCGGTCCAGCGACTTCGCCTCGATCACTTCCGCCAACGCGAACAGGAACATGACCATGGCGGCCTCCGGCCAGTGGCCGATCGCCATGCCGCCGGTGACCGCGATGGCCATCAGGGCGTTCATGTTCAGGTTGAGGTTCTTCAGCGCGATCCAGCCCTTCTTGTAGGTGCTGAGGCCGCCGGTGAAGATCGAAACCAGTGCCAGCACGATCACGGCCCAATGATTGCCGTCGTTGACCCAGTACACGCCTTCGGCGGCCACCGCCGCAACGCCCGAAACCGCCATCGGCCACCAATTGGTCTTGTGCGCGGCCACCGGGGCATCGCGCGGCTCATCAGTCCTCTGGACCTCGGCTTCCATGCCCAGCGATTCGATGGCTTCGACTGCCGGCTTGATCGCGTCGGGTGTGTGCCGAACCGTGAGCGTGCGCTGCATCAGGTTGAAATCCATTCCCTGCACGCCCGGCATGCCTTGCAGCTTGCCGCGGATCAGACTTTCCTCGGTCGGACAGTCCATCTTCGCGATGCGAAGTACCGTGGTGGCTGTCTGCATGTCCTGCCGCGCAGCCTGCATTCCAATGGAAGCAAGCGCCTTCTCGATCGGCGCTGAGGTCGCCAGCGTGTGCTGGACTCCCAGCACACGCTGCATCAGATTGAAGTCGAGCGCGGTCACACCCGGCAGCTTGCCCAGCCGGTCGCGGATCAGCGCTTCTTCCGTCGGGCAATCCATGTTCTCGATCCGGTACGTCACCCGCTCGCCGATCGGCGGCGCGGAAACGGCAGCGGTTGGTTGCTGCTGCAGGGCCGAGGATGGGATCACAGCCGCGGCTTCGATCGGCCCCGTGTGGCCGAAGGTCTGCTCCTTGGCGCGCATGCCGATCGAGGCCAGGACCTGCTCCATCTGCGCGCGTGCCTGAGCGAGGTGTTTCACCGACAGGGTGCGCTCAGCGAGGTCGAAGTCGAGGTCCTGAATTCCCTCGACTGCCCCGAGGTGCGAGCGGATGAGTTTCTCCTCGCTCGGGCAGTCCATGTTCTCGATGCGGTAGGTGGTCGACACGGCGGCGTCTCGGACAGCCTGAGCCTTCATGCCCACCGAATTCAGCGCTTGCTCCAAGGCATCGGCCGAGACTTCGCGGTGCGAAATGGTCAACAAACGCTGCGGAAGATCGAACAGGAGCCGCTCGACACCGGGCATGCCCTCCAGCGTTCGCCGCACCAGTGCTTCCTCATTGCGGCAATCCATGTTGCTCACGTGGAAAACGGTGGTTTCAGTGCTGGCCTGCTCACTGGCGCACGCCGTCTGTTGGCCATTGCCGCCGGAGCAGGCGCATGGGCTGGAAGGTTCTTTGTTCATAGATCGCTCTTCATTGACAAGGTTTTCCCCGGATGCCATCATTAGAAAACCTCTAGTAGATATAGAGTCAAGTTTTTTATAGGAAGCAACCATGATGCGGATCGGTGAACTGGGCAAGAAGGCAGATTGCTTGGTGCAGACCGTGCGCTTTTACGAGTCAGAAGGCTTGCTGCCCGAGCCTGCACGTAGCGAGGGCAACTTCAGGCTCTATGACGAAGTCCATTTGCAGCGCTTGCTGTTCATCCGCCGCTGCCGGGCGAAGGACATGACGCTGGATGAGATCCGTCAACTGCTGAACTTACGGGATCGGCCAGAGTTGGGCTGCGGCGAGGTGAACGCGCTGGTCGACGCTCATATCGCGCAAGTGCGGACCAAGATGAAGGAATTGCGCGCCTTGGAGCGCGAGTTAATGGATCTGCGACGCTCCTGCGATAGCGCCCGAACCTCGCGCGAGTGCGGCATTCTCAACAGCTTGGCCGAGCCCGCCTGAAGCTCGAGCGTGTCATCGGTGCTGGAAGTGATCGGGTCCAGTTCTGAGAGCCACGTGCCGCGCTCCATCATGCGAAAGCGCGCGATTCTGACGTTTTGAGACGGCGTGCGACCGAGGGCGTGGCCCACAGGAGCCAGCGCGAGCCGGACGACCTGCGCGCCGCAATCTCCGCCACCTTACGGGTTCTCCAGGCCAGACCGAGCATCGCGGCGTGGCTGCGCAGGTGCAGGTGCAGGCCAAGGTAGCAGTGCGCCACGACGCGGCCCGACTCATGGGCACGCCACGCAACTCGCGATCGCTTCGCAAGAAGCCGCAAGGCCCGACTCGCGCAAGAATGCGACGTGGGCAAGATCGTATAGCCAGCAGCGCAAGCGTTTGCCGCTGCTGGCCGGCTCCGGAAGGGATAGACAAGCTGCGGGCCGTAGTCCATTGGAAAGTCCATCTTTCTTGAGTGTCACTCTTTGGCGCCCAGCGTGTGCTTTTGCGACCGGAAAGCGCTGAACAAGTGGCCCCCGGGCATCCAGAAATCGCCGTAGTTGACTTGGGCGTCTTCGTGCTCACGCTTGTGATGCCAGCGATGGGCTTCAGCCACCCCGATCAACAATCCCAACGGCCCGACCCGGTATCCCAGATTGGAGTGCTGGAAGGCCAGATGCACGACCAAGAAGCCGAGCCATGCGCCGACGGCCAACCACAGCTTGGAACGCCGCTACTGGCTCAACGGGGAGTGGAAAGGCCGCCCGCCCTCTAGCAAGGCGGCACAAGCGAGCGCGACGATCACTGTGAGTAGCTCCGTCGGAAAAGACGGCCGGCCGGTCGCGAGCTCGCCGAAGAGCACAACCGCAGTGGCGCCACGGATCAGTGGATAGCAGCCATACCGGATGACAGTCGCAATGAAGGGGGCGCATTGGTGCTCATCTGTTCTGTCCTAAAGCTCTGACTGGATTGGAAAACCTTCTAGCTACGGTAGAGTCAAGGGCGTCCGGGAAGACCCTGTGGCAAGTTCGTTGCATCTGCGCCTTGACTCTCCAGCCGCTACAGGCTTCAGCATCCATCGATTTGGAAGGAACAATGCATGGCTGAAAACCACAGAAATCACGAAAACGACGAGTTGGGCCGCCTAGATGCGAGCGATGCGAAGGACCGAAAGATTCTTCTGACTGTGTTGCTGATCAACCTGACGCAGTCCGCCGCCGGCATTGCCCTTGGCATCTGGGCTGGCTCTACGGCGCTGATGGGCGCCGGGTTGGACAACCTCGCCGATGCGTCGGTCTATGCGGTTAGCCTGTATGCCGTCGGTCGTGCGGCAACGGTCAAGGTGGGCGCGGCCCGCTTGTCGGGTTTCTTGCTAATCGGCCTGGCCGCGCTGCTGCTGTTGGAAGTCCTACGCCGCTTCGCTGGAGGGGAAGAGCCTGTCGGCCCAGCCATGATGGCCATGGCCGCGCTGAACGCGGCTTTGAACCTAGTGTGCCTCAGACTACTGCGCCGCCATCGCGGGGAAGATGTGAACTTCAAGGCGTCAGCGATCTTTACCAGCAACGACTCCATCGTCAATGGTGCGATTGTGCTGTCCGGGGTGCTGGTGATGGGGTTCGGGTCGAACATCCCGGATCTGGTGCTGGGCGTCATCGTGGCCGCAATCGCAGCGAATGGGGGGCGGGAAATCCTGCGCGAAGCATCGGAAACAGCTCGCCGTAAGGCGGGCACATAAGGCATGTTTTCGCCCAGTTCATCCCGAGGTTTACCTCTGCAAAAGAGGTAGTCCAGCCTTTGGGCTACGGCCTCGGCTGCAGCCGAGCGTACCATTGGCGATGGCCGCGCGATAGGCGGGCATGCCGTTCTCGACCTCCGTCTGCCGTACAGCAGCGGTGCGCAAGGTTGAGGGTGCATGTCGTCTCTCCTGTTCGTGTGGCCCAGGCCAATGGCCGGGCCGGGACGTTGATGGGCAGGAGAATGGCGCCGAAGGCCCAACGGCCTTCGGCTCGGGAGAAAAGAGGAACCACCCGTGGGCTGATTGGCAGGCCCGGTCGTCGCTAGAACCGTCTGCTCATCAAGCAATCACACCCGGCCCATGTCGTGGCTGGGGCCGGCATCGTCTGGCGCACATCCGCGCACAAAGGGAGCCCGTTTTTGCACCGGCGGGCACCGGCACCGATTACCGCTGACCACGAAGGGTCTCCCGGTGGCTCGTGCAGCCTGGCAAGCCACCGGGAGACCCTTCGCAGAGGGCGGAAGAAACGCAGATCAACAGAACGCGCGTGGTGCGGCTCGCAGAGAAGCTACCTTCAGGTCCCGCGGCCGGGGACGGCTGGGCGGGACGCGCACACGGATCAAGAAGGCGTTGCGCGCTGGGCGTCCCGCAGGGCATGCGGCGGAGTGCGGGACAGGGGCCACGCCGCCGAAGGCGGGCACGGCTCACGGGGAACGGGGGCGGTCAGGAGCCTTTGCGGCCGCTACGGCGCGGGCGCGAGGCGCCGCGCTTGGAGCTGCCGGATTCGACTGGCAGCGTGCCTTTGCAGTCCGGGTAGCGGCTGCACGACCAGAACGGGCCGCTCTTGCCGCTGCGCTGGCGCGTGGGTGCGCCGCACTGCGGGCATGCCGGCCCTTGGGGAACCTTGATGGACAGGGAGGCGCTGCCGTACTGCGCAATCAACTGCGAAATCCACGCGGCCTGCTTGCCGATGAACACGTCCAGGGTGAGCTGTCCGGCCTCGATCATGTCGAGCGCCTGTTCCCAGACGGCGGTGGTGCCAGGGTCGGCAATCGCCGCAGGCACGGCATCGATCAAAGTGAAAGCCGCATCCGAGGCGCGGATGGCGCGCCCCTTCTTCACGAGGTAGCCGCGAGCGATCAGGCCGCCGATGATGTTGGCCCGCGTCGCTTCGGTGCCGATGCCAACCGTATCCTTGAGCTTCTGCTTCAGGCGGGGATCGGACACCAGCTTGGCGACGCCTTTCATGGACTTGACCAACTCGCCTTGCGTGTACGGTTTGGGCGGCAGCGTCTTGAGTGCCTTGAGATCGACGTCGGCCACCTGGCATGCCAGGCCCTCATACAGTTTCGGCAGCGCGGGCAGCACCTGGGCGCGGACCGCAGTATCGCCCTCGCCATCACCGTCTTCGGCCTGCGGCTCGGCGAGCACCTGGCGCCAACCCGGGATGACAACCTGCTTGCCCGTGGCCGCCAGGTTCTGCCCCCCGCACGAAAACTTGGCCACAGTGCGGTCGAACTCGTGGTGAGGGAGGAACTGCGCCAGGTAATGCGACCGGATGAGCCTGTACACGGCCAGTTCCTTCTCGCTCATGGCGGAGAGCTTCGCCGGTTCGAGCGTCGGGATGATGCCGTGGTGCGCCGTGACCTTGCCATCGTTCCAGGCGCGCGAGCGCTGCGAGCGGTCGAGCTGGCCCATGATCGAGCGCAGCGAGGGATCGGTCTTGAGCAGGCTGTCGAGAACGGTGGGCACTTCGGCAAACATGCTCTCGGGCAGGTAGCCGGAGTCCGAGCGGGGGTACGTCGTGGCCTTGTGCGTCTCGTACAGGGCTTGGGCAATCTCCAAGGTTTCCTGCACGTCCAGCCCAAGCTGCTTGGAACACACTTCCTGCAAGGTGCCCAGGTCGAACGGCAGCGGCGGGCCTTCGCGGACACGCTCAGTCTCCACCGACACGACGTGGGCACTGCCCGCAGCGCGGATCTGCTGCATGGTCTGCTGTGCGACCGGCTGCCGCAGGCAGCGGCCTGCGTCGTCGGTGCACGCATCGGGTGGAACCCATTGCGCGGCGAAAGTCGAACCGCCTGCGAACAGGGACACGGCGATGGCCCAGTATGGTACGGACACGAAGCGCGCGATCTCGCGGTCGCGGTCCACAACGAGCTTGAGCGTCGGGGTCTGTACGCGGCCGACCGACAGCACGCCGTCGTAACCCGCCTGTCGCCCCAGCACCGTGAACAGCCGGCTCAGGTTCATGCCCACGAGCCAATCCGCACGGGAGCGCGCCAGCGCCGAGTGGTACATCGAAAGCGTCTCGGCCGAAGGCCGCAGCTTGCCCAGTGCCGCCCGAATGGACGCATCGTTGAGCGCCGACAGCCACAGGCGTTCGATGGGGCCGCGGTAGCCGCAAAGCTCCACGATCTCGCGGGCGATCAATTCGCCCTCGCGGTCGGCATCGGTGGCGATAACCAGGTGAGTCGCCTTCGCCAAGAGCGCCTTGACGACCTTGAATTGCGTGGCGGTCTTCGGTTTGACCTCGACCCGCCAGTGCTGGGGAATGATGGGCAACTGCTCAACGGACCATCGTTTGAGCTGCTCGTCGTAGGCCTCGGGCGGCGCCGCCTCCACGAGATGGCCGATGCACCAGGTGACCGTGACGCCGGAACCGTTGAGGCAGCCTTCACCGCGCTGCGTGGCGCCGAGAATCCGGCCAATGTCTTTGCCCTGGGAGGGCTTCTCGCACAAGAACAGCCGCATATCCGTCCATCCCGATTCCTGTTGTTCATGGAGTTGCTGGGATCGAGGATGCCGAGCGCAGCCCCTGGCAGCAGCAAACAAGCCGCATGCGGCAGCGACCGCTTTCACGCCGATGAAATGGCGAGTGCGGGGAAGGTGCGTGGCCGGAAGTGTGCGGGCCGAGAGCCGCGATTTCCGGGAGCGCGCGTGGAACTCGGTGGACGTTGGTGGAGCTATCCCCTGGGGATAATTCGCAGCGCATGGAGGGCGGCGAAGCACTGCGGCAGCCGCCCTCCATGCCCGATCACTTCCTGCGCTTGGTCTCTTTCGGCGCCGTCGATTCCTGGGTGGCCTGGGGCTTCGGCTCTGCCTCCTGTGGCTTCGGGCTGAGGGCCACAGACTCGATGCGGTACGGCAGGATGCCGACACTGCGCGCGTTGACCTGCCAAGTCTCACGCGGCTGATCTTCGTTGTCCGTCCAGGGGTCGCGCTCCATGCGGCCGACGACCAGCACCCGCATGCCCTTCTGGTAGAGCTGCTGCCAGCGGTCGGCGTCGTGGTGCCAGAGTTCCACCGGCGCCCAGAAGCCGCCGCGGTCCTCGAACTCGCCGCCCTTGGTGGGGACGGGGTTGTCGAAGTACACGTTCAGCCGGAGCAACCGGCGAGGATCGTCGTTGCCATTGGGGAATTCGCGGTACTCGGGAGGCGATCCGATGTTGCCCTCGCCGATGAATTGTGTGCTCATGTTGGAATCTCCGTGGTGGTTGAAATACCCGTGCCTCGTTGGGCTCGGGCGCGTGCTCGGATGGCAGGCGCAATCACCGATCGCGCACTGCGGCAGGAACGGACGCGAGCCGGCGCAGGTAGGTGTTGTCCGCCTGCGCGGCCTTGCTGGCGCATTCCTGTGCTTGCCTGCCCAGGGTGTGCAGCAGGCTGATCTGCATGTTCAGCATGACGCGCTGCAGTTCGATCTCGTGCAGGTCGTGCAGCAGGTTGACCGGCGTGCTGGGGCTCGCCATCAGCTCCTGCCACAACGCCACGCCCATGGCCGATCGATCGTGCTTGCGCCAGCGAAGAAAGGTCGTGCCTGCGCCAGTGGTCTGCTGGGCCAGCTCGACGGGAAGCAGGTGGAAGGGATGCCCGCACGCCTGTGGCAGCACCTGTCGCTGCGCCAGGGCAATCAACTCGTCGCGCATGGCGAAGCACTGGCTGGCCCAGGCCTCGAAGTCCCCTTTACCTTTAAAAGGCTTTAAAAGGCCTTTTAGAGAGGCCGCGTGTTCCAGCCGCATGAAGGCTGGCTGTTCCAGACCACGGAAGTAGCGAGGTTCGCGGTTCGGGTCGCTCATGCCTGTTCGTCCTCGCCGGTGCTGGCCTCGGCCGGATCGGCGGCAGTGCCTTCGTCGCTGGGAGGTGCGGCTGCGGCAGCGCTATCACTGCGCTGTTGCAGGCCGCGGCGCACGACGGGCGGCGCAAACTTCGAGCGGCGAGCGCCTTCGAGCACGTCCTGCGGCAAGTCGCCGAACTTCTCCAGCGCCGCCCGCGCTGCGGCGTTCTTGGCCGCGAAGTCGTCGCGGGTGCATCCCGAGTAGCGGTACTGCTGGGCCAGGCTGAACAGGCTGCGCAGCGTGTGAGCGCCTTCGTTGAGCCACCGCTCCAATGTCGAGCGATCGATCAGCGCGGTGTGATGGGCGAGGATCAGCTTGCGGGCGATGTCGTCATAGTCGGCCAGGAGATAGACCGCGGCAAAGCCGAGCTGCGCGTTCACGAACAAGGGGAGCTTCACCGGTTGCACGTTGAGGTTCTCGCCCAGGCTCAACGCCGCTGGCACGCCGGCCAATGCCTGGTCCACCTGCTCGCGCAGCGATTGCAACGTGGTCTTGGCCTGGTCGAGCTTTTCCTCGATGCGCAACATCCACCAGTCGCTGTACGGGTCATCCTGTTCCGAGCCGCGCTTCATCTTGTTCATCACGGCGATGTAGCCGTTCAGGCCGACGATGCCGGGTCGCCCCTCGGCGGCGGCGCGGCCATGCCAGATGCGCGATGCGTGGTGGGTGTGAAGCGTCAGCGACATCGCGCTGCGCAAAGAGCCGAGATTGAGTTGCAGAGGTTCGTTGGTTGCCATGGTGTCCGCTCGCTTGGGAAAAGGAGCGGTCAGGATCGGCATGCAGCGGAAGGCAGTCAGTCAACAAACCGAAATGAACTGGTCCCCGGTTGTCGTGGTGGTGGCGGCCCGCAATGCGAGCTATCCCCAGGGGATAGCTCCATCAAACGCCACAGAGCGCTGCTCGCGCAGATGGTGGGTGCGCTCAGGAACCGGACGCCACTGCAGCACCGTGGACAGAAGCACCCAGCCTGTGTCTTTCGGTGTTACGCCTTGCATCACATCTATCCCCAGGGGATAGCTCTACTGACGGCCACGGGCGTCTGCTTCACGCCCTTGTCGCTCGTCGCGCTCAGCTACTGCGCAGAAGGTCGCGCAGCCGGTCGATGTGCTGCCGGGCTACCTCGGGCGGAACTACATTGCGCGGTGGCTCAGGCGGTGCATCTCGTGCAGGGGCAGGTGGCGGTGCTGACCCAGCTTGCCTGGCCCATGCGTTGAACTCGCCACGGATGGCACGTTGGATGATGCCGAACAGGTAGCCTGCCGGGTTGCGGATGGTGCTGCCACGACAGCGATCCGCCCATTCGTCCAGCACGGCCTGGCGTAGCGGGGCATCGACCTGCTGCAATGCCACCATGGCGCCGGCCTGCTGTTCATCTTTCAAGCCGAGAAAGCGATCAGGCAGACGAACTCCCGGCATCGCGCGCGCCTGCCCACGCTCACGCGCGGTAGTACGTACTTCATTAATACGACTACTACGTACAGTACGGTCCTGTTTCGGATTCCGAAGAGCGCCGTCTGCTGCGTGTTTTGGCCCTGCTTCGGAATCCGAAGAGGGCCGATCAGAATTCCGAAGAAGGCTCGGCGCCCCTTCTTCGGAATCGTGAACCGTGTCCTCCTGTGGATAACTCTCCTGCGACCCAATGCCTTGGCTTGCGAGGCGTTCGGCAAGGACCTGCAGCCGCGAGGGCAGCATGCGGCCAGACAGCAGCGGGTCTTCGGCGATCTCATTGAGCGTGTGCAAGCCCACGACCTGAACGGCCCTGGCCGAATGGCCCAGGGCTTGGCTGACGAGCTGCAGGTAGTCCGGGTCGAGCTGCATCGCCTCGAACGGGGTCAGGGGCTCATCGTGCAGGACGTAGAGGTTGCCGAGGATGCGCCCGGTCTTGGGGTCGCGCCTGCGGCGCACGAGACTCAACCAGCGCGTCAGGCGCAACAGCGTCAGCGCCCGTGCCACGGTCTCGTGGGAGGCCTGTCCGGCGCAGGGCATTGACGCGAGCCACGGGCGAAGTTGCTCATACGTCGGAAACGCCGTGACGCCATCCTCGTTGAGCATCATCCGGAAGACTTGCCAGGCATTGCGTTCCAGCGGCGTCAGGCGTCGGTCGAGGAACAGCCGTCGCGGCACGCTCTCGTGCCGATTTCCACTGAACAGGAAACCGTCGCCGGTTGCAGACACAGGAGACGTCGCGGATGCGAAGGCGGGAGCCGGTGCTAGTGGGCGAGGTTTCGGTGCAAGGTCTTTCAGCGCGCTGTCGAACAGATCAGCGAGGGCGACCGGACCTTGGCGTGGTGCTCGTGGTGCAGCGTCGTCCACGGCCATGATTCAACCCAGTCCCTGATCGATCCAGTTCTTGATCGCAGCCCAGACCACCGACAGCGGCAGCTCCATGCCTTCGGCGAGGTCCATTGCCGCATCAAGAACCGAGGTCTCATCCTCCAGCTCGACGTTCCTGCTGCTGGTCACGACCTTCCAGCGCCGCCACAGCTCGGTGTCCTGCTCCTCGTCCAGAACCGGATGGCGCCCCTTGCGTTTGGGCAGGCCGAGAACTTCGCGCCGAAGTGCGACTTCCTGATGTGTCAGCCCGTAGAAGCGGCTCACCATTTCGGTACTGGCACCCAGGCGCAGCATGCGATCGACGGTGGCGATCTCCTTCTCCACGTCCTGCGCCTGTTTGAGCAATCGCCGGAGCACTTCCCGGTTCACCGAGACAGAGCACCAGGAGACGTTGGCATTGGCCAGCACGCTGATCAGCGCCGGATGCTTGAGCGCATCCAGCTCTTCCTCGCCGAACCCCATCGCCTTGCAGCGACGCAGTTGCCCGTTTCGTAGGTCGTAGAGTGCCTGCGCGATGACGGCCTGGTTGAGTGGGTTCGGTGCGGACATGCAGGCCTCCCTCGCTCAGATCCCAGAACCGACAGCGCCGGCTTCCAGATCCAGCAGGCGCCGGGCCAGCCGCAGCAGACGAAACAGCTTGACCAGCGCGGTGTCGCTCAATCGCCGGGCCCCGCCGTCACGACGTTGACCCTGGCCGTGCAACAGCGCTGGCAGGTCTGTGATGAGTTGCCCGCTGTCCAAGCCGACGCCGGCTGGCTGCTGACCGGCCAGGGAAACCAGTAGTGCGAGCACGGCGCGTGCGAGCGGCGACGAAGCCTGGGCTGGGGCACGACACGTGAACCCGATGCCATCAGAACGATCCTCGACACACGCGTCCAGGTCGGCCTCGCCCGCGATCTCGCGCGCGAACTGCGCGATGTGGATGCGCAGGCGGTCGGGTGTGTCGAGGCCAGGGTCGATATACCAGATGTCCGAGATGGGATAGAGGCCACCGGCCTGCACGGGAATCGACTGCAAGACGTTGGCCGAGAAGTCGGGCGGCAGCGCATCGCCCAACTGGTCGGCGACCATGCGCTGGATGGACTGGAGCCGCTCCGTCGTGGGTGCCGGAGAGATGATGTGCTCGTCAAGCAGACCGCCATTCGCTGCCGCAGGGCTGGCTGCGGATGCCTCGCTCGGGGCCCCATCGTCCCGGGGCCTTGTCGGCGCGTCGGCAGAGTGGCCCGCAGAAGGTGCAGTTGTAGTGGGGGGCGGTGCCGGTTCGATCGGCGGCCGTGCGATGGCCCCAGGCTCGGGCAATGCCGGCGGCGCCGATGGCGGGGTTGGGTCGCTGACCAGGGCGCGGTGGCGGCTCTCGGATTCGGTCAGGTCCAAGGCGAGCACGTCGTAGTCGATGCCCAGCAGCTCGGACATCTGACCGATCAACTCGTCCTGCACACGCGGCGGCGAGAACTCGTCGGGCTGGACATCAAATTGCGACAGCGCCTCCAGAAAGAAGCTGTCGAAGTCCAGCGGCAGGGAGCGGCCTTTGGCATAGTGCTCCCACGTGCGTTCGCTGGCTTTGCGCATGACCGACAGCCGCTCGACCTGGTGGCGGCCGAGGCCCCCGTATAGGACGGTCGGGATCGCGGGCAGCAGGTAGCGCACCGCGTCAGCCATGCGGCTGATGTGCGACTGCTGGACTGGGAAGCCGTCGGCGGCCAGGCGGCGGGCCAGCTCGGACTGGCTCAGGGTGGTGCCGCTTTCAGCCTCATAGAACTCGCGGGCTTTCTCGACGCCCAGGGCGCGCTCGATGAACGTGAGGCCGCCGCGTAGTTCGTTCTCGGCGAGGTGCCCGGTCAGGGCGACGATCTCTCCGCGCGCAGGCCACGGCCGGAACAGGCACGATATGCGGAAGAAGCGTTCGTCCTTGGTCTCCGCCCAGAGTTCACGCAGGATCGCCAGCCTGGTGTTGCCGCCGTTGCGGATGATGTAGTGCGCCTCGCCAGGACGGCGTGTGATCGCTGGCGCCGCGTCCAGGCCGCGCTCTCGGATGGAGGCCTTGATTTCATCGTAGGCCGAGTTGCGCTTTTTGCGGGGGTCGTGGTCGTAGGGCCGCAACTGGTCCAGCGTCACGACCATCGGCGTGTCGGCGATCGGGTCGCTCAAGGCCGTGGCCGATGGCCCACTGCGCTCGAACCCGGCGGCAAGCAGCTTGCCGGCCATGTCCTGGGAGGTCATCTCAGCCATGACCACATCCCTCGGCGTTGACGGCCCGGGCCATGCGGGCCTCGCGCTCGGCGCGGCGGATCTGTGCACGGGCGTTGAGATCCGCCCGGTAGTCGCTCGCTGTTGAGCTGGTGTAGATGGCGGCGCAGCCGGCCTTGGTGAACTTGAGGTGTCCGCCCCGTGTGCGCTTGACGTGCCAGCCTTCGCTCACCGCAAACTCAATCAGGGCGCGCAGCCGTTTGTGGCCGCGGGCCAGTTCATGTGCGTTCGCCATGTGACCTCCCGGTTTCAATGGAACGAGGAGGACGGCCGGACACGAGGGCAAATCTGTCTTGCCACTGTGGGAACAGTTCGCCGGCGAGCGCGCGCATGGTGTCGAGCGCGGCGGGCGCAACTCTGCCCGGCGGCTGGCGATGCTCGACGCGATGCACCGGCAGGCCGCGGGTTGCGGCGCGCGGATAGGCCTCGATGGCCGGCACGTCGGTGCCCAGCACGCATATGCCGGCATGGTCCTGGAACAGGTCGCGCAGCGCCTGCTGGATCATCCGTGCATTCGCGGACACGGGGTGGACGCGATTGATGAGCAGGTGCAGGGATGGCGGTTCGATGCCGAGGTGCCGGTATGGCGCGATGTCCTCCAGCAACTGCATGGTGCCGCGTCGCAGTTCGCGGGCAGCGAGAATTTCCGGGGTCACGGGCGACAGCGCCAGGTCAGAGGCGAGCACCGCCATCTCCAACAGCACCGAGCGTGCACCCTGGGTGTCGATCAGCACCAGGTCATAAAGCGGCGCCAGCGCCGGCAGCAGGTGCCGCAGTCTCAGGCGTCCGTCTGGCGCGTGCAGTAGCAACGTGTTCAGTTCACCCCGGTGATCGTTCGAGAGCACCAGGTCCAGGCCCGCGATGATGGTGCGGGACACCAACTGATCGAGGGCGCGTTCGTTGAACGCCAGCAACTCATAGATACCGCCGGCAGCGCGGTGTGCCAGCTCGTAATAGGACGACAAGGTCGGCTGCACGTCGAGATCGAGCAGCAGCACACGCAGCCCCGCGTCCGCGGCGAGGCCGCCGAGGTTGGCGGCCGTAGTCGTCTTGCCTACGCCGCCTTTCGTTGAAATTATGGATACGACCTGCATGGCGCTCTCCGTTTGGCGATGGGAAAATCGAGGGGGAGCGGGTCAGGTCCGGTTGTTGAGGCGTTCGGCGATCCACTGGTCGATCTCGACCGAATCCCAGCCCACGGCGCGCACGCCCAGGCGCAACGCCTGCGGAAACTGGCGCTTCTTCATCAGGTTGTAGATGTGGGCGCGTTTGAAGCCGGACTTCGCTTCAACTTCATCGAGCCGCAGGATGCGGCGCTCGTGCGGTGGCAGTACAGGTATTTGCGACATGGCGGTCACTCCTGAACGCTCAGTAGCGTTTGTTGGCGTGACCTCTATTCAATAGACATGGCTGCGGAAAAACATTGCAAATGCAATCTCCGCGACTGCACATACAAGATGGAAGAATTCACGCGGCTGCGCTACGGACATTCTTCCTGGCATTGGCGAACTTGCCGTTCAAGGTTCGCTCCGTGATGCCCATGGTGCCGCCATAGTGGGCGAGCAATGCGGTGACGATGGCCTCCTGCGTCTTGAAGCTGGAGTACGGCACGCCGGATGGGGATTGGCTCAGCATCAGCGTCAGCATGCCGCCGATGATGTTCAGGTATGTAGTTTCCGCCCGATCACTGATCACGCACTGCTTGGGAGCCAGCAGTACGGCGGACTGCTTTAGCAAGACTTCGTGTTGCTGTTGCAGTTCGCGCATCTCGCGTCGGCTATGGTCCAGCGCGGCCTGCAGAGCCAGCCGTTCCAGCAGGATTGCCTGTCCTGTCTCGATGGTGATGAAGGGATGCACCATGCGCTCGCCGCGACTGAACAGAAATCCCGGCCGATGCTCGGGATAGTGGGTGCGCATCCACCGCTTCAGATCGACATGGCGGACGGTCAGATCGAGTGAACTCACCAGATCTGGGTCATTAAGTGTGATCCCGTTCTTGCCGAAGGGTAGTTCGGCGTTGAGGATACCGTCGTAGATGCGTTCCGAGTACAGCCGACACTCGTTCCATCGCGGGCAGTCCAACATCTGCGGCAGACAACGCGGTGATGCGATCGATGCGACGATCACCGCTTCGTACCGCAACAACCCAGCCCACCGTATGGCAGCTTCGATGGGACGATAGAACACCTTTGATAGTGGTGGCTCCTTGTGCATGTTTTCGTCTCCTTTCGGAAGCGCTACATCACCGGCTCCTTCTTGCCCCACCAAGGGGCTGTTTTTTCGTTATGCCTGTGGCTGATGCCTGGGGCGATGCCCTGGAACATGGACGGAAGAGATCATGGCACCCGTCACAGGTGGTTCTCTCTTGCTCGATATGCAAGAATTGACCAGTTGCCGGTCCGTCGAGTAATAAGGAAGAAGCACGCTCGACAATTGCGCTCACGGTGCCAGCGTCATGGGGTGCGTCAAGCACATCAAGACCGATTCGATATGGTCTGATATCCCCACGGTTTCACAAGGCGCAGGGGATTGCATCCGCTGCTCCACGTCCAGAGGGACCTGGAGAAATCCGCGCATGTCATGCTTGTTTCGGCATCCTGATATATCGACATAGCATCTTGCGGCGAAGCATTTTGCTTGGTTCAATCCAACGCACTTTGCGTTCACGCGCCTGCGGTGTGGGCCAAACATGGTCACATCGCATCAGGATGCAGTGCAGTTCTATCGCCCGCTAGGCATCCTGCCTTCCCTTGAACTAGTCCGTGGTGCGAGAAGGCATCCGCCGCTCTTGATAGAAGCATCTTGCTGCCGCGATGACTTTGATGGGCGTGATGCGCGGAACATAGTCCAAGAACTCGACGGCGGTATGCCGCGAAGCCATGAATGACTTGCCCGCTGATTCTTATCCATTAATTCAATAATTGTTGTACTATCGAATCATGAACGAAGATCAAGCCGTTTCCGCCCTGAGCGCCTTGGCGCACACCCAGCGCCTGCGTGTGTTCCGCGCCCTGGTCGTCGCCGGCCCGGAAGGACTCACGCCCAGCGTGCTGGCCGACCAGCTCGACGTGGCCCGCAACACCTTGTCCTTCCATCTGAAGGAACTGGCCCACGCCGGCCTCGTCAGCATCGAGCAGCAAGGCCGCAACCTGATCTATCGCGCCGAATACGACCACATGAACGGCCTGATCGGCTACCTGACCGAGCATTGCTGCCAAGGCGGAGTGTGCGAGGTTTCCGAATCCACCCGCTGCGACTGCTGACGCCATGACCGACACGATCTACAACGCATTGTTCATTTGCACGGGTAATTCCGCCCGCTCCATCCTTGCCGAAGGCATGCTCAACGAGCTGGGCAAGGGCCGCTTCCACGCTTATTCGGCGGGCAGTCACCCCAAGGGCGAGGTTCATCCGCTGGCACTTGCCACGCTGGAGCGGCTGCACCTGCCGACGACCGGCTACCGCAGCAAGAGCTGGGACGAGTTCGTGGCACCGGGTGCGCCGGTGTTCGACTTCATCTTTACAGTTTGCGACAACGCTGCTGGGGAGGCTTGCCCGCTGTGGCCGGGCAAGCCGGTGTCGGCGCATTGGGGCGTCCCTGATCCGGCAGCCGTCGAGGGCACTGAGGAGCAACAGCGCAAAGCGTTCCTCGACGCCGCGATCACGCTGCGCCGACGCATTGAACTGTTCCTGTCGCTGCCGCTCCAGCGCCTGGACGCCATGTCGTTGCAGCGCGAGCTGCGCGACATCGGCCGCCAGTAAGGGCGGCGCGATGACTACAGAAACCGAAGCGGCCGGTCACGCGCCGGCCGCATCTGCCATGAGCAGCTTCGAGCGCTATCTGACCCTGTGGGTGCTGCTGTGCATCGTTGCCGGCATCGCGCTGGGCCAGTTCGCGCCGGGCGCGTTCCAGGCCATTGGCCAGCTGGAAGTCGCCCAGGTCAACCTGCCGGTGGGCTTGCTGATCTGGGTGATGATCGTGCCGATGCTGCTGAAGGTGGACTTCGGCGCACTCGGCCAGGTCAGGCGACACTGGCGCGGCATCGGCGTCACGCTGTTTGTGAACTGGGCGGTCAAGCCGTTTTCGATGGCGCTGCTGGCGTGGATCTTCATCCGCCATGTCTTCGCACAGTGGCTGCCGGCCGGGCAGCTGGACAGCTACATCGCCGGGCTGATCCTGCTGGCCGCCGCGCCCTGCACGGCGATGGTGTTCGTGTGGAGCCGGCTGACCGGCGGCGATCCGGTGTTCACGCTGTCGCAGGTGGCGCTGAACGACACCATCATGGTGTTCGCCTTCGCGCCCGTCGTCGGCCTCCTGCTGGGCCTGTCGTCGATCATCGTGCCATGGGCCACGCTACTGGTGTCGGTCGCGCTCTACATCGTCATTCCTGTCATCCTCGCGCAGCTCTGGCGCCGGGCGCTGCTGCGCCGGGGTCAGGTTGCGTTCGACCGGGCGCTGGAACGTATTGGCCCGCTGTCGATCGCCGCGCTGCTACTGACGCTGGTGCTACTGTTCGCCTTTCAGGGAGAGGCCATTATCCGGCAACCGCTGGTGATCGCCATGCTGGCGGTGCCGATCCTGATCCAGGTGTTCTTCAATTCCGGGCTGGCGTACTGGCTCAACCGCAAGGTAGGCGAGAAGCACAGCATCGCCGGCCCCTCGGCACTGATCGGCGCGAGCAACTTCTTCGAGCTGGCCGTGGCCGCCGCCATCAGTCTGTTCGGCTTCCACTCGGGCGCGGCGCTGGCCACCGTGGTTGGCGTGCTGATCGAGGTGCCGGTGATGCTGCTGGTGGTGCGCGTGGTCAACCGCTCGCGCGGCTGGTACGAGCGCCAAGCGTAATCATGGACAACACCATCCCGCGCTCTCGCGGCTGGCTGATTCCCTCGCTCGGACTGACGCAGATCGTCGCGTGGGGGTCGATGTTCTACGCCTACGGCGTCCTGATGCAGCCCATGCAGGACGAACTCGGCCTGTCCAAGCCCGCCATCGTCGGGGCTTATTCGGTGGCCTTGCTGATCTCGGGACTGCTTTCGACCGCGGCCGGCAGCATCATCGACCGCATCGGTGGACGTCTGCTGATGGGAAGCGGCGCCTTGCTGGCCGCCGTCATGCTCGCGTGCCTCTCGCGGGTACACAACGCGACGGAGCTTTACCTCGTGTGGGCCGGTATCGGCGTGGCCATGAGCGCGACCTTGTACCAGCCGGCCTTCGCGGTCATCACGCAGGTCCATGGCAGCAACTATCGCCGGGCGATCACGCACCTGACGTTGTTCGGCGGTTTCGCCAGCACGGTATTCTGGCCGCTGACGCAAACGCTGTTGCAACACGTCGGCTGGCGCGAGGTCTGGTTGATCTATGCGGCCGCGAACCTGCTGATCTGCCTGCCCATCCATGCCAGCCTGCCAAAGGGACGCGGCCCGGCACACGGCACACCCCCAGCGCGGACGGAAACCCGATCCCGCAATCTCACCGCGGTCATGCGCGAACCGGTGTTCTATCTCGTCACGGCGGCTGTGACGCTGAATGCACTGGTGTTCGCGGCGATGTCGCTGCACATGATCCCAGTCTTGCAGGCACATGGCATCTCTGCCGCAAATGCGGCCTGGGTCGGTGCGCTGATCGGGCCAATGCAGGTACTCGGCCGTGTGGTGCAAGCCACGGTCGGCAAGCGGGCCAGCACGCGCCAGGTCGGCATGGCGGCCATCAGTCTGCTGCCGCTGTCATTGCTCCTGCTCTTTGCTTCCGAGCAGTGGCTGCCGGTGTATGTCGTGTTTGCCGCGCTCTACGGCATCGGCAATGGCGTCATGACGATCGTACGAGGCGCCTTGCCCGCCGAGCTGTACGGTCGGGCCGCTTATGGCGCCATCAGCGGCGCGATGGCGACACCCGTGCAGATCGCAGTGGCCGCCGGCCCCTTCGTGGCCTCGCTGCTGTATTCCGCCGGCAACGGCTATCCCGGCACGCTGCTGGCCCTGACCGGCATCAGCGCGGCGGGCGCGATCCTGTTCGGCTATGTGATCAGGCATCTGCGCCAGCAATCCATGCTTCTCTCGAACGAAGGCACCTCGACATGAGCCACATCACGATCTACCACAATCCCGATTGCGGCACGTCACGCAACGTCCTCAGCCTGATTCGCAACAGCGGCGAGGAACCGGCTGTCATCGAATATCTGAAGACACCGCCCGACCGCGACATGCTGAAGGCGCTGATCGCCGCGATGGGCATCCCGGTACGCGCGGTGCTGCGCGAGAAAGGCACGCCGTATGCGGAACTCGGCCTGGGAGATCAGAAGTGGAGCGACGAGCAATTGATCGACTTCATGCTCCAACATCCGATCCTCATCAACCGACCTATCGTGGTCACGCCGCTGGGCACGCGCCTGTGCCGCCCGTCGGAAACAGTGCTCGACATCCTGCCGCAACCGCAGCGCGGCGCGTTCAACAAGGAAGACGGCGAGCCGGTAGTGGATGTGGAGGGCCGTCGTGTCTGAATCCCGTCTCGACCTGCCGAACATCGACGCCGCATTGCTCCAGCCGCCGGACATGGAACGGCTACTGGCACCCGAACGTTCCACCCATGCGCCACGCTTCCTGCTGCTCTACGGCTCGCTGCGCGAACGCTCGTTTAGCCGACTGGCCGCCGAAGAGGCAGCCCGCGTGCTGCGGGCGTTGGGCGGCGAGACGCGGCTGTTCAACCCGTCGGGCCTGCCGCTGGTGGATGACGCGACCGAGGATCATCCCAAGGTCAGGGAACTGCGCGAACTCGCGCAGTGGGCCGAGGGTATGGTGTGGAGTTCGCCGGAGCGCCATGGCGCGATGTCCGGCCTGATGAAAACGCAGATCGACTGGATTCCGCTGTCAGTCGGCGCGGTGCGTCCGACTCAGGGCAAGACGCTGGCAGTGATGCAGGTGTCGGGCGGCTCGCAATCTTTCAATGCTGTCAATCAGATGCGCGTGCTGGGCCGCTGGATGCGGATGCTGACCGTCCCCAACCAGTCCTCGGTCGCCAAGGCGTATCAAGAATTCGATGAAGCGGGACGCATGAAACCGTCGGCCTACTACGACCGCATTGTGGACGTGATGGAGGAACTGATGAAGTTCACGCTGCTCACGCGCGATGCGTCGCCGTATCTGGTGGACAGGTATAGCGAGCGCAAGGAAAGCGCCGAGGCGTTGACCAAGCGCATGCAGCAGGCGGTAATCTGATAACCCCTGATTCCATTCGCCTATCGCCGCACGACGGCCTTGGCCACTGGAGGCCCCATTGCATCGCGACAGCATCGTAGGGCGGTGCGACTGCGAAAAGAGCAGTCCTTGGACTTCAATGGAAGTCGTTGGATGAACTTTGTTGCCGAGGGCGAAAAACAAGGCTATAATTGAGTTCTTCACTGATCACCACAGTGAAGAAAGTGATTGGGAAACAGAGACTTAGCGCTCTAGTGCATGACTCGTTTCCCGCTCCAAATAAAGATATACAGGTTTAATCAGAATCGGTATATCGTCGAAAAGGCCCTTAGGGGCCTTTTTTCGTTTCTGCAGTCTTCACCGAAAATCAGCGTTATCCCGGCATTTCAAAGGCAGCAACTAGTCCAGAATTGAAATCGCCCAATTCGTTTCTGCGGGGAGAGCTGCTCATGAATCCTCACATTCGCTAAAAGCCGCGCCCCCGCATTCGTAAAATGCCCTTTGAGCCCGCCAGGCTGTGAGTCTGGCCTGAATCCATTCAACATGGAGCTCAATCTGCTGCCGTGGCTAGGATTTCGAGCTCGGTCGCCCCGGGATATGGCTAAGTATCGACTTGGAAAAGCCGCCATCGACACAAATATCCTGCCCGGTAACAAAGCCGGCTAGCGGGCTAACGAGAAACTCGATCACGTTCGCGATATCCATTGGCTCACCAATTCTCCCCAGCGGAATAATCCCTTCCCGTGCTCTCTTGATCTGTGGGTCTGCGTACATTTTTTCAGACATGGGTGTATGCGTCATACCTGGCGACACGACATTCACTCGGATGCCATCAGGTGCCCACTCCAGCGCCAGCGTTTGCGCCAACATGGTTAATGCTGCCTTGGTGGGGCTGTAGGCGCCAGAGCCGGCGTGTGGAAGCTGGCCAGACATCGACGAGGTGAAGCACGCTGAGCCTCGGCTCTCGCGAAGGTGCGGGTAGGCCGCTTTGGCTAGCAGCCAGGCGCCGCGAAGATTCACGGCGAACATGTCGTCCCAATCCTTGATGGACAAGCTACAGATCGCGCCCGGGCTGGCGATGCCAGCATTCGCAACAAGCGCGTCAAGCCCCCCAAATTCGGCTACTGTAGCTGCCACAAGTTGGTCAGGTACTGCAGGGTCGCCGAGATCACCCGACAGCGAGATCGCGATGCCACCCATCGACTCTATCGTTCGAACGACGTCGTCCTGCGTCGCGTTTGACGTCTGCCCGCACACGGCAATTTTCGGCTGCGAGCCCCGGGCAAGTGCAGCCTCCGCGATCCTCAGGCATGTAGAAGCACCGATGCCGCTACTACCGCCACTCACCAAAGCTCTCATTCAATTGCCCTCACACGTAGATTTTGTTTTAGGTGGAAGGCTCAAACTACAAAACTGAAAGCTACTTTGCAATCAAATTGACAATGGAATCCAGTTCCGTTATCGTTTTTTTCGTCATCAGGATGTCCTTAACAGCGCAGTGGCTGTCGCTCTCCAGGTGCATCCATCATCGCGTCTTCCTGCAGGCGATAGTGGTCACCCTACAAAATTCATAATATGAATGGCCCGTTTCACTTCGGTGAGTCCTCAACTGAAAGGATGTTTCGATATGATCATCAGCACGTTTTCTTATCTGTGGTCATCCACGGCAATCGATGCAATTGCGCAGTTGTCAGAGCATGGGCACCGCGTGTTCGAGGTGCCCGTAAGCTCGCCCCATTGCTGGCCGGTGGAAATGTCTATCGCAGAGCGTTCTGCTGCAAGCGTGCGTCTGCGTCAGTACGACGCAAAGATCAGGTCGCTCAATGCCGGCGGCTATGACGTCAACCTGGCCAGTCCCGCCGCCAATATGCGTCAGAAGAGCATCGATCACATCAAGGCAGTGATTGACCTGGCAGTCGCTTGGGATACCCAAGAGGTGGTGATATCCCCGGGTACCCGGCGCCCGATGATTTCTCCACCGCTTGAAAAGACTTATGACTGGATGTACGAGAGCCTGGCGGTTTTAACGCCGCTTGCGAAACAGGCGGGTGTTCGCTTGCTGCTGGAAAATACCCCATATTGCTTCACGCCTACGATGGGGGAGCTGGCAGAGGTTGTTGCCACTATCAATGATGATGTCGTCAGGGTCGTTTATGACATCGCCAACGCTGCTTACATAGGTGAGGATCCGGTAGCCAGTCTGCTGACCTATCGCAGCGCTATCGACTTTGTGCATGTGTCCGACACCGGCATGGATGTTTGGGGCCATGATCCAGTGGGCACCGGAGTCGTGGATTTCGTCGGACTGGGTGAGGCCGTTCAGGCGACCTGCGGTATTGAAAACTGCGTGCTCGAAATCATCCGCGAAGAAAACGCCTTGTACGAGCTGAACAAAGGTGTGCAGGATCTGCGGGAGAAGGGTTGGAACATTCCGTAATTGCGTTTCAATCGCTCGTCATCACAGTAGCCCTGAGGCCCGCAATGGGCCCAGGTCCAAGTCAGAGCGTCAGCGTGCAGGTAGCGGGCTTTCACCGTTGACCGAAGTCCACAGCGACCAGCACTCGCCAACCTTGATGGCGGACTGTTTCAGATGTTCGATATGAGCATTCAGGGTTTCCTCTCGCATGCGGGCGATAGGGCCGGCGATGCTGAGGGTTGCCACCGGGGCTGAGTTGGCCGGGCGTGTTTTATCGAATACAGGCACTGCCACAACGCACACACCCACTTCACCTTCTTCTCTGACTACAGCATGCCCCTCTTTGCGGATCAGGGCGATGTCATCGAAAATATCGCGTATCGAAACGCGAGCGTTGGGCCCTGCGTACTCTCGGCTTTTCTCGATATCCCAGGCGGCGAGAATGCGCATGGCGCGCTCATCAGGCATGGTGGAGAGCCATGCTTTACCAGCCGCGGTGGTATGGGGGATGATTTTTTCGTCCAGGGCGCGGCGGTATTGAAGGCCCCTGGTGTTATTCGTGGCCTGCAGCACCCAACTCAGATGATCCTCAGCAACTTCCGCCAGGCGAACATGCTCGCCGGTTTCGCTGGCGAGTTCGTCGAGCAAAGGTTGCATTATTCTGGCAAAGCCGGTTTCACTGATGTAGTTCACGCCCATGCTGGGAATTTTAAGCGTCAGGCAGTAGTGGTCCTGCTCGTCTTGGTAAACGTAGCCTCTTTCCCGCAGGGCGCTCAATATACGGTGAGCTGTGGCCATAGCCACTTGAGTCTGTTCACTGATGTCAGACAGGGCGAGGCCGCCTGGATGGGAAAGGAGCAGTTCCAAAGTATTGAAGTAGCGGCCTATATGTGACAATTTTCTAATCCTTAATTTCGTGCCAGCGTTTTAGACCTTGATGGGAACACCACCCAGGCGATCTGACTCATAGGCCGCCTCGATGATACGCATGACGCGGTGCATGGTGGCGAGCCCGGCACCTGCATAAGCACTATCACGGTCAGGCGCGAGTATGTCGATTACGAAGTTGTCGTAATACACGTCAGAGTTCAAGCTCATGTGCAGGTCACTTGCCTGCCCGGACGCGTCCACCAGCCGCATGCCATCTGCGGTGGAGCGTGCGTAGAACTGATCCGTTGACATTGAAAATGAATACTCCCGTTGCTCGGGCGTATTGGCGGGATAATTGTACCCCGTTTCGATAGTGCAGATGCACCCACTCTCGGTCACCAGGGTCATCAACGAGCCAATCTCTACGGCTGTCAGTAGCGGGTCGCGATACATCACGGCTGACACGCTTCGAATCGCCTCGCCGGAAATTTCCTGAACCAGATCGACGAAATGAGGGGCGAGATTGATCGTGCATCCGCCACCCGAGCGTTTCGGCTCAAGCATCCAGGAGCAGCTGTTGGTCAGGTAGCGTCCAGGCGGGCCAGCGTTGAATCGAAACGCCAGGGTTCTCCACTTGGCATCACTCTGCCTGGCTTGCTGTTTCAGGCGGTTCAATAACTCGCTGTGCCTCCATATCAACGGCACCGCCACGAACAGGCCGCTGGCTTGTGTGCGTTGGTAAAGATCCAGCACTTCGTGTTGGGTTAGCCCGCAAGGCTTTTCCATCGCGAAGGGGACCTTTTGCTCGATCAATGCCTCGCCCATGGCATGCAGCTCATCGTGCGGGCCAAAGGAGAAGGCAAAATCAGCTTCCTCGTTTTCCAGCAGGGTTTCCCAGTGATCGTAAAGTTTTGCTCCGAAACGCTGGGCGAGAGCAGGCCCCCGCGACCCCGTTGCGTCGGATACCGCCGTGACCGTTACATCAGGCAGACGCTCCAGAGCATCAAGATAGAGCGGGGTGTGCCAGTGGCTGACTTCCAGGAGAACGACTTTCAAACATCCACCCTTTATTAATAAGTATGTTTGACAAACTTGGCGACGCTAACGGGGTTTCGGATCGGACCACCGACGAATAGCGCGCAAGCGACACTGCAGAGGTTGCCAGCAGGCTAGCATGACCCTGTTACGAACGGAAGTAAGTTACGTTCTATTGGGGTGCCAAACGCTGGGAAGGCATGGCGGCCAGCGTCACGGAGGTGAGCGGGCCGAGAGCATGCGCATCGTGGAGGTTTTGATTGACGCAATGAAGAACCCTCGTGCTGGCTGCCGAGGGGAGGAGGGGTACTAAAGTCCCGTTGAGTAGCGACGCTCGATGTTTTTGAAGCCCAGAAAATCAAGTGCCAGCAAGGCCTGTCCTAAATGCATGGGCTCGCCATCAAGGGTTTTGCATCCGCGCGCTTGTGCCGTCAGTAACAACGCGGTTGGCTCGGATCGAGTGATGATGTCGACCACCACCATGGCGGGGGTTAAACGCTCTGCTTCTACTGGCATCGGATCATCGGGGTTCATGCCGAGAGGCGTCGCATTGATAACGATGTCATGACCTTCCGGGTCTGGTGGACCTGCATGCACATTGCACGAACCCTCTTTGCCAGCGCTTTGCGCCAGGTCAGCGGCGCGCTGCGGGTCCAGATCAGAAATGGTCAGTGAGTAGGCGCCAGCAGCGGCCACGGCAAAAGCGATAGCCCTTCCCGAGCCACCGGCTCCGACCAGCAGGACAGATTTCCCAAGCACAGAAACACCCTGACGCTGCATCCCCAGTACGCAGCCGAGCCCGTCGAACACAGCGCCCTCCCAGCGACCGTCCTTATCGCAGCGAACCACATTTATTGCCCCTACCTGGCGCGCGGAGGGGTGAAGGATGTCCACGACTTCAAGCATGGTCTGCTTGTGCGGCATGGTGACCAGAAGCCCGTCTAGGTTGCGCAAAGCGCGCGCGCCTTTGACGAACTCGGCCAGGGCCTGCGTACCGACCTCCAATGGAATGCACACTGCGTCAGTCTGTGCTTCGGCGAATAGCCTGTTCAGCAGCATCGGCGACCTGGCGCTCTTGAGCGGGTCACCTATCAGTCCATAGATGCGTGTTTTGCCGGTGATGTGGGGATGCATGTGAACCTACTGTAGGTGGCGAGTGCACGCAATTGCCAGCTCGCGGGTTGGATGCTTGCTGGCGGCGCACACGTTCATCGCCTTGGGGCTCAACGTGCTGCGCAGGGCAATTGCGCAACACGTTGAGCGTGATGGGTCTGGTTGTCAGGTGTGCGTCACAGCAGTTGATTTTTCAGCGCTTGATTGGGGGCGCTACTGCTCGATCTGGGATTGGACTTTTCCTGCAGCAGTTCGTACTCCTCCTTCGACATCGGCACCGCGTTGGGGTCGCCAAGTTCGCTCAGACGAATACGGAACGTTTCGCGGGTCGTGAACGCCGCAATTGCGCAGATCGCACAGATACCAAACGTCAGGGCGCCAATTTTCAGCGGGATATTTTCGGTGCCAGGCGGCGCAACCGATACGAACAGCGCTGGCAGAAACGCTGTGCATGCCACGCCGATGTTTTGACCGATAGCCATACCGGTGACGCGTACCCGGGTGCGGAACAACTCTGGGAACATGCTTGGGAAAACACCATTGAAGCCTTGGTAGGCCACGCCCCACATGAGAAGCGACAGGATCAGAGACAGCCAGAGATTGTGGATGCTGATGGCATAGAGGTACCCAAACGACAACAGGCCGCCGCAGAGCACGCCCACGATCACTGGGGGGCGACGCCCAATTCTGTCAGAGAGTCTACCGACGAATGGGATAAGTATCACCGCGCACAAGTTGCCCAGGACAGGAATCCACATGAACAAGCCTGAGGGGAAGCCAATACCGTAAGCAGGCTGGACTGCATAGGTGGCGCCGAACACGGAGGCGAGGATTGCAAGGACTGCAGAGAGTGCCATGCAGACGACGCGCAACACATCCTTCCAGCTTTCGGTGAGCACTTCGACCACTGGCAATTTGCGAGGCTTGTCCCCTGCTTGCGCCTCAGCGAAGACCGGGGCCTCATGGACTTCACGGCGGATGATCCAGCCGACCACAAGCACCACAGCGCTCAGCAGGAACGGAATTCGCCAGCCCCAGGACGCAAAAGCATCTGCGGGCATGAATTGGGCCAGTGGCAGGAACACCGCCGCCGCTAGCAGTTGCCCGGCTTGCACGCCTTGAAGGGTAAAGCTGGCGAAGTAACCACGGCGCCCGTCAGGTGCATGCTCCATGGTCATGGAGCTTGCGCAAGACACCTCGCCGGCAACCGCGAACCCTTGGATCAGACGCAAGGTAATCAGTATCGCGGGAGCCCACACGCCGATCTGGTCGTAGGTCGGGAGCAAGCCAATGCACATGGTCGAAAAGCCCATCAAGAACATGCAGTAGACCAGGACTGTCTTGCGCCCATGGCGGTCACCCAGGTGCCCCAGCACCACCGCGCCTATAGGTCGTGCGATGTACCCAACCCCGAAGCTGGCAAGTGAAACGATGATGCCGACGGTGGGATTGTCCGTTGGAAAAAACAGCTGCGGGAAAAGCAAGGCTGCGGCAGTGGCATAAATGAAAAAGTCGTAGTACTCCAACGCCGAGCCGATCCAGCCGCTAGCGGCGGCCTTCCTCGACTGACGCTTGGAGTGTGGATCGCTCGGGATGCCATGGCTCATGAAGTGTCTCCGGTACCGTGATTTTGTTATTGTAACGTCGTTCCATTTGTAATGTTGTTCCGGAGCATTGCCTTTGTCAAGGCTGCTGGCAGGTCTCACGCCCCGGTCGTCGACCTGCAACAGGCTGGCAGCTCAAGCCCGGTTCAGTGTTGATGGCAGGCGTGCATTTGCGTTGACTTGACGAGGACACGGTGCTTACTATTGTAACTGTGTTCCAAATAGAACAGCGTGACATTTTGGTTGGCGCTGCTCATAACCAGCTGAGAAGAATTCCATGAGAGTCGTTAAAGGTGCTGTTGATCGCTGCCTTGAGGCTATCGAGCTGCTGGCTCGTGAGGCCCGCTGGATGCGAATGTCTGATATTGCAGGTGAACTGGGGATGGAAAAGGGGCCGGCCCACCGTGTGCTTGCGCAGTTGGTAGAACAAGGCTGGGCCGAGCAGGATGAGGCGACCTCCCAATACCGGCTGACACTCAAGCTGGCGCTTTTAGGGCAGCGTTACCTGAACGGCATCGGGCTGCCGGAGCTTGTGCAGCCGATTATCGAAAACGTAGCGTCTTTATCCCATGAGCTGGTACGCCTGACTGTCGTCTGCGAGGGCGGTTTGTCCTGGCTCGCCTCGGCTCAAGGCGCTGCACCTGGGTTGATGTACTCGCCAGCCATGGATCAGCCAATCAATCTGTACACCACTGCAAACGGCAAAGCCTGGCTTGCATCCATGCCTGACGAGCAAGCTGTCGAAATTGCTATCCGCGACGGTCTGGGCAAAGACCTGGGTGTAGGCAAAGGCCCTAAGGCTATCAATACCGTTGAACGCTTGCTTTCCGATTTGGCGGCGACCAGGTCACGAGGTTATGGCCTCGTTGTGGAAGAGGCTGAGGCCGGTGTGTGGGCTATCGCGGTGCCGGTGAAGATGATCCCGTCGGGAGTTGTGGTCGGGACCATGAGTATTGCCGGCCCGGTGTTACGGATGCATCCAGACCGCTATGACGAATTGCATGCACTGCTCGAGGATGCTGCGAACAAGCTCGGGACGGTATGGCCTCGGCAACCCAGCGTGCAGGGGTGAAGCTCATGGATCAGTGCAGTCAATCAGCTGATGCGCGTGAACCAACCCTTATGCAAGCCGCCGCGTACCTCGCGAAAGCACGCCAAACGGGTAATCGACTAGATGCTCTGCCCTGCAATGAGGCGTCACTGAGCCTGGAGCAAGGCTTCCAGATACAGCAGCATGTCGGTGTGCTGGCCGGGAAAAAAGTGGGCGGATGGAAATGCGCATTGCCCAAACCTGGCAAGTGGATAGTCGCGCCCATCTACACCGATAGCATCGTGAGTTGCGACCGATACCCCCTGGGCTTCGCAACTTCCACAGTGCGAATCGAACCCGAGCTTGCTTGCGTGTTGGGCGCCAGTCTTCCTGCCCGCGCGGCGCCGTACACGGCCGATGACATTGCGCGGGCCATCGGCCAGGTACACCTGGCACTCGAGGTAATCGACTGTCGGTACACCGATCCGCAGAAAGTCCCGTTCGAGCAGTTGCTGGCTGACGGGTTGTTCAACCATGGGTTAGTGCTGGGGCCACGTGCCATTTCGCTGAACGCGAACAATTTGCCCACTCACCTCGATGTAACCCTGAGTCATCCAGGTGTAGAGCCTGTGAGCATTGCCGGCACTCACCCGGATCAAGACCCCGTCTCACCGATTGTCTGGCTGGCAAATTTTCTTTCTGCACATGGCATCGATCTGCAAGCGGGTCAGGTCGTTATCACCGGGTCCTATGCAGGGCTGCTCGAAGTTCCCACCCACCAGCCGCTGGACATCCAGTTCGGCGAGGCAGGATCTCTGTCTGTCTTTTTTTCAACGCTTGAGGAGTAACGTATGCGCTTGGTTCGTTTCGGTTTGCCAGGACAAGAACTGCCTGGGATTTTGGATGCTCGAGGACAGGTCAGGGATCTTTCTGGCATCGTCGATGATATCGATGCCGCAGCGCTGGCACCGTCCAGTCTCGAAAAACTACGAGGCATCGACATTGAGCGCCTGCCACTGGTACCGGCCGGGACACGTTTGGGCCCGTGCGTGGGCAGCGTGCCGAACCTGATCTGTATCGGCCTCAATTATTCTGACCACGCCGCCGAAACCAACACGCCCATTCCGAGCCAACCTGTGGTGTTCAACAAGCACACCGGGGCGATCAGTGGTGCAAATGACCCTGTGATCCTGCCGGGTGATGCAAAGAAGCTCGACTGGGAGGTCGAACTGGCCATCGTGATTGGTTCACCTGCCTGGCACGTAGAGGAAAGCAAGGCGCTGGATCATATCGCCGGTTACTGCCTGGCAAACGATGTCTCCGAGCGCGCCTATCAGCTTGAGTACGAAGGGCAATGGACAAAGGGCAAGAGCAGCTTTTCCTTCGCGCCACTTGGCCCTTGGCTGGTGACTCGTGATGAAATCGCCGACCCGCAGAACCTCGACCTCTGGCTGGAAGTGAACGGCAAGCGTTATCAGAACGGTAACACTCGGACGATGATTTTCAGCGTGGCTCACATCGTGTCCTACCTCAGTCGTTTCATGCCCCTGCTGCCGGGTGACGTCATCATCACCGGCACACCGCCCGGCGTAGGCCTGGGCCAGAAGCCGCATGTGTTTCTCAAGGCCGGGGACGTCATGCGTGTAGGTGGAACGGGGTTGGGCGAGCAGTGCCAGACTGTAGTTCCCTATGTTTCGGAGATGGGCGCAGCCTGGGTTGACGGTCGCTACCCTAACGTTGATTGACCCCGGAGTAAAAGATATGAGTTTTGCAGGAACAGGCGTAGTCGCAATTTGGCATGATCTTTTGCCCGAGGCGCGGGATGAGTTCTACGAGTGGCATAACCGTGAGCACATGCCAGAGCGCGCGGCGATCCCTGGTTTTCAGCGGGGACGGCGATACATCGCGCTCGATGCGGGGCCTCTCTATTTCAATCTGTACGAGGCCGATACCGTCGGGGTGTTAGGGGGGGCAGATTACCTGGCTCGCCTCAATGCGCCGACACCCTGGACACAGAAAGTCGTGCAGTCGTATCGCAATGTTGCTCGATCGATCTGTGACGTGCACTACACCGCCGGCGTAGGAAATGGCGCCTACCTGGTCACCCTGCGCTTCAATGTAACCGCCGAACGCCACGCAGACGTTCTCCAGGCGTTGCGTGATCAGGTGCTGCCTCCACTGGCCGATGCTCAGGGGATCACGGGGATCCACCTTTGCACCGCCGATGAGGCCGTCAGCAAGGTTGAGACTGCGGAGAAAAAGGCCCGATCGGAGGGTACTGAAATCCCATCCTGGATCATCATCATCGAAGGCTGTGCCGCAGACTATGTCGGGCATGCCAGAGCGCAACTGGTCGAGGCCGTTGGCAACGTGCTGGACGAACCTGAACCGCAACTTGCCACGACGCTTTATCAACTGGAATACACCCGCTGCAAGACCCCTTCCAGCGCCGGGTGATAATTGCCGAGTTGCACTAAGCAAACAACGTTCCGCGTTTTGCTCCTTTGGGTGCGCCGCGCGTGCAGATAAGCACGCTGCGGGCGCGCTCTTTTTCGGCCAGCGTCCCGGCGCTGCAGTGCGTGCGAAAAAAAACGCTATTCAAGGGTGATGCGTCAAACGACAACAAGAATTAAAACCTCGTTGAATGAATGTTCGGCGTGAAGGGCTGCGTTTCAATTAACTATCTGTTGTGGAAAAAATAAAAATGAAAATCCGCGCATCCGACTCTATTTTCAGTCACGCAAACGTGTTTATCGCCGTGCCGCTGCTGAGTACTGCAATCAGCGCACAGGCAGTCGAAAGCGGGTTTGTAGAGGATTCAACGGCAGGATTGAACCTGCGTAATTATTATATTAACCGCAACTATGTCAGCGACTCTGCGACTCAAAGTAAGGCCGAGGCGTGGAGCCAGGCGTTCATCTTGAACTACAAGTCCGGCTTCACCCAAGGCTTGGTAGGTTTTGGACTGGACGCCATGGGTCTTTATGCTGTGAAACTGGACGGTGGCCGTGGCACGCCGGGGACCCAATTGCTGCCGATTCATGACGATGGCCAAGCGGCAGATGATTATGGGCGGCTGGCCATTGCAGGCAAAGTCAGGATCTCCGCTACGGAGCTCAAGGTCGGCGAATGGATGCCTACACTACCGATCTTGCGTTCCGATGACGGGCGTTCGTTGCCGCAGACGTTCAGAGGTGCGCAGGTCACTTCTCGAGAGATCGAAAATCTCACTTTGTTTGGCGGCCAATTCCGAGCCAACAGCCCACGAAACGATGCCAGCATGGACGATATGTTCCTTGCCCAGAAGCCGGGCGTCTTCTCGGATCGGTTCAACTTTGTGGGTGGTGAGTACACGTTCAACGACAAGCGGACGTTGCTCGGTGGTTGGGGCGCTGAGTTGAAGGATATCTACCGCCAGCAGATGATCCAGATCACTCACAGCCAGCCCATTGGCACATGGACACTGGGTGCCAACGTCCAATGGTTCACGGGGAAGGATGACGGGCGATCATTGGCGGGTGGTCTCGACAACCGGACCTGGTCTGGATTGTTTTCCGCGATGCACGGTGCGAACACCTTTTACATAGGCCTGCAGAAGGTTTCCGGCCAGGACGGCTGGATGAAAGTCAACGGCACTTCAGGTGGCTCATTGGCCAACGACAGCTTTAGCTCCAGCTACGAAAATGCCAATGAGCGTTCCTGGCAGGTGCGCCACGATTATAATTTTGTGGCGTTGGGCGTTCCGGGCCTGGTGCTTATGAACCGCTATATCAAAGGTAGCGGTATTCATATTGGGGGTGAGACCGGTGTCAAGGAGTGGGGGCGGGAGACCGAACTGGCCTATGTGTTCCAGTCTGGCGCGCTCAAAGACTTGAATATCAAATGGCGGAACTCGACGTTACGTCGGGGTTGGGGCACCCATACAAGCTTCAATGAAAACCGATTGGTCCTCAACTATCCGTTTCCGCTGTTTTGATGCAGAGGGATGGGCGGCAGTCTGTATCAGGCCACGCAGCGTCCAGCCCGTAGGCAGGTAGCCCTGAATTTTAGGTACAAAGACCGCGACGCGTTGCTGAGCGCCGTACCGAACGTGGCTTACCTGGGCATCTCGCTTATCACGTCCGCAGGCATTTCGGAAAGTTCGGGTGCGCTCAACAGGTCCACTGCGGACAGCAGCGCATCGGGTTCGATGGGGCTTTCCAGGATCACGGTGTGTTGGGTGTGATTGTCGATCAGGCGCAGAGTCGGTGTGGCGTTCAATCCGTTCTGCGAGGCTTCCGTGTTTTGGCGGGCCGCGGTTTGAGCCACCGCTTTACCCGCCAGGCAGCGTTGCAGGCCTGGCGTCCCACCGGAAGAGGTGCTGACGGTGGCCAACCCCTGGCCGTTGCTTTGCGAGTGCAGGTAGACCCAGACACCTGCCCCCCACAGGCCCTCTGGGCCTTCGGGCTGGCCTACGCATTCGAGCAGCCGCGCTTCGCGACTGGATGCAGGCTCGTTTTGTGGCAACGGCAGATCGGGCCAGGCCAGGTTGACGTGATCGTTGGTGACGATCCAGCGCTGCAGTTGGGGCAGGTAGAACCGGCAATGGGGGCATTCAAGGTTGGTGTAGAGCGTGACCGTAAAGCGTGCTTCGGGGTTGCCATAGATCCACGGTGGGCCGCTATCGGCAGCGGGGTGTAAGGGTAGCGGTAGCCACCAGCACAGAGCCAGACCCGCGACAGCGAGCCAACCGCAGGTCCATTTCAGGTTTTGCGCCGTTATCCGTTTGCGCATGGTGTCGCTCCTGACAGTTCCTTGTTAACCCGCTTTAAAGGCTCGTTGCCACGTGCACGGTCGATGTCATGAGCCCGAGTTCGGTGATGCCGTGTCCCTGCATGAGGGTATGACGCGCGGTTTTTCCCCCCAGTTCCGTCATTGCCAACGGCAGGCACAGGCTGGCTCGCACGGCGCGAAACAGCAGGTCTATCGACTTGGACAGAAACCCACCCTCACAGGCTATTTCCCTCGGCCATTTAGCTATCCGACCGCCGAACGACCGGTTTCGGCCATATAAGCCAGTCTGGCTTCATCTCAAGGTACCGCCTAAAAAATATCAGATCTTTGCCTGATATTTTCGCCAGTAGTCAATTTGATGAAAGCGGATTCAAATGATCAAGGGCAACGGGCTGGGTGAGTGTGATGAAGCCTATAGATAACGACGCCGGACCAAGGCTGCCAGATTTTGTCAGTACCAGAGTGAAGTCGTTTGTACAAGAGCGTTTGAATGCAGTGTGGGGCGGGCGCCATCTGTTGCCGCGTTGGTTCGGCTTTCGATGAATAGTAGTATTTCAGATGATCAAGCGGAACGTATTGTCAAAGGATGCATTGCTGCCATTAGAACAATCCGCGGCTGAACGCGCTATACAAGGTCGCCGCCGTGAAGACCGGAAAACCACTACCTGTCAAAATTGCCAGTTTTTCATAGGTCCAATTCTATGTATGTTGTTCCTTCACACGGAATGTCGCATACAAGGAGTGGGACCTATGAACAGACTTGTCAAATCACTCGCAGTCGCGGGCCTGATGCTTCACCTGCAGAGCCCAAGCGCTGCTCCAGTTGGTGTACCTGCTAAAGCTGTGCAGAATAACCTGGCCCCCTGTTTCACGGCCGGTAACGGTGTGAACTGTGAAGTTTCGGGTGTGGCGCGAGTCGGCGAAAATCTCATCCTTGCTAATGACAAGAAAATGCCTAGGCCTGGCGGTCCTGCAATTTTTACAATGGCACTTGATGATCATCGTATCGTCGGCACGCCCTCCTATCTAGAGGGAACGGTGCTGCTCAAGGCAGACAAGTTTGAAGGCCTTACAACCACGCTGGATGGGAAGTATGTCATCGCCATCACTGCGTTCAACAATCCTTCCAATGACGCCCTCAATACGTTGCTCTACTGGCCAGTGAGCGAACCAAAAAATGCTAAGGTCATCTCTGTATCAACGGGCACTCAGGTGACAAACTCGCAATCTTTGCGGGCGAAAATTAACGAAGCCGTAGGCTCGTCTTATTATCAGATTGAGGCGATTTCTACTTCGCCTGGCGACCGTTTGCTGATAGGTATTCGTAAGCATGGTAAAGAGAGCAAACAAGCAAAATTCTCGTTTTTATTGCTGTCAATTTCTTGCTCCATCAATGAGCAGGGCGTTCAGCTTGGCGACCAATTTGAGATTGTTTTGAGCCTGACGCCTGACCAACTGGTCGAAAAACTGGGTATGCAGGCAGGGGCGTATCCTGAGTTGGGGCTTTCTGGGCTCGAGTTTGACCGCTACAACCAAGACCGCCTTTACGCAGTTACCAGTTACGAGCGAGACGGTAAGGAGGTCGGCCAGAAAGAGATTGGCGGCTTCTTGTGGGTGTTGCCGTTTGAAGGCTCTAAGCTTGGTGAGCCTCAGCCTGTCAGGCTTGAAGAAGGGGCTGTGGTGGCCTTCAACCACAAGCCCGAGGGTGTGGAGGTACTTGACGACAGCCATGTGCTGATCGTGCATGACGACGACCGGGTAAGGGTGGAAGATCCCGAGACGCACACCAGGCGTCAAGAGCACGAATTTGGCTACAGTGTCGTAACCTTCGGCGCAGAGTAAGTTGGAACCTAGGTGCTGATCGGTCTCATTCGGGTAGCCAGCGATCACCGGCCACGGAAATCATCGGGCTGATTTACGCCAGCAGGCGGTAGTGAAGATCTATTTCTCCACTTTAAAGCCATTCAGTTGGACGGCTTCGGAGCTTGAAGCCGCTGGCGCAGGACTGACATTTTTACCAGTAGGCAGGCCTCGCCAAGCGATTTAGGGTCATGGTCAGCGAGGAGGCTGAGCTGCGCGAGTCACAAGAACAACCGTCGGGCACTTCCTCACAGCAACAGGGAAGTGGCAGAAATGAACGGACGAATGTTGTTAACGGCTTGGGCGGCGATCCTCCTGACCTGCGGCGCTGAAGCTTCCGACACGTTACGAATAGATGACCTCGCGCCTTATGGTCGTGGCGACACGGCCGGCTTTCAAAAATGGTGCGCGCAAGTGCGGGGTGTGAATCAGGCACCTCCAGCTGTGGTGGTCGATGGAGTTACTTTGCCCATATCGCGTGTCAAGCAGCAGCGGGATTCCCTGTGCTTCAACTTAGCTGAGGGGGTAAACAGTGGCCCGGTTTGGCTAAGTGCTGGCGGGTTTACGAGCAACGCGGTCTGGCTCAGCACAAGGCAAAGCTGGGTGCAATCTCCCAGCCAAGACCGTCTCGTGACTATCAATGACCGGGTGGTGACTGCTCTGGATTTGGTCAGTTTGATCTTGCGTGAAAATACTAACGGCCTGCTGGAGACGCGAAGGATTGCGCTTCAGTACGACGTGGACATCGTTGGGGTGATACCGCCTTTGAATGTTGTTCAAGTGCGTCTGCGCGCTCGCACATTGGCAGCGCGTCACAGCATCGTGAGCAGCATGAAAAGCGACCCTGCCGTGCAGGGGATCGTAGTGGAGGATGACAACCCAGAGCGACCGGAAGATCCTGAACGAATCATCGAGCCGCCTGACCAGGCGGGGTGGATCGCCAACAAACTCGAGCAGGCAGTGGAGGCCTTCAAGCACAATGTTCGTGAGCAAGGGCGGAGTTTTCAGCCAACTAACGTGGTAGTCGGCGTGGTAGAGAAGGGTGTCAATTTTGAATCGACTGATTTCTCGGCGTTTGCAGCGCCGTGCAAAGGCGTCGGCACGTGCCTTTACGCCCGCCACAGTTCTGCGATAAACGGGCACGGCTCAGTGGTTGCCGGAATACTTGCGGCTCGCCTGTATCCGCGCGGCAATGTGGCTTTTCTAAGTCGGTTGGGTGCCGTGGGCGGGCGCTTCGACATCATTGTGGATCGCGGCGCAGCGTCAGGTGTTACGGCTCGCATCGCTGCTTCGGTGAACCTTGTTGAAGACGGTGCGCGGGTGCTCAATTGGAGCTGGGGGGTTCACCGGATAGGAACGCTCAACCTGAGGGGCGAACCTGTAGATATCAACGTCCGCACCGACGAGGCAATGGCCGGGTACGAATTGTTATTGAGGCGTTTCTTTGATTGGTTAGAACACCGGCATTCGAGCGTTGTGGTGGTCAATTCAGCGGGTAATAGCGCCTCCACTACCGATGATCATCTGCCTGCATCATTGTCATCAGCTCAGCTTGTAGTAGTGGGTGGGCATCAGCGAAGTCGCCAGGTTGTGGATGTGGCTGACCCTCGTTTCGCAGTGCCTCGTAGCAGTTCAAACGTTGGCCCTCGTATCGACATCAGTGCTGCCGCGTGTCCGAATCCCTCTCGATCGACTGCGGTGAGGGCCGGGCGGGGTGGAGGGTGTGGCACTTCGTATGCCGCAGCCCTGGTCACTGGCGTGGTCGCTGCGATGATTTCCATCAACCCTGATCTCACCCCACGACAAATCAAGCACTTGTTACGCGAGAGTGCATTGCCGATGATTGCCAGACCTGATCAGGCACGCCGCATTGGGCCGACGCGACCGATCAGAGCTGCCGCTTGCTCGAACAATGTTGCTTGCGCAGTTGAGCAGTTTGCACGGCTGGATATGCATCAAGCCTTGGCGCTTGCGGTCAAGACAAAGCGTCACCCGTCCATGGCTGAAGATGGTGGTGGTGAGTTACTTGAATAGCAGGAGTGGATGAGCACCAGCACGCGGGACGGCTGTTACATGTCGAGCCTCATCGAAACGCCGCTCATTGACACCTTCGCCCTTGTGGGGCCAGCGGGCGCTTCAACACGTTGTTCTGACTATCCCAGTCCCAGGGAAATTGACTTTGACCTGACAGCTGCATCGCGTCCGGCGGCAAGGTGCAGTCGTTCGGTCAACCACATGACGCCGGCAGCTTTCTCATAAAGCTCTGTAATAGACATGCTGACGTGGGGGCGTAGCAGGGCCAGGCAGCTGCGGATAACCCCTTGATGCACAGGCTGTAACCACCCATGACAAAGGCCCAGTTCCCGAGCCTGCGACCACAGAGCCGGGCCCTTGGCGAATGTTTTGGGTTCCCATAACAATGGGATGTCCGAGCTTTGAAGATAAGGGGGTCGAAAATCCAATGCCGCCTGGACGATCCTGCGTCCGCCGGGCAAGAGGTTTTCTGAGTGGAGCTCGTAGGGGGGGCTGGTGTATCTGAAGCTGTAGAAGGTAAATCCCAACCCTGCAGCGAGATGAGGGAGCTCCTTGAGCAATGCCGGTAACTCTCGCAATCGCTCCCAATCTTCTGTGGTCCTGTTGAGCATCTAACCTCCGTGTAGGAATACACGTAGCGGGACCTGCCACGTTCAACAAACTATAGGATTACAGTAAACCCCAGCTTGATAGTCAACTTTATCGTTGCGCCTGCTTGGCATAAATGAGCAAAATGTGTTGTCAGTCACTGCATATAGGGGAGGCAGTTCCCAGATCAAACACGCTGGACTACAGTGCCTGGCAATTGATTTTTTCTTATCTACGCCCTCAGTCGCCTTGCTTTGGTTTTACCTTGAGTCTCATCCTCGATCTCGAGCGTGCTTATAAACACCAGCCGCGCTTCACGGCTGGGTCGTGCTTGCCGAGGTTCTGCCTTTTTCGTAAACCAAGCAGGTTGGCGCAATGCCAATGCTGCCCGGCACGAGTTTGAACTGACCTGTCATTTTTGCTAGTGGACACAAAGCGTCACGCGATTCAAAGTCATTGCTCGAGAGGCGCGTAAGCGAGCGAATGTTGATGAGTTAAAAAACGTCGTCAGGGCGTGCGCTGACCCGCAGAGGTAATGTGTGAACCTGATGTGCCTTCATCAGTAGCCTACCCCCTATGCGGATCTACGGAGGGATTCCATGAGGGTGTCCATCTATCAACCTATACTGCTGGCGCTGCTGATACTTGTACTGCCGGGTAATGTTTGGGCAGGGCTGCCCGAATCGTTGAAGGTCATGTCATTCAATGTGCGCACACCGGTCGACGCTGCGCCTGGTAAGCGGTGGGAAGACCGTCGGGCCGCGATGGTCACGATGATTCTGGATGTCCAGCCCGCTGTTATCGGTACTCAGGAGCTCGTGCAGGAGCAGGCTGATTATCTGGCAGCTCACCTTCCCGGCTACCGTTGGTTCGGGGAGGGGCGACGCGGCGGCGACGGCGATGAACATATGGGTGTGTTCTACGACAGCACGCAGATGACGGCGGAACAATGGGGTGACTTTTGGCTGTCGGACACGCCTGACGTTGCAGGGAGCGTCAGCTGGGGCAATCTCTTTCCTCGCATGGTCAGTTGGGCGTTATTCCGTCGGATCGAGGACGGCCGCCGTTTCTATTTCCTGAATACTCATCTGCCTTATCGCGCAGAGGATGAGACGGCGCGGGTCAAGGGGGCAGAGCTGATCGCCGCTCGCGTCGACAAATTACCCATTGGCGTGCCCGTGGTGCTAACAGGTGATTTCAATGCTGAACCCGGCAGTTCGGCTTACCTGGCGCTTTCCCGCGTATTGCAGGATACCCGTCCTGTAGTGAAAACCCCGCGGGGGCCAAGCAATACCTTCCATGGTTTCACCGGCAAGGCCACAGTGCGCGTGGACTGGGTGCTGGAGCGCGGCTTCCATGCGCGCAGCTTCGTTACCGACGATCGCCTCATCAACGGCGTGCTTCCCTCGGATCACTTCCCAGTGGTGGTTGAGCTGGAGTGGACCAGCCCGTAGTCGATTATTGCTGCACAAGCTCGCGTGTCGCTCAGGTTCGGCGCCGCACGGGTGTTGCCTTAGGCAGCCATCCCGGCAAAAAAGCGCGAGGCATTTTCATCGAGGGTCGCAATGTCGTAGCCACCCTCCTGGATCACCACGCAAGGCAGGCCCAGCGCCTTGATCCGCTGCCCCAGAAGGTAAAACCCTTCATGGCTGACGTGGACCTTGGATTGGGGGTCGTTTTCGTAGATATCAAAGCCCAGCGACAGCACCAGCACGTCGGGAGCGAAGGCGTGCAGCGCTGTTGCCGCCTGGTCCATGCAGGCTAAGAAATCCGCTTCGCTGGCCCCGTGTGCCATGGGCAGGTTCAGGTTGAAGCCTGCTCCTGCACCCGCTCCGGTCTCATCATCGAACCCGGCGACCACGGGGTAGAAGTTGGTCGGGTCGCCATGAATCGACACGTACAATACATCGTTGCGCTCGTAGAAAATTTCCTGGATGCCCTGGCCGTGGTGCATGTCGGTGTCGAGCATGGCCACTTTGTCGAACTTGCCACGCAGCACCTGGGCGGCGATTGCGGCATTGTTCAGATAGCAGAACCCACCCGCCGCTTCGGCGCGGGCATGGTGCCCTGGCGGCCGGCACAGCGCATAAGCGGCCTGGTCGCCTTCGATCACCGCATGTGCTGCGGCCACTGCGCTCTGCGCCGACCAGTAGGCGGCCTGCCAGGTGTGCTCGCCGATCGGGCAACTGCCATCGGCCAGGTAGCGGGCGGTCTTGCCGAGGATGCCGCGCAACGGGTTGCCTTCACGGATGTAGATGTTGGACATCACCTCATCGCCCCAGTCTTCCGGCACTTCATGCCACTGCTGGTAGGCGCTGCCCAGGTAGTCCAGATACGCCTGGCCATGCACCGCCGCCAGCGGCGCCAGGCCGTGGTCAGCGGGCTCGAACAGCGGGTAGCCTAGCTTATTGACCACTGCCAGCAGCGGTTCGATGCGTGCCGGCACTTCCTGTGGTTGGCGCATCTGCCCACGTGACAGATAGGAGCGGGGGTGGTGCAGGCGTTGAGCTGGATGGAAAAACGCTTTCATGGATCACCTCTTGGTAACGCGTGCGATCAATCGCCCAGTTCGGGGAGAACCCTCAGCACGGGTATGACAAAGGCACCCTGGTGGTGCGTTGCCAGATATTGGGCCAAGTCCTATGCTAGGAAAAGCTTCTAATTCGAATACTCCAGTATAAGATCAACAAATAATGATGCCGACGACAACGCCCTTCACCAGGGACCCCGAAGCCAAGCGTTTCCTCAACGATCGCCTCGACTGGAACCTGTTGCGAACATTTCTGGTGATCGGCCAGGAGGGCAGTATCAGCCGCGCTGCGGCACGGCTGCACTTGAGCCAGCCGGCGGTAAGCCAGGCGCTGAGGCGTCTTGAGGAGCAGTTGGGCAGTGCCTTGGTGGTACGCCGCGGGCCACGCATCAACCTGTCGCAGGCGGGGGAAGAGGTAATGCAGATCGCTGCCGAGCTATACGGCACGGTCTCGCGGCTGGGGCCTGCGCTGGACCGCCCTGCCGAAACAGTGACGGGCAAGATCCGCCTGCTGAGCATCAGCCGTATCCAGTCCCGCGTGTATGATGAGTTTCTTGCACAATTCCACAGTGACTACCCCCAGGTGGAGGTGGAGATCGATGTGCTGCGTAGTTCGGATGTGGCCAGTGGCTTGTTGCAGAAGACCGCCTCGTTCGGCCTGAGCCTGTGCCGCACGCCCCAGCCCCGGCTTGAACAACGGGTGCTGTTAGAACAACGCTACGCGTTTTTCTGTGGCAAGCGCCATCGCTTGTTCGGTCGCAAGAACCTCACCCTGGCGGATCTGCAGGGCGAGAACTTTGTGAGCTTCACCAGTGACCAGATGGGCGGCAACCTGTCGCCGCTGACGGTGTTTCGTGATCAGCAGGGGTTTACCGGGCGTATTGTTGCATCGTCACCGAGCCTGGATGAAATTCTGCGGCTGGTGGGAGCCGGTTACGGCATCGGCTGCCTGCCGGAGCACATCGTCGCGGCGGATGTCCAGGCCAATGAGCTGTGGCGACTGCCGCCGTGGGACGGGGTGATCGATGTGAACGTGTACCTGCTGTGGAACCGGGAACAGAAGTTTACCCAAGCCGAGTCGATCTTTCTGGAGCGCTTCCAGCAGATGCTCATGACCACAGACCCGGCCGAGCGCTTTTGACCGACTTACGGGTGCGTAATCAGGCCCAGAGACCAAACACTACCAACGCCGCCACGCCAAGCCCGACCGCAATCGAGCACCCACCCAGCGACAGCGCCGCCCGGCCTTGCCGGTACCAGCCGTCATGGCCCAGTTGCCGTGCCGGGGCCAACAGGCTGCGCCAGCGCAGTTCGGTTTCGTGAAACGCTTGCAGGTTTGCCGTATCCGCATCCAGCCAGCGACGAAAGTCGATCCGTTCGCAAGCGGTCACCTGTGGGCTTTGCAAGCGCACATACCATTGCCCGGCAACACTCGACAGCACATCACGGCGTGAGCGCCCGGCCTGCAGCGCCTGGTCCATGTTTTGCTCGATGCTCGCCAGGGGCAAGTCGAGGCGGGCAGCGATGCTGGCGAAGTCCAGTTGGTCGAGGCGGTTGAGCAGGAACACTTGCTGCACACGCCGTGGCAGCCGCTTGAGCGCATGCAGCAAGGCGCGATCGGGATCGTGTTCGGTAACAGGCGTTGGGTGCTCAAGGGGCAGTAGCAGACGGGTCATGGACAGCTCCTTGCATGAAAGGGGGAGGGGTGGGGGCATCTTCCTTGATGCGGAACCAGCGTAGGCGAAACGAGATTGATTCTCAAGTGCTGATTCCGCAAAGTTTTGTAATGAGCGTTCACGCCCTGAAACACCTTTGCTATCATGCGCGCCATTACGATCTTCATTAGCCTGAAGAGCCAAAAAAAAGACCCGGCAAAAAGCCGGGTCAAAAACCGTGATTAGCCTGATGAGGAGATAATCTGAGAGCGACCTAAGCTCCAGGTTATCCAGCTGGTCTCGCGATCAGCTGAGTGCAATAATAATCGTTATCATTTGCCAGTCAAATGATTTTTATCCATTTCGGTAAAAAAGTTTTACCGATGCGCTTCCTTGTCCCGGCAATCGGGGCATTTGCCGTTCCAGGCCATCACGTTCTCTCCCTTTCTTTTTTCTTCAGAATTCCGGATCTGCGGCGCGATTGTGCTCCAGCAGGGCGCGGGCCATGTCCATCATGTGCATCAACGCGTAGGTCAGTTCGCGCTGGCTGCCATGCTGGTGGCTGGCAGTTTCCTGCGCGGTGGCGGCGGCGCAGCGCAGCAGGGCGATGGCATGTTCCTGGGCCTGGTCGCTCGTGACGCTCTCGTGCAGGGTCCAGATCTTGTTGTCCAGGGTAGGGCGCTGTGGCTTGGGATTGAGGTAGTAGTCGAGGGCGCGGCGGGCGGCTTCGCTGTCGAGATCTGTTTCGTCGTTTTTCGGTGGTTTCATCGCGATACCTTGTGATTTCCCTTTAAACACAATGGAATCAGAGGATAGGTCAATCTGTACTGATTATGATCAAATAAATAATTCAGATTGTGTATTGCTGCGGATAATACAGTCCGTATTGTTTCCGCTCATGGAAAACTGGAACGCATTTCTCAAGCGCTACAAGCGCGAACACAACCTCAGCCAGCTGAAGCTGGCCGAACGGCTGGGCATGACTCAGGGTGGCGTGGGTCATTGGCTACGTGGCACGCGGCGGCCGACGCTGGAAACCATAAACGAAAAGCTCGAGAAACTTGGCCTGGTGTTTCTGGAAGCACAAGTCATGGTGGTAGAGCGTGACATCTTGCGCGAAGCCCCTGGGCGCTATGCGGTCGAGCCCCCGGTATCAGCCCAAGCGCTGCTTTATGCAAGCTTCCGCTTCCCGGTTCTGACCTGGGCTGACTTGCAGGGGCCTTTGCCTGAAGCGGGCAAATGCCACGAACAGACGGATTACATGCCCGCAGGCAATGCGTTCTGGCTAGTGGTGGAAAACGACTCGATGAATGCAGCCAGTGGCAAGAGCGTGCCTGAGGGCATGCGAGTGCTGGTGGACACGGGCCTGCAGGCAGAACCCGGCAGGTTGGTGATTGCGCGGCAGCCGGGGCGGCCTGCAGTGTTGCGGCAGTTGGTCGAGGAGGGTGGCGACAAGATGCTCAAACCGTTGAATACGCGCTATCCGACAATCCTGTGTGAAGAGGGCTGCGAGTTCCTGGGAGTAGTCGTGCGGGTGCATGGGGCCTTCTAGATAGCCGGCGCTGCTGCGCAGCCCATCGCCAAGCGGGGCTCCCACAAGTACGGTGCCGATCTCAAGCATTGCGCTGGCCCTGTGGGAGCGGGTTCACCCGCGAAGAATCCAACGCGGTTTATGGCACCGGCTTTGCCGGTGTTCGCGGGCATGCCCGCTCCCACAGTGATCGCGCAAACTTTCGCCGTCCGAGCTAGGCGGTGGACCCCGCTTACCTCACTCAGCCAGCTCGACCAGCACCGTCCCTTCGCTGACCATATCCCCTTCCTGGCAGAACAACGCCTTCACCGTCCCGCCATGCGGCGCACGAATGCTGTGTTCCATCTTCATGGCCTCCAGCACCACCAGTGCCGTACCGGCTTCAATCACCTGCCCCGGCTCGACGAGCACCCGCACGATGCTACCGTTCATGGGCGCACCCAGGCCGCCTTGATGGCCATGGCTGGCCTCGGCTTCGGCAATCGGGTCGAAGGCCTGAATGGCGTGCATCTCGCCATCCCAGTGCAGGTACAGCGTGCCGTCGCGGCGAATCGCCAAATGCTGGCGGCGCACACCTGCCTCATCGTGCACCAGTTGCTCGCCCACTAACTGCCAGGTGGACGCAGCGCTGCGCTCCAGTGCAACCGTCTGGTCCTGCCCGCCGCTCAACAGGTGCAGGCTGCTGCGTGCCGGCAGGCCCAGGCGCAGGCCGTTGTGCGCACCCCATGGCGAACTGCGGTCGTCATCGCGCTGATGCCCGGGCTGGCTTTGCAGCCAGGCTTCGGCTGCCGCCTCCCAGAAGCCCGCCGGCAGCGCACCTGGCGCTGGCAGCAGCACGTCCTGGTGGCGTGGAATGAATCCGGTGTCCAGCTCTGCCGCCGCAAACGCAGGGTGGGCCAAAATGCGGCGCAGGAAGGCAATGTTGGTCTTCAACCCGCCAATCGCAAACTCGACTAGCATGGCCAGCAAGCGCAGGCGTGCCTGTTCGCGGTTTTCACCCCAGGCAATCAGCTTGCCCAGCATCGGGTCGTAGAACGGCGACACCACGTCGCCTTCGCTGACCCCGCTGTCCACCCGCCGCCCTTCGCCAGGCGCCGACTCACGGTACAGCGCCAGCGTGCCGGTAGCGGGCAGGAACTCGTTGGCCGGGTCTTCGGCGTACAACCGCACTTCGATGGCATGGCCGATCAGCGGCACTTGCTCTTGGGTGATCGGCAGGGGCTCGCCGCAGGCCACGCGAATCTGCCAGGCCACCAGGTCCAGGCCGGTGATGGCCTCGGTGACCGGGTGTTCCACCTGCAGGCGGGTGTTCATCTCCATGAAGAAGAACTCGCCACGGGCATCGAGCAGGAACTCCACGGTGCCGGCACCCACGTAACCGATCGCCTGGGCCGCACGCACCGCCGCTTCGCCCATGGCCCGGCGCAGTTCGGGCGACAGGCCGGGGGCAGGGGCTTCTTCGACCACTTTCTGGTGGCGGCGCTGAATCGAGCAGTCGCGCTCGTTGAGGTACAGGCAGTTGCCGTGCTGGTCGGCAAACACCTGAATTTCCACATGCCGCGGCTTGAGCACGTATTTTTCCACCAGCATGCGCGCATCGCCGAACGACGACTGCGCTTCACGCTGGGCCGAGGCCAGGGCATCGGCCAGTTGGCTTTCTTCCTCGACCACTTTCATGCCCTTGCCGCCGCCGCCAGCGCTGGCCTTGAGCAGCACTGGGTAGCCGATGCGTTCGGCGGCGGCGCGGAAGGTGTCCAGGTCCTGGGCTTCGCCGTGGTAGCCCGGCACCAGCGGTACACCTGCGGCTTCCATCAGCGCTTTGGCCGCCGACTTGCTGCCCATGGCGTCGATGGCGCTGGCCGGTGGGCCGAGAAAGATCAGCCCGGCCTGTTCAATTGCCCGGGCGAAGCCTGCGTTCTCGGAAAGGAAACCATAGCCCGGGTGAATGGCCTGGGCACCGCTGGCCTTGGCAGCGGCCAGCAGCTTGTCGACCAGCAGGTAGCTTTCGGCGGCCTTGGTACCGCCCAGGTCAACGCGGATATCCGCTTCGCGGCTGTGCCGGGCGTCGCGGTCGGTTGCGCTGTGCACGGCGACAGTGGTCAGGCCCATGGCCTTGGCGGTGCGCATGATGCGGCAGGCGATTTCGCCACGGTTGGCGACCAGCAGGGTGGTCAAAGCGGGGCGGCTCATGGGCGCGGTTCCTTCTTGTCATCGGTTTGCCAGGCGGGGCGGCGTTTTTCCAGGAAAGCGCGCAGGCCCTCCTGGCCTTCGGCGCTGACGCGGATGCGGGCAATGGTGTTTTCGCAGTAGCGACGCAGGGCTGGGCTGAGTTCGCCGTCGTCCACTTCGCGCAGCAAGTCCTTGGTGGCGCGCAAGGCTTGCGGGCTGTTCTGCAGCAGGTTGTTCACCCACGCTTCGACCTGGGCGTCCAGCTCACTGGCCGGATACACCTCGGCCAGCAGCCCCAGCTCGCGGGCCCGTACGCCACTGAAACGCTCGGCGGTAAGGGCGTAGCGGCGCGCGGCACGCTCGCCAATGGCCTTGACCACAAACGGGCTGATGACTGCCGGGGCCAAGCCGATGCGAACTTCCGACAGGCACAATTGGGCATCTTCGGCGCCGATGGCCATGTCGCAGCAGCTGATCAGGCCCAGCGCGCCGCCAAAGGCGGCACCTTGCACCACGGCAAGGGTAGGGGCCTTGAGGCGGTGCAGGGCGTACATCAGTTCGCCCAGTTCGTGGGCGTCATCCAGGTTGGTGTTGAAGTCCAGCTGCGCCGACTGCTGCATCCAGGCCAGGTCGGCACCGGCGCTGAAGTGCCGGCCACGGCCGCGCAGCAGCACAAAGCGCAGGCTTGCGTCTTCGGCCAGTCGGTCGATGGCGACGATCAGCTCGCGGATCATCTGCGCGTTGAAGGCGTTGTTCTTGTCCTCGCGGCTCAGCCACAGGGTGGCGAAGCCGCGTGGGTCGCGGGTTACTTCAAGGGTGCTGAAATCGCTCATGGGTCACATCCGGAAAATGCCGAAGCGGCTCTGTTCGATCGGAGCGTTCAGTGCGGCAGACAATGCCAGGCCGAGCACATCGCGCGTTTGTGCCGGGTCGATAACGCCGTCGTCCCACAGGCGGGCGCTGGAGTAGTAGGGGTGGCCCTGGTGCTCGTACTGGTCGAGGATCGGTTGCTTGAGCCTGGCTTCGTCTTCGGCACTGAAGGGCTGGCCGCTGCGCTCGCTTTGCTCGCGCTTGACCTGCGCCAGCACGCCAGCGGCCTGTTCGGCGCCCATCACGCCAATGCGCGCGTTGGGCCACATCCACAAAAAGCGCGGGTCGTAGGCGCGGCCGCACATGCCGTAGTTACCGGCGCCAAAGCTGCCGCCGATGATCACCGTGAACTTCGGCACCTGGGCGCAGGCCACGGCGGTGACCAGCTTGGCACCGTGCTTGGCGATGCCGCCTTCTTCGTACTTTTTGCCGACCATGAAGCCGGTGATGTTCTGCAGGAACAGCAGCGGAATACCACGCTGGCAGGCCAGCTCGATGAAGTGCGCGCCTTTTTGCGCAGCTTCGGCGAACAGGATGCCGTTATTGGCCAGGATCGCCACCGGGTAGCCCTGCAGGTGGGCGAAGCCGCACACCAGGGTGATGCCGAACAGCGCCTTGAACTCATCGAACACCGAGCCATCGACCAGCCGCGCGATGACCTCGCGCACGTCGAACGGTTGCTTGGCATCCGCCGGGACCACGCCATACAACTCGTCGGCGGCATACAGGGGGGCCACCGGGGCCAGGCGCTGCAGCTTGCCCAGCTTGTGCCAGTTGAGGTTGGCCACGCTGCGCCGGGCGATGGCCAGGGCGTGTTCGTCATTGTCGGCATAATGGTCAGCGACGCCGCTGATGCGGCAATGCACATCGGCGCCACCCAGGTCCTCGGCGCTGACCACTTCACCGGTCGCGGCCTTTACCAACGGTGGGCCCGCCAGGAAAATGGTCGCCTGCTGGCGCACCATGATCGCTTCGTCGGCCATGGCGGGTACGTAGGCGCCGCCAGCCGTGCACGAGCCCATCACCACGGCAATCTGCGGGATGCCCTGTGCGCTCATGGTTGCCTGGTTGAAAAAGATCCGCCCGAAATGCTCGCGGTCGGGGAACACTTCATCCTGGCGCGGCAGGTTGGCACCGCCCGAGTCCACCAGATAGATGCACGGCAGGCGGTTCTGCTGGGCGATGGTCTGCGCACGCAGGTGCTTCTTCACTGTCAGCGGGTAGTAGGAACCGCCTTTGACCGTGGCATCGTTGGCCACGATCATGCATTCGACGCCTTCGACCCGGCCAATACCGGCGATCACGCCGGCGGCGGGCACGTCTTCGCCGTATACCTGGTGGGCAGCCAACTGGCCGATTTCGAGAAACGGCGAGCCCGGGTCCAGCAGCCGGTCGATGCGCTCGCGCGGCAGCAGCTTGCCCCGTGAGGTGTGCCGCTCCTGGGCTTTGGGCCCGCCGCCCTGGGCCACCTGGGCGAGCAGGCCACGCAGGGCCTGAACCTGTTCGAGCATGGCCGCGCTGTTGCCGGCGAATTCCGCCGAACGCGGGTTGATCTGGGTGTGCAAGGTAGCCATGTGCGCCCGTCCTTTATGCTCAGCGGGTTTCGTTGAACAGCTCGCGGCCAATCAGCATCCGGCGGATTTCGCTGGTGCCGGCACCGATTTCGTACAGCTTGGCATCGCGCAGCAGGCGGCCCGCCGGGAATTCATTGATATAGCCGTTGCCACCGAGAATCTGGATCGCCTCCAGGGCCATCTGCGTGGCGCGTTCGGCGGTGTACAAGATGACCCCGGCGGCGTCCTTGCGGGTGGTTTCGCAACGGTCGCAGGCTTGGGCAACGGCATACAGGTAGGCGCGGCTGGCGTTCAGTTGGGTGTACATGTCAGCGATCTTGCCCTGGATCAGCTGGAATTCGCCGATGCTCTGGCCGAACTGCTTGCGGTCGTGAATGTAGGGCACCACCAGGTCCATGCAGCTTTGCATGATGCCGGTCGGGCCACCGGACAGCACGACGCGCTCGTAATCCAGGCCGCTCATCAGCACGCGCACGCCGCCGTTGAGCTGGCCAAGGATGTTTTCTGCCGGCACTTGCACGTCATCGAAGAACAGTTCGCAGGTGTTGGACCCGCGCATGCCCAGCTTGTCGAATTTGTTGCTGCGGCTGAAACCTTTCCAGTCCCGTTCGACGATGAACGCGGTAATGCCGTGGGCGCCCTTGTCCAGGTCGGTCTTGGCGTAGATCACGTAGGTGTTGGCGTCGGGGCCGTTGGTGATCCAGGTCTTGCTGCCGTTGAGCACGTAGTGATCGCCGCGCTTTTCGGCGCGCAGCTTCATCGAGACTACGTCGGAGCCGGCGTTCGGCTCGCTCATGGCCAGCGCACCGATGTGCTCGCCGCTGATCAGCTTGGGCAGGTACTTGAGCTTCTGCTCATGGGTGCCGTTGCGGTTGATCTGGTTGACGCACAGGTTGGAGTGGGCGCCGTACGACAGTGCCACCGAGGCCGAGGCACGGCTGATTTCTTCCATCGACACTACATGGGCCAGGTAGCCCAGGCCGGCGCCGCCGTACTCTTCCGACACCGTGATGCCCAGCAGGCCCATGTCGCCAAACTTGCGCCACATATCGGCGGGGAACAGGTTGTCATGGTCGATTTGCGCAGCGCGTGGGGCCAGTTCGGCGGCGACGAAGGTGCGCACCTGGTCGCGGAGCATGTCGATGGTTTCGCCCAGGGCGAAGTTCAGGGAGGGGTAATGCATGCTGGGGCACCTTCTTGTTCTTGAAATTGGGTTACATCGGCGCTTATGGACTCACCGCCCGCTCCCACAAGGGTCGACGTCAAGCCATAGGTCAGATGTCGTTCATCACCTTTACGTTAACGTAAACCTGCCTGGTGTGACTGTCAATCTACTCATCACCTTTACGTAAACGTAAATCTGCGCCAGAGTATTCCCGCTTGCTTCAGTCGTGCCCAGAACAACCACAAGAAGGGACACCCATGAGTCAACCGAGCTATACCCGCGGTCGCCAGGACCAACCCTTGCTGACCCAGACCATCGGCCAGGCCTTCGATGCCACGGTGGCTCGCTGTGCCGATGGCGAGGCGCTGGTGTCGCGCCACCAGGGCTTGCGCTACAGCTGGCGGCAGTTGGCCGAACAGGTCGAAGTGCATGCCCGTGCGCTGATGGCCCTGGGCGTGAACACCGGCGACCGTGTCGGCATCTGGTCGCCCAACTGCGCCCAGTGGTGCATTCTGCAGTTGGCCAGTGCCAAGGTCGGCGCCATCCTGGTCAACATCAACCCGGCCTATCGCGTGGGCGAACTGGACTATGTGTTGCGTCAGTCCGGCTGCCGCTGGCTGGTGTGCGCCGATGCCTTCAAGGCGTCTGATTATCACGCCATGGTCCAGGAGCTGGTGCCAGAATTGGCCAGTACCACGCCCGGTGAACTGGCCAGTCCGCGCCTGCCTGAGTTGCGCGGCGTGATCAGCCTGGCCGCCAACCCGCCTGCCGGCTTCCTGCCTTGGCACGCATTGGCCGAGCGGGCAGGGCAGACATCGACCGATGCCTGTACTGGCCGCCAGCAAAGCCTGCAATTCGACCAGCCGGTGAATATCCAGTACACCTCCGGCACCACCGGTGCGCCCAAGGGCGCCACGCTCAGCCACTACAACATCCTCAACAACGGCTTCATGGTCGGCGAGAGCCTGGGCCTGACGGCCTGCGATCGCATGGTAATCCCGGTGCCGCTTTACCACTGCTTCGGCATGGTCATGGCCAACCTCGGCTGCATCACCCACGGCAGCACCATGATCTACCCGAACGACGCCTTCGACGCCGAGCTCACCCTGCGCGCCGTGGCCGAGGAGCGTGCCAGCATCCTGTACGGCGTGCCGACCATGTTCATCGCGATGCTCGATCACCCCTCGCGTGCGCAGATGGACCTGTCAAGCCTGCGCAGCGGCATCATGGCCGGTGCCACCTGCCCGATCGAGGTGATGCGTAGGGTCATCGACCAGATGCACATGGCTGAAGTGCAGATCGCCTACGGCATGACCGAAACCAGCCCGGTGTCGCTGCAGACCGGCCCGGACGATGACCTGGAGCTGCGCGTGACCACCGTCGGCCGTACCCAGCCGCAGCTGGAAAACAAGCTGGTAGCCGCCGATGGCTGCATCGTCGCGCGCGGTGAGATCGGCGAGTTGTGCACCCGCGGCTACAGTGTGATGCTTGGTTACTGGGACAACCCCCAAGCCACGGCGGACGCCATCGACCCGGCCGGGTGGATGCACTCGGGCGACCTGGCGGTGATGGATGAGCACGGTTACGTGCGTATCGTCGGGCGTAACAAGGACATGATCATTCGCGGCGGCGAGAATATTTACCCGCGTGAGCTGGAGGAGTTCTTCTACACCCACCCGGCAGTGGCTGATGCGCAGGTGATCGGCATTCCGTGCAGCCGCTATGGCGAGGAGATTGTGGCCTGGATCAAGCTGCATCCCGGGCACCACGCCACGGTCGAGGAACTGCAGGGTTGGTGCAAGGGACGCATCGCACATTTCAAAGTGCCGCGGCATATCCGCTTTGTTGACGAATACCCGATGACGGTGACGGGCAAGGTGCAAAAATTCCGCATGCGGGAGATCAGCGTGGCGGAGATCTCGGCGCTATCTGCAGGTTGATGCGTTGGCTTGGCTGGCCTCTCGGCAGATTTACCCGCCCACAGACCAGCCAATGCTGCATAAAAACCTTGTCTATCCTTAAGCCTTCACCGGTGGCTCCTGGCTCGGCGGGTCGCCCACCGTCGGCGGCATGGTTGGCTTGATCGGCAGCTCGTCCGGCTCTTTTTCCGGCACGGGCGGTGGCAAGCTGGGGTCGTCGATGTTGGGATCGGGGGTTTCCGGTGGAATGGGAATGTTCATGGCCTGACCTCGCGTGGGTGGAATGAAGAGGTGCTGCAGGCTCTGACCGCTGGCAGCTGCCGTTCGCTCAATTTTTTTGAACCCCACGCCTGTGCCCGGCTCTGAACCCTTACCGCCACCAGCCTGAGGGAGCAAGGTCGATGTCACGTAACGAGCCCTTTGAAAGCGTGCCCATGGCGAACGATCACCCCGAACAGGCCATCAGCCTGTCCCAGGCGCTGTTGGCGCCGCGTGTCGTGATCGAAGACACCCAACCGGTGCTCGACGCCGGCACCTTTGCCGCCAAGGCCATCAGCGGCCAGCCTGTGGCGGTCAGCACCAAGGTGTACAGCGACGGCCACGACCGCCTGGCCGTGATGCTCAACTGGCGTCAGGCCAACAGCCGCCGCGGGCATTGCGTGCCCATGCACTCGCCGGGCAACGACCTGTGGCTGGCAGAATTCACCCCCACCGAGCTTGGCCCACACCTGTTCAGCATCGAGGCCTGGGTCGACCCGTTCGCCACTTATAGCCACGATCTGGAGAAAAAGTACAACGCCGGAGTCGAGGTACAGCTCGAACTGGAAGAGGGCCGCTTGATGCTGGGCAAAGGCATCGAACTGTGCAGCGGCGCCGTGCGTGAGGAGCTCGAAGCGGTGCAGCAGCGCCTCGCGGAGCTGGATAGCGACGGGCAGGTGGCGCTGTTCCTGGGCCCTGATGTTGCACACCTGATGAGCGAAGCCGGGCACCGCAGCTACCTGGCCCGCAGCTGTGAATTCCCCATTGATGTCGACCGCCCGGCTGCGCAGTTCGCCAGTTGGTACGAGCTGTTCCCCCGCTCGATCACTGACGACCCACAGCGCCACGGCACCTTCAACGACGTGCACCAACGCCTGCCAATGATCCGTGACATGGGCTTCGACGTGCTGTACTTCCCGCCCATCCACCCAATCGGCATGCAGCACCGCAAGGGCCGCAACAACGCCCTCAAGGCCGAGCCCGGCGACCCTGGCAGCCCGTATGCGATTGGCAGTGCCGAAGGCGGCCATGACGCCATCCATCCGCAACTGGGCACCCGCGAAGACTTCCGTCGACTGGTGGCTGCCGCTGCCGAGCATGGCCTGGAAATCGCGCTGGATTTCGCCATTCAGTGCTCGCAGGACCACCCATGGCTCAAAGAGCACCCCGGCTGGTTCAGCTGGCGCCCCGACGGCACCATTCGCTACGCCGAGAACCCGCCGAAAAAGTACCAGGACATCGTCAACGTCGATTTCTACGCCCCGGACGCCGTCCCTTCGCTGTGGCTGGCGCTGCGCGACGTGGTGGTCGGCTGGGTAGAGGAGGGCGTGAAAACCTTCCGCGTCGACAACCCGCACACTAAACCACTGCCATTCTGGCAATGGCTGATTGCCAATGTGCGCAGCCAGCACCCCGACGTCATCTTCCTTGCCGAAGCGTTCACCCGGCCGGCGATGATGGCGCGCCTGGGTAAGGTTGGCTACGCGCAAAGCTATACCTACTTCACTTGGCGCAACCACAAGCAGGAACTGCGCGAGTATTTCGAGCAGCTAAACCAGCCGCCATGGAGCCAGTGCTACCGGCCGAACTTTTTCGTCAATACGCCGGATATCAACCCGTTCTTCCTGCACACGTCTGGTCGCGCCGGCTTCCTTATCCGCGCCGCGCTGGCAACCATGGGCTCGGGCCTGTGGGGCATGTACTCAGGCTTCGAACTGTGCGAAAGCGCGCCTTTGCCGGGCAAGGAGGAGTACCTGGATTCGGAGAAATACCAGATCCGCCCGCGCGATTTCACCCAGCCTGGCAACATCATTGCCGAGATCGCACAGCTCAACCGTATTCGCCGGCAGAACCGCGCCTTGCAAACGCACCTGGGCGTGGCGTTTTTCAACTGCTGGAACGACAACATCCTGTATTTCGCCAAGCGTACGCCTGAGCGCGACAACTACATCCTGGTGGCTATCTGCCTCGACCCGCACAACGCCCAAGAGGCGCATTTCGAGCTGCCGCTTTGGGAGCTAGGCCTGGATGACGACGCCGACACCCAGGGCGAAGACCTGATGAACGGCCACCGCTGGACCTGGCATGGCAAGACCCAATGGATGCGTATCGAGCCCTGGCATCAGCCTTTCGGGATCTGGCGTATCGAAAAAGCCCGGTAGAGCAAGGCACACATCTCCTTATGGGAGCGGGCGTGCCCGCGAGCACCGGCGCTGCGGGTGCCAAACACCGCGGTGTCTGGTTCGCGGTCATACCCGCTCTTACGGGGATGGGGTCAAGTCAGTTGCTGGCAGAGCAACCCGGAAAATGAAAGGAGTCACCCATGGCCAAGCGTTCACGCCCGGCAGCCTTCATCGATGACCCGCTGTGGTACAAGGACGCCGTCATCTACCAGTTGCACATCAAGTCGTTCTTCGACTCGAACAACGACGGCATCGGCGATTTTGCAGGCCTGATCAGCAAGCTGGACTACATCGCCGAGCTGGGCGTCAATACCCTGTGGCTGCTGCCGTTCTACCCTTCGCCGCGGCGCGACGACGGCTATGACATCGCCGAATACAAGGCCGTGCATCCCGACTACGGCAGCATGGCCGATGCCCGGCGCTTTATCAGCGAGGCACACAAGCGCGGCTTGCGGGTAATTACCGAACTGGTGATCAACCACACCAGCGATCAGCACCCCTGGTTCCAGCGTGCCCGCCACGCCAAGCGCGGTAGCAAGACGCGCGACTTCTACGTGTGGTCGGACGACGACCAGAAATACGACGGCACGCGGATCATCTTCCTCGACACCGAAAAGTCCAACTGGACCTGGGATCCGGTCGCCGGCCAGTATTTCTGGCACCGCTTCTACTCGCACCAGCCAGACCTCAACTTCGACAACCCGCTGGTGCTCAAGGCGGTGATCGGGGTGATGCGCTTCTGGCTGGACCTAGGTGTGGATGGCTTGCGCCTGGATGCCATCCCTTACCTGATCGAACGCGACGGCACCAACAACGAGAACCTCGCCGAAACCCACGCTGTGCTCAAGGCAATCCGCGCTGAAATCGACGCCAATTACCCCGACCGCATGTTGCTTGCCGAGGCCAACCAGTGGCCGGAAGATACCCGGCCTTACTTTGGCGAAGGTGATGGCGACGAGTGCCACATGGCCTTCCATTTTCCGCTGATGCCGCGCATGTACATGGCCCTGGCCATGGAAGACCGTTTCCCGATCACCGACATCCTGCGCCAGACGCCGGAGATCCCGGCCAACTGCCAATGGGCAATTTTTCTGCGCAACCACGATGAGCTGACCCTGGAAATGGTCACCGACCGAGAGCGCGACTACCTGTGGAACTACTACGCCGAAGACCGCCGCGCGCGCATCAACCTGGGCATTCGGCGGCGCCTGGCGCCGCTGCTGCAGCGTGACCGTCGGCGTATAGAGCTGCTCACCAGCCTGTTGCTGTCGATGCCGGGCACGCCAACCCTGTACTACGGTGACGAGCTGGGCATGGGCGACAACATCTACCTCGGTGACCGCGACGGCGTGCGTACGCCCATGCAGTGGTCGCCCGACCGCAACGGTGGTTTCTCCCGCGCCGACCCGCAGCGCCTGGTGCTGCCGCCGATCATGGACCCGCTGTACGGCTACCAGACGGTAAACGTCGAGGCCCAGAGCCATGACCCGCACTCGCTGCTGAACTGGACCCGGCGCATGCTGGCCGTGCGCAAGCAGCAGAAGGCCTTTGGCCGCGGCAGCCTGCGAACCCTTACCCCCAGCAACCGGCGCATTCTTGCGTACATCCGCGAGTACACCGATGCCGATGGCAACACCGAGGTCATCCTGTGCGTGGCCAACGTGTCCCGCGCCGCCCAGGCTGCCGAACTGGAATTGTCACAATACGCCGACAAAGTACCGGTGGAGATGCTCGGCGGCAGCGCCTTCCCGCCCATTGGGCAACTGCCGTTCCTGTTGACGCTGCCACCCTATGCCTTTTACTGGTTCCTGCTGGCCTCCCACGACCGCATGCCCAGTTGGCACATCCAGGCCACCGAGGGGTTACCCGAATTGACTACACTGGTATTGCGCAAGCGCATGGAAGAACTGCTGGAAGCACCCGCCCGCGAAACCCTGCAAACCACCATCCTGCCGCAATACCTGCCCAAGCGGCGCTGGTTCGCCGGCAAGGAAGGGCCCATCGACCAGGTGCGCCTGTGCTACGGCGTGCGCTTCGCTACCGCCACCACGCCCGTACTGCTCAGCGAAATCGAAGTGCTTGGCGGGGGGACGGCCAACCACTACCAGCTGCCGTTTGGCCTGCTGCCCGAAGACCAGATCAACACAGCGCTGCCGCAGCAGTTGGCCTTGTCGCGGGTGCGCCGTGCCCATCAGGTTGGCCTGATTACCGATGCCTTCGTGCTCGAACCGTTTATCCGCGCGGTGCTGCACGCTTGCCAGAATGGCCTGCGCCTGCCCTGTGGCAGCGGCGCGGGCGAACTGCGTTTCGAGTGCACCGACCTGCTGGCGGCCCTTGGGTTGAACGATGGAAGTGCAGTGCGCTACCTCAGCGCCGAGCAGTCCAACAGCTCGGTGGTGATCGGTGACAGCGTGGTGCTCAAGCTGATCCGCCGGGTCAACCCGGGCATTCACCCAGAACTGGAAATGAGTGCCTACCTGACCGCCGCCGGCTTTGCCAATATCTCGCCATTGCTTGCCTGGGTCAGCCGGGTGGACGAGCAGAATGCCCCCCACCTGCTGATGATCGCCCAGGGCTACCTGAGCAACCAGGGCGATGCCTGGGCCTGGACCCAGAACACCCTGGAGCGGGCCATCCGCGACCAGATGGCGCCGGCTGGCGGCGATGCCGAGGTACACACCGATGCGTTGGAGGAACTCACCGGCTTTGCCGCCTTGTTCGGCCAACGCCTGGGCGAGATGCACCTGTTGCTGGCCGCGCCGACCGATGATGAGGCCTTCCGCCCACGCCCCAGCGATGCTGACGACAGCCAGCGCTGGGGTGCGCAGATCAGCGCCGGACTGACCCACGCCCTCGACCTGTTGGCCCAGCACCGTGACGCTCTCGACAGCGACAGCCAGGCCCTGATCGACGACCTGCAGCAACAGCGCGATGGCCTGGCCCAGCACATCGCTAGCCTGGCGGACCAGGCTGAGGGCGGCCTGCTGATGCGGGTGCACGGCGACCTGCACCTGGGCCAGGTGCTGGTGGTGCAGGGTGACGCCTACCTGATCGATTTCGAGGGTGAACCGTCACGTCCACTGCAAGAGCGCCGGGCAAAACACAGCCCGTACAAGGATGTCAGCGGCGTGTTGCGTTCCTTCGACTATGCTGCTGCGATGATCCTGCGCAGCGCGTCTGCGGTCGACCTTTCCGGCCCAGCGCAGCAGGCGCGTCAGCGGGTCGCCCGGCAGTACCTGCACCAGTCGCGCCACGCCTTCGTCGAAGCCTACGGCCTGGCCACCGCCGCCATGCCCCATGCCTGGAAAATGGCCGACGGCGAGCGCGCGGCACTGGAATTGTTCTGCCTGGAAAAGGCCGCCTACGAGATCACATATGAAGCCGAAAACCGTCCGACCTGGCTGGCCGTGCCTTTGCATGGCCTGCATGGACTGATCAGTACCTGGGGAGAGTCATAGATGAATGCAACCACGCGTGAAAACGGCGGCCTTCGGCAACGGGACCTGGATGCCCTGGCCCGCGCCGAACACGCCGATCCTTTTGCAGTACTCGGCCCCCATGGCGATGGCAAGGGCGGTGTGTTTATCCGCGCCTTCCTGCCCAATGCCCTGAATGCACGGGTGCTGGCGCGCGATGATGGGCGCGTGCTGGCTGAAATGGTGCAAGGTGCAGTTCCGGGATTGTTCACGGCGCACCTGGATGATGCGCAGGCCTATCTGCTGCAAATCGGCTGGGCCGGCGGCGAGCAAATCACCGAAGACCCTTACAGCTTTGGCCCGCAATTGGGCGACATGGACTTGCACCTGTTCGCCGAGGGCAACCACCGCGACTTGTCCGGGCGCTTTGGTGCCCAGCCGATCCAGGTCGATGGCATCGATGGCGTGTGTTTCTCGGTGTGGGCGCCGAATGCCCGGCGGGTATCGGTGGTGGGTGATTTCAACAACTGGGACGGCCGCCGCCACCCCATGCGCCTGCGCCACGGCGCGGGGGTGTGGGAGCTGTTCGTGCCGCGCCTGGGCGTGGGCGAAACCTACAAGTTCGAGGTGCTGGGCAAGGACGGGATACTGCCACTCAAAGCAGACCCGCTGGCCCGCGCTACCGAATTGCCGCCCAGCACCGCGTCCAAGGTGGCCGGTGAGCTCAGCCATGCGTGGCAGGACCACGACTGGATGGCACAACGCGCCCAGCGCCATGGTTACAATGCCCCCCTGTCGATTTACGAACTGCACCCGGGGTCATGGCGCTGCGAGCTGGACGAGGCAGGCGAAGTCGGGCGCTACTACAACTGGCGCGAGCTGGCCGAGCGGCTGGTGCCCTACGTGCAGGAGCTGGGCTTTACTCATATCGAGTTGCTACCGATCATGGAGCACCCGTTTGGCGGTTCGTGGGGCTATCAGCCACTGTCGATGTTCGCGCCCACCTCGCGCTACGGCAGTGCCGAGGACTTTGCCGCGTTCATCGATGCCTGCCACCAAGGCGGCATAGGCGTGCTCCTGGACTGGGTGCCGGCGCATTTCCCCACCGACGAACACGGCCTGGCCCGCTTCGACGGCACCGCGCTGTACGAATACGACAACCCCCTGGAGGGCTACCACCAGGACTGGAACACGCTGATCTACAACCTGGGCCGCAACGAAGTGCGCGGCTTCATGATGGCCTCGGCGCTGCACTGGTTGAAGCACTTCCACATTGACGGCCTGCGGGTCGATGCGGTGGCCTCAATGCTGTACCGCGACTACTCGCGCAAGGCTGGCGAATGGGTGCCTAACCGCTACGGCGGGCGCGAGAACCTGGAGGCTATCGACTTCATTCGCCACCTCAACGGCGTGGCTGCCGTCGAGGCCCCTGGTGCACTGATCATTGCCGAAGAATCCACCGCCTGGCCCGGCGTCAGCCAGCCGACCCAGCAGGGCGGCCTGGGCTTTGCCTACAAGTGGAACATGGGCTGGATGCACGACACCCTGCATTACATCCAGAACGACCCGGTGCATCGCGCCCACCACCACAACGAGATGAGTTTCGGGCTGATCTATGCCTATTCCGAGCATTTCATCCTGCCCATCTCCCATGACGAAGTGGTGCATGGCAAGCACTCGCTGATCGACAAGATGCCCGGCGACCGCTGGCAGAAATTTGCCAACTTGCGTGCCTACCTCACCTTCATGTGGGCGCACCCTGGCAAGAAGTTGCTGTTCATGGGTTGCGAGTTCGGCCAGTGGCGTGAGTGGGACCATGACAGCGAACTGGACTGGTACCTGTTGCAGTACCCCGAGCACCAAGGTGTGCAACGCCTGGTGGGCGACCTCAATCGCCTGTACCGTGAGGTGCCGGCGCTGCATGAGCAGGATTGCCAGCCGCAGGGCTTCCAGTGGCTGATCGGTGACGACGCGCAAAACAGCGTGTACGCCTGGCTGCGCTGGAGCAGCAGTGGCGAGCCGGTGCTGGTGGTGGCCAACTTTACCCCGGTGCCACGTGAGGGCTACCGCATTGGCGTGCCGTTTGGCGAGCGCTGGCAGGAGCTGCTGAACAGCGATGCCGAGCTGTATGCAGGGTCCAACGTGGGCAACTTGGGCGCTGTAACCAGTGAGGCAGTGGCCAGCCATGGGCAGCCATTGTCGCTGGCCCTTAATTTGCCGCCGCTTGGCGTGTTGATAATGAAACCGGCCTGACGTTTTGCCTGCACTGGCCTCTTCGCGGGCATGCCCGCTCCCACAGGGATTGCACAATGTTCGTCCCTGTGCTGTCGCTGTGGGAGCGGGCGTGCCCGCGAAAGGGCCGGGCCTGGCTACCAGCGCATCCGCACCCCAAGGCTGCCAATCAGCCCGTTCAGGTCATTGTCATCCACATCACTGCTGTAATCGGCGCTGACAAACAGGGCCACAGAAGGCGTGACACGCGCCACCAGCCCCAAGCCCAGCTCTACCGTGGTCGAGTAGCGCGAGCTGGAGATCTTGTCGACCTGGTCCAGCTTCACTTCATCGGCATTGCTGAAGTCGTACCACACGTTCGTCCGCACATAGGGTTCGATGGGCATGCCGCGCACTTCGTAGCGCCCGGACAATTTTGCACCCACCCGGCCGCTCCAGCTCGGCTGGCTGTCGAAGGCTTGCAGGGTTTCTTCCTGCACCTGGTTGCCGGGGAAGAACTGCTGGTTGATCAACTGTGCCTGGGGTTCGATTACCCAGTTGCCACTCAGGCGGATCGGGTAGCCGCCTTCCACCGAAAAGGTCATCGCATGGCCGCTTTCGTCAAGGCGTTGGCCGTTTTCGCCCCGGCCCAGCACATCGATCCGCGAACCCATGGCCACGGCATCCAGGTGCCAGCCCTGTTCATGGGTCATGCTCCAGTACACGCCCAGGCTTTCCCCGCTCAGGTTCACCGCATTGCGCTGCTTGTCGCCCAGCAGTGGGCGTATGCCGTTGAAGCTGCTCTGCAGGTTGTTGTGCCCTACGAAAACCCCTGCGCGGTGCACATTGCCCGCTGCAGTTTCACGCACGAACAGGTCCGGGCCGATCACCAGTTGCTGGCTGGGTGCCTCCAGCTGGTCTGGGGGTTGTGTACCCATGCGGGCGTTGGTCGGGAAAAACTGCGCCCACTGGCTGGCGATCATGTCCGGCGCCGCCTGCCCGTGCCGCGCGCTCATCGTTTGCGAAAACGCATTCAGGGTACCGATACTCAAACCACTGGCGCTGGCCGGGTCTAGCGACAGCTGCGGCATCGCTGGCTGTTGCAGAAAACCGGGCGAGATGGGGTCACCCTGCAGTTCGTACGCGAAAGTTTCCACCGGGGTTGCCAGAAGCAGCGACGTGGAAACCGCGTAGAAAATGCTGTCGAAACGCACGGGGTTCGAGGTGCTTTTCATGGCGGATCTCCTTTGTTTTTGTGGTTTTACAGCCCAAGGACCTGGCCTGTTGTCACGAGCTGTACGGCAAAAACAGTGGGCGACCCAAACCAGCACGCCAGCCTTCTGAAGCGCGCACGAAGGCGCGAGCTAGAGGCCCGGCGCGAGATCTTTACTGCTAGATAATGTTCAGCTAAGGAGAGGACGCCGCTTGCGTCAAGAAAGCGTGAAAGATCTGTTCAGGTTGTGTAACTCACCTTAAGCACCTGATTTCCAGAGACAATCACCTGGGTATAGCGGGGTTCGCTATTTCCCCCTGCGTGGCTATGACGAATGATTGCTAGAGCCTGACCTGCACGGCCAATGGCAGGTGAGCAGCGCATTGCCGTGGTGGCCGTCGGGATACACCGCGTTGCGGCCGTAGTCAAAGTCGCTCCACGTGTTGGCGGCAAGGAATTCGTACTGCGAGGTCTGCGGCCAGCCGGGATAGCGCGCGGCGTGGCGGTCGTGGCTACCAGCTACTTCCTGGAGGAAGACGATGTCGCCCTGGGTGCTGCGTACCGCCTCGCGCAGTTTCGGCAGAATGAAGCGCCGGTTGAAGGCGGTGAAGCCCTTGTGGGTTTTCACCGTCAGTACCCGCAGCCGCTTCACGGCCGGGGCCTGGTTGACGCTGGCGAAACCTGTGCTGCCGGCTTCGGGGTTCGCAATTCCTCCTCGATCGCAGGTGCCTGTGTGTTGCATCTACCGGCTCTATCGCCGGCAAGCCAGCTCCCACAGGTTGGTGCAGGCCTTCAGGCGGTGCAGAACGTGTGGGAGGTGGCTTGCTGGCGGTAGGACCACCCCGGGTTCACTCCTCCTCGTGCTGCAACACCATCAGCAGCATCGACCGCCCTTTGACCTCGAACGTGCTGTCGAACTGCAGATGTTGGCCCTTGCGCAACTCCGGCCGGTCGGTATCGATCAGGCAGCTCCAGTAATCGCCTTCGGGTACCGCTGGCAACTTGAATGGCACAACGTCATGGTGGGCATTGACGATCAATAGCACTGTGGCCTCGGACCCTGGCCGGGCGATGCCGCTGACCTGCGCGCGGCCGTCGATCAGCATGCCCAGGCAGCGCCCGTGCGGGTCTTCCCACTGCGCCACGCTCATTTCGTTGCCATCCGGTGCTAGCCAGGTCACGTCCTTGACCCCGATTGCTTCATTGTAATCACCCACCAGGAAGCGTGAGCGGCGCAGCACCGGGTAGGCCAGGCGCAGGCGGGTCAAGCGTTTAACGAAGGCCAGCAGCTCTTTGCCCTCCTGGTCCAGGTCCCAGTTCACCCAACCGATTTCGCTGTCCTGGCAGTAGGCGTTGTTGTTGCCATGCTGGGTGCGGCTGAACTCGTCGCCGGCGACGATCATCGGCGTGCCTTGGGCCAACAGCAGGGTGGCGAAGTAGTTGCGCATCTGGCGCATGCGCAGCGCATTGATGTCCGGATCGTCGGTTGGCCCTTCGGCACCGCAGTTCCATGACAGGTTGTTGTCAGTACCGTCCTGGTTGTTCTCGTCGTTGTCTTCGTTGTGCTTGTGGTTGTACGACACGAGGTCGCGCAGGGTGAAACCATCATGGGCGGTGATGAAGTTGACCGAGGAATACGGCCTGCGCCCGCGGTTGTTGAACATGTCGCCCGAGGCGGTCAAGCGTGCGGCGAAGTCGGCCAGCTGGCCCTCGTCACCTTTCCAGAAGGCGCGGGCGGTATCGCGGAAGCGGTCGTTCCATTCCGCCCAGCCCGGCGCGAAGTTGCCCACTTGATAGCCACCGGGGCCGCAGTCCCAGGGTTCGGCAATCAGCTTGACCTGGCTGAGCATCGGGTCCTGGCGGCAGGCGACGAGGAAGCCGTGGCGCTCGCTGTAGCCATCGTGGTAGCGGCCAAGGATGGTCGCCAGGTCGAAGCGGAAGCCGTCCACGTGCATCTCGCCGGCCCAGTAGCGCAGCGAGTCGGTGACCAGCTGCAGTACGCAGGGGTGGCTCAGGTCCAGGGTGTTGCCGGTGCCGGAATCGTTGATGTAGTAGCGTTTGTCATCCGGCATCAGGCGGTAGTACGAGGCGTTGTCGATGCCGCGCATGGACAGGGTCGGGCCGCGTTCGTTGCCTTCAGCGGTGTGGTTGTAGACCACGTCGAGGATCACCTCCAGCCCGGCGTCGTGCAGGTGCGCGACCATTTCCTTGAACTCGGCAATCTTGCCGCTGGCCAGGTAGCGCGGGTGCGGCGCAAAAAAAGCGATGCTGTTGTAGCCCCAGTAGTTGTTCAGCCCCTTGTCCAGCAGGTGCTGGTCGTTGACGAAGGCGTGAATGGGTAACAGCTCGATGCTGGAGACGCCCAGGTCTTTGATGTGCTTGAGCAGCTCGTCGTTGGCAAGGCCGGCAAAGGTGCCCCGCAGTTCTTCCGGTACTGCCGGGTGGCGCATGCTGATGCCGCGCGTGTGCGCTTCATAGATGATCGTACGTTCCCAAGGAACAGACACGCGCTGGTCACGGCCCCAGGTGAACGCCGGGTCGATCACCTTGCACTTGGGCACGAAGGGCGCACTGTCGCGCTCATCGAACGACAAGTCGTCGTCGGGGTGGCCAATGGTGTAGCCGAACAGTGCCTCGGACCACTCCAGGCTGCCGACCAGTTGCTTGGCATAGGGGTCGATCAGCAATTTGTTGGGGTTGAAACGGTGGCCGTTTTCCGGCTCATAGGGACCGTATACACGGTAGCCATAAACCAGGCCAGGATGAGCGTCGGGCAGGTAGCCGTGGTAGATCTCATCGGTGTATTCGGGCAGCTCAATGCGCTCGAGCTCCTGCTCGCCGGTGGAGTCGAACAGGCACAGCTCGACTTTGGTTGCGTTGGCCGAGAAGAGCGCGAAGTTGACCCCAAGGCCATCCCAGGTGGCGCCGAGGGGGAAGGGCATGCCTTCGCGGATACGCGATGGTGCGACCGAGCGGGTTTTCTTAGGGGTGCGGGGGCTCATGACGATCCTCAAATGGCCGTGATAGAAGGGGAATTGTGCTGTCCTGCATTGGCCTCTTCGCGGGTAAACCCTCTCCCACAGGTTCATTACAGGTGCTCAACGCAGTGCAGAACCTGTGGGAGCGGTTTACCCGCGAAGAGGCCGGGACAGGCTTAACCGGCAGTAGGCTTTTTCACCGCCCGAGGCTTTTTCGCCGCAGCGGGTTTGACGCCTGGCAGCGCAGCCGCCTTGGGCTCGGCAGGGGCCTTCGGCTCAGTGGCTGCCTTGGGCTTGGCCGGCGCGCGCTTGCGCGGTTGCGCCTTGGGGGCCAACGCCTCGGCCTCGGCCAGCTTGCGGGCCATATCCCAGTGCCGTTCTTCCTCCCCTACAGGCTTACCTTCAGACTCCCAGATCTGGTAGGCAAATTCGCGAATACGTTTTTCATCGACACTCATCATGACGCTCCTGATGCTCAAGATTGTTGTATCAACACGTTGACCGGGAACTCCGCGAGCACGGTGCTCAACATCAACTCCTTGGAAGAGCTGACCGCCGCGCCACGGAAAAGTCCCGTCGAGTTGGCAGGCGACAAGGCAAACGGCAGTACCACCCGGGTGTCGTCCCAGTTCTGTGCCGGGATCAACGGTGTAGCAGCGCCACCGAGCAAGCCGCTGGCCAGGCGCGGGGCGACGACGACGGCGTGTTCACCTTCACCCACGCGCGCAAAGGCAATCACCTTGTCCGCATGCCTGCCCTGTACGGTCAGTGGCAGGTAGGCGCCACGGCGAAACAGTTCGGCGTGGGCCTGGCGGCAGTCCAGCAGCCGTGCGATCAAGGCCTGCTTGATGCGGCCGTCGCGCCAGTGCGCCAGCAGCTCGGCTAGCGGCGTGGCGTCGTCCAGGGTGCGACGCCTCGAAGCGTAGTCCACGGGGCGGCGGTTGTCGGGGTCGACCAGGCTGAAGTCCCAGTATTCGTTACCCTGGTACAGGTCGGGCACACCGGGGGTAGTCATGCGCAGCAGGGCTTGGACCAAGCCATTGAGGGCGCCGGGGCAAGCCAGCAGTTGCGCGGCATCGGCCACGGATTTGCGCAGTTGCTGGTGTTCGCTGCCTAGCAGCAGGCTATCGATGTAGCGGGCACAGGCACTTTCGTAAGCCTCGTTCGGCGCGCTCCAGCTGCTGCGTAACTTGGCTTCGCGCAGTGCCTTCTGCTGCCACTGACGGATACGCTCGGCGTATTGGTGCAGGGCGGTTTCGTCGTGCAGGTCGAGCTCCAGCGGCCAACTGCCGAGCAGGGTTTGCAGCAGCATCAGCTCGTCGCCGGGGCTGGGTGCCAAGCCATCGTTCAGCTGCGCGCGCAGCGGTTCTGCCAGTTCACGCCAATGTTCCACTCGGCTGGCCAGCCACGGGGCGCGTTCGCTAAGCACGGCCAAGCGTGCGCGAGTGTCTTCGCCGCGCTTGTGATCATGGGTGGCGGTGGCCAGCAGGTTGTCGGGGAAGTCGCGCAGGCGCCGCTGGGCTTCGTTATGGAAGTGCATGGGCGGGGCGCTGAAGTGCTCGGCCTCGAAGCCTACGTCGTTGCGCGACAGCAGCCGGGCGCTGCGGTAGAAGGCAGTGTCTTCCACGGCTTTGGCCGCGCTCGGCGCGGTCAGCTGCTGGAAGCGCACGCAGGCGTGGCGCAGTTGCTTGCGGGCGCGGCCCGGTGGCAGCCGCTTCCAGGCTTGGCCCCCCAGCCATTGTTCAAGGTGGTCCAGTAGCGGCCAGTCGGCTTCGCCGAGGTCGTGCCGGGCGTTGGCCAGCGCCTGCTGGAAAAACCCTTCGTCTTCAGCGGGGCGCCCGCAGGCGTTGAAGTAGGTACGGTACACGGGGTAATGCGCTACCACTGCCTGCAAGGCCCGGCGAATGCCGCCCAAGGTCAGGTCGCGGGTCATTAGGTCGTTGCGCGCGACCTGCAGCAGCGCCTGGGCGACCGATTCGCAGTCACCGGCGAGGCTGGCATTGAGCACAAGGTAACGCGCCTGACGCACTTCTTCAGGGAAGTCGGGCCGTTCGGTGACGTTCGCCCATAGCTCGGTGAGTGGCGTTTCGCCGGCCGGGTCGTGCTGCAGCAGCGAGACCTGGTTCATGAATTCGTAGCCAGTGGTGCCGTCGGTGAGCCAGTCGCGGTGCAGGTGCTCGCCTGCACCGAGGATTTTTTCCACGTAGATCGGGAAGTGCTCCAACGCAGCCTGCAAAGGCCTTTGCGCCAACAGGCTATCGACCCGACGGCGCAGCTTGCGGCAATAGCCGCGCGGGTCGGCCAGGCCGTCGATATGGTCGATGCGCAGGCCATCCACCAGGCCGCGCTCGATCAGCTCGAACAGCTTGGCGTGGGTGGCCTCGAACACCACCGCGCGCTCCACGCGCAGGCCGCCCAGCTCGTTGATGTCGAAGAATCGCCGCCAGTTGATGTCATCGGCGGCGGTGCGCCAGCTGGCAAGGCGGTAGGTCTGGCGCTCCAGCAGCAGGTGCAAGCGTTTGAAGCCGGCCTCGCTGCGGCTGTCGAAGGCCACCAGGGCCGATTCAAGGTCAGCCCCTTCACGCACCAGGCGTGCCAGTTCGGTTTGTAGCGGGAGCGCTGCGGCCAGTGGTGTGGGTGACTCGTTCAACGCAGTGAAATGTTCGGCCAGGGCCTTGAGCGCAGGCTCCGGGCTGAGTGCGAGAATCCAGCCGTAATCGACTGGGCAGATCGGGAAACTATGCTCGTAATGGACCACGTGCAGCAGCCCCTGCTGCTGGTCGAACTGCAGTGGGATTTCGCCGTTCTTGAGTGCCACGCCATAGTCACTGCCAAGGAACGGCAACAACAGTTGCCCGGCCAGTAGCGGGTCGCTGGAGTGCCACTGGATATCGAAGAACTCGGCATACGGGCTACGCCGGCCCCAGGCCAGCAGGCTTTGCCACCAGGGGTTATCGGCACCGCCCACGGCCATGTGGTTGGATACGGTGTCGAGAATCAGCCCCATGCCATGCTGGCGCAGGGCCGCCACTAGCCGCTCCAGCGCCGCTTCGCCGCCCAGTTCGGGGTTGACGCAGGTCGGGTCGACCACATCGTAGCCGTGGCGGGAGCCGGCGCGGGCCTTGAGGATGGGCGAGGCATACAGGTGGCTGATACCCAGCTGGGCGAAGTACGGCACCAGCGGCACGGCGTGATCGAGGGTGAAATCACTGTGAAACTGTAGGCGCAGGGTCGCAGTCAGCGGCTTCATCGGTCACGCTCCCAGGCCTGTTCGCGGGCCTGGGCCAGCAGCTCCAGGCGCCGTGCGGCATCTTCGTCATCGAGCAGTTCTGCCACCGGTTGGGTGAAGCGCCGCCTCCAGTTAGGGTGCCCGGCTGTAGTGCCTGGCAGGTTCGGCTGCTCTTCGCAGCCCAACAGGTCTTCGAGCGGTACCAGCACCAGGGGCGCACGGGTGTGGCCAACGAAGCGGATGGCCGCGTCGATCACCGCGTCGTTGTCCTTCAGTTCGCCGTAGTTGGCCTCCAGGGTGCGGCGCAGGCCGTCGTGTTCTTTCTGGCGGTCTTGGCGCCAATGCAGTTCGGTGGCAGCGTCGATCAGTTGCAAGCGGTGGCTCCAGTCGATGTCGCGGTTTTCCAGCCAGCCGGCCAGCGGGGCCAGGTCGTGGGTGCCGGTTGTGGCAAGGGCGCTGTCTGGCCAGTCCAGAATGGGCTTGAACTGGCCTGGCTGGGTCTGTTCGAAGGGCAGCACGCGCATGCCCAGCACTGCTTTCTCGGCAAGTGTTTCGCGCAGGCCGTCGGGCACGGTGCCCAGGTCTTCGCCAAGGATGACTGCCTGGTGGCGCACCGACTCCAGCGCCAGCAGGCGCAACAGGTCGTCCAGCGGGTAATTGAGGTAGGCGCCTTCGCTGGGCTTGGCCCCCTGCGGGATCAGCCACAGCCGGCGCAGGCCCATCACATGGTCGATGCGCAGGCCGCCGGCATGTGCCAGGTTCGCCCGCAGCATCTCGATAAAGGCGCGGTAGCCATTACGCTTGAGGCCCTCGGGCGAGAAGGCGCAGATGCCCCAATCCTGGCCGGCGCGGTTGAGGATGTCGGGCGGCGCACCCACGGTCAGGCCGGCCAGCAATTCATCCTGGCGGCTCCATGCCTGGCTGCCGGCACCGTCGGCACCCACCGCCAGGTCGGCGATCAAGCCCACAGCCATACCGTTGCCGCGGGCTGCCTCCTGAGCACGTTGCAGGCCGCGTTCGGTCAGCCATTGGCAAAAGGCATGGAACTCGACCTTGGCCGGGTAAGCATTGGCGAAGGCCGCCACTTCCGGGTGATAGGGGTCGTGCCAGGCCTTTGGCCAGTTGCGCCAGTCGGCGCCCAGGCCGTGCTCTACAGCCTGTGCCTGCAACACCTCGAAGCGGCAGTGGTGCTCCAGGGCCTGGCCACCGGCCTCGCGGAAGCTATCGAAATCCCTGCGCAGCGGATGGTCGCCATGGCTGAACCCGTGGTACAGCGCTTCAAGCAAGCGCAGGCGGGCACTGGCGGCGCGTGGCCAATCAACCAGTGGGCGTTGCTCCAGCTCTTCCAGTTGTTGCTCCAGCCCGCAGGCTTCAATGGCCATGCGCACCTCCCGCTCACCCAGCAGGGCTGCGGGGCTGGCATACAGGGTGTTGAGCAGCAGGCGGCTGGAGGGTGAGTAGGGGCTGTAGTGCTCTTGGTCGATGGCCGACAGTGCATGAATGGGGCTGATGGCCAAGGCATCGGCACCGCGCTCGGCGGCCAGGCGGGCCAGCTGCTCCAGCGCCAGGCAGTCGCCGTAACCGCCATCGCCGGGCCTGCGCAGGCTGTACAGCTGCACTGCCAGGCCCCAGCAGCGTGGGGGGGGCTGCACGTTGTCTGCAAGGCTGTAGCAGCGCGGCGGGGCCACGGCCACGGTGAAGCGGCGGCTGTCTATTTCCACCTGGTGGTAGCCAATGGGCAGGTCACCTGGCAGGCGTGCCTGCTCGTCCAGGCTGAGGGTAACCGAGGTTTGGTCTTCCAAGGTGCAGCGGGCGACGCTGGCAGCGCTGAAATAGCGTGACAGCGCCAATGGCTGGCCTTGGTCGGCGGTCAGCAAGGGCGGCAAGTGTTCGCTGTCTTCGGCGGCTTCTACCGCGCGCAGGCTGGCGGCAATGGCCGTGTCATCGCTGGCCGGGTGGCCAAGGCCTGCGAGTAGCTTGCACAGCACCTCGTCGCTGACGCGCTGGGGCCGGGCGTTGGCGTCGATCCAGTCGCGGCTTAACCCGACGCGGTTTGCCAAGCGGTGCAGGGCGGTTTCGCTCATGGGCGCTCCTGGTCAGGGGGAAGCAGGCTGACCACGCAACTGTACGGGGCCAGTTGGCTATCAGGGTGTTGGGTGTCGCTGGTGTCGAACAGCCGGGTGGCGGCAGCGGGCAGTTCGACGGCCTGCGCAGTTGCCGCCAGGTTCAGGTCGATGCGCAGGGTATTGCCATCGCCCAGCCGCCAGCGTGCGGTCAGTGCTTTGTCGCCATGCACCTCGGCCCCCAGTGAGCGGCTACCGGGCAGGTGCGGGATGACGTGGCGGCGGCGCAGGGCTAGCAGTTGCTGATAAAGGCCGTGCCAGCCGGCGACCACTTCCTTGTTTTGCGGGCGGGAAGACTCGAAGGTCTGTTCGGCGTTGGGGTCGGGAATGTGCTCTCGCTGCTCGGGGTCGGCGAACGCGGTGAAATGGGCGAACTCGCCACGGCGGCCTTCGCGCACAGCGTCTGCCAACGCGTCATGGAAGTCGGTAAAGAACAGGAACGGCCGGCAACTGCCCTCGTCGTCGCCCATGAACAGCAGCGGGATCATTGGCGCCAGCAGCAACAGGCCAGTGGCCGCGCGCAGGGCCGGTGGCGGGCACAGGCGGGTCAGGCGTTCGCCCAAGGCGCGGTTGCCGACCTGGTCATGGTTCTGCAAGAACAACACAAAAGCGCTGGGCGGCAAGTGCCCGCTGGGTTCGCCGCGTGGCGTGCCATGGCGGTTTGCCTGGCCCTGGAACACGAAGCCCTCGGCCAGGCAGCGCGCCAGCTGGTCGATGGGGCGTTGCTTGTAGTCGGCGTAGTAGCCTTCGGTTTCGCCGGTCAGCAGCACATGCAGGGCATTGTGGCCGTCGTCGTTCCATTGCGCATCGAAACCCTGTTCCAGCAGGGCGGCCTGGTTGTGCTCGTTCTCCAGCACTAGCCACACGTGCCGCCCCGGTTCTACGGCGGCGCGTACACGCTGGGCCAGCTCAATCAGGAAATCGGGCTGGTCGATGGCATGCACGGCATCCAGGCGCAGGCCGTCGCAGCGGTAGTCGCACAGCCACATGAGCGCGTTCTGGATGAAGTACTCGCGCACCTGCGGGCGGCGGAAGTCGATGGCCGCGCCCCAGGGTGTCTGCCGGTCTTCGCGGAAGAACGCGCTGGCGTACTGGTGCAGGTAATTGCCATCGGGGCCAAAGTGGTTGTACACCACATCCACCAGCACCATCAGCCCTTCGCCGTGGGCCTGATCGACCAGTGCGCATAACTGCTCGGGGCTGCCGTAGGTATTTTGAGGCGCGTAGGGCAGCACGCCGTCGTAGCCCCAGTTGCGCTCGCCTGGGAACTGCCCCAGCGGCATCAGCTCGACAGCACTGATGCCCACCTCGGCCAGGCGCTGCAGGTGCCGGGCAACCCCGGCGTAGCCGTCGAGCAAACCGACATGCAGTTCCTGAATCACCGCTTCGTGCCACGGCCGGCCTTGCCACGGGTGTTGCCAGGGGTAACCGGCCACATCCACCACCTGGCTTGGGCCTTGTACGCCTTGGGGCTGATAACGCGAAGCCGGGTCAGCCACCTGGAGTTCGCCGTCGATACGGTAATGATAAAGGTCGCCAGCCTTGCACGGGGCAACGCCAGTGAACCAGCCATCGTCATCGGCCAGCAGCGCCACGGGCGGCTGCTGCTCCAGTTCCACGCTCACGCTGCGCGCATCCGGCGCCCAGAGGGCGAAGCGCGCCGACGTGGCGTCCATTAAGTGTGCGCCATGCCTGTGCATCTTCTGACCCTCGCTCAGTAATGGCTCAGCTGTGCCTGCTTGACCAGGTCCTCGTAAAGGCGGGCGTAGGGCTCAACCGCCTGGCACCAGTTGAAGGGTTGGGTCATCGACAGGCAGCGCATGGCGTTCAGCAAGTCCTTCTTGCCGTACACATAGAAGGCGCGGCTGAGTGCCTCGCGGTAGCTCTCCACGGTCGACTCGTTGAACAGAAAGCCCGTGACGCCGCACTCGATGGTGTCGGCCAGGCCACCGGTATTGCGCGCCACCGGCAGCGAGCCGAAGCGTTGCGCGTACATCTGGCTGAGGCCACAAGGTTCATAGCGTGATGGCATCAGCAAGAAGTCGCTGCCGGCGAACATGCGCCGGGCGTCGGTCTCGTTGAAGCCAATACGCACGCCGATGCGGCCCGGGTGGCGCAGCGCCAGCTCGCGCATGGCCTGTTCTTCTTCCGGCTCGCCACGGCCGATGATCGCGATCTGCCCACCTTGTTCGACGATGTAGTCGGCCACACCCAAGGTCAGGTCCAGGCCTTTCTGATAGACCAGCCGTGACACCACGGCGAACAACGGGCCTTCGGATTCCTCCAGGCCGAACAGCTCGCGTACCTCATGAGTGTTGCGCGCCTTGCCTTCCCAGTCGTTGATGCTGAAGTTGTGTTGCAGGTGTTTGTCGGTGGCCGAGTCCCAGCTTTCGTCGATGCCGTTGGGGATGCCGCCAAGCAGGCCTTGCTGGGCTTTGCTGGCGAGAAAACCGTCCAGGCCGCAGCCGAATTCCGGCGTGGTGATTTCCCGGGCATAGGTGGCGCTGACGGTGGTGATGTGGCTGGAGTAAGCCAGGCCAGCCTTGAGGAACGACAGCTTGCCGTAGAACTCCATGCCTTCCTGCTGCATGGCGTGATCGGGAATCGCCAGCTCCGGGCTGCAACCTCGGCTGTACACACCCTGGTAGGCCAGGTTGTGGATGGTGAACAGGGTGGGCGTGTTCAGCCCGCGCCAATGCATGTAGGCCGGGGCCAGGCCCGCGGGCCAGTCATGCGCGTGCACCACTTCTGGCGTCCAGTGGATCTTGCCTTCGCCAGCTGCGATTTCGGCAGCAGCCAGGCCCAGGCGTGCGAAGCGGATGTGGTTGTCGGGCCAGTCGCGACCATTGTTGGCACCATAGGGTGTGCCGTCGCGCTGGTACAGCTCGGGGCAGATCAGCACATAGATGACCAGGCCGTCGGCCATGTCCATACGCCCGATCTTGCACGGCGGCAGGGCCGCGTGGCCGCCTAGCTCACCCACGATGTGGATCGGGTTGTCACTTTCCATCACCTGCCGGTAGCCAGGGATCAGCACCCGCACATCGTGCAGGTGGGCCAGGGCACGGGGCAGGGCGGAGGACACGTCGCCCAGGCCGCCGGTCTTCACCAGGTCTGCGATTTCCGAGGTCACGAACAGAATCTTGCGCATGTTCGGGTTGTGCTGGCGCTGGGCGCCGGGTGCCTTGCCTGTCGTGGCGAAATCCGGGGTGAGCGGCTCGCGGTTGTCCGGTTTGAATGAATCTACGTGAGGCTCGACAGCGGCACTGATCATACTTCTCTCCGTCCCTATGCTTGACCGGGTGCTGGCACCCGTGACGATATTGCGTGTTGGTTCTCTCTGTTTCTGGATTCTGCGTAGTGCGTTCCATGCCCCAGGTTCGTGCGCGCAGGCACAACGCGATCAGCACTCCGGCCGAAGGCGATTGGACTGGTTGGGATGGGTGGGCCGAGCCAGGGAATGTCCCTTGCGTTTGGCCTACTTAGTTCCTGACCTGCCGGCGTTTGCGAAAGTTCGACTTTTTTTCGTCGCTCTTCCGTTGAGCAAATGGCGGGCCGAAACCCGAGTGTAGGAGAGAAAAAGATAAAAAGGTGACCCATTGGTCACTATTGCCATGCGCGGAATAGACGCAAACGTTGGCGTATGTGACCGGATGTGAAAAGAGGTGGGCGAAGGCAGTGCGGGGTGTTTGGAGGATGCGCCAAATTGTGGCTAGGGTGGGGTAGCGCACCATGATGGTGCTAGCAGCAAGTCACTTCTTCATCGTGGACAACCCGGTCATCATGGCATTGGATTCTCTACGCGCAGTGAATCCCTTGGCTGGCATTTCTGACAGTTGTGTCATTCAGGGCTAGGGCACCACCATTGTGCCGGATCTCCCCTAGGACGAAGGTCATGGAAAAAATTGATCAGCTGACCTCAGTGCATAAGCACTCTTCAGGCATCCCTTATGCACCCTACGGATACTCTGTGTGGCTCGACTCATCTCTGAGCTTCAACGCTCAACACAGGGATTTGCACTCAAAATTTTACCTGCTCGGTAACGGGTATCGGGGATATAAGCCCGAACTTATGCGGTTTAACTCACCCGATACGCTCAGTCCGTTCGGCAAAGGGGGGGCGAACGCATACGCCTACTGCGCTAACGACCCGGTGAATCGCCTGGACCCCTCAGGCCATTTCTTCAAATGGTTGAAACGGGGTGTAGCCAGCATTTTTGGCAACTCCGGCAGGTCGCCAGGACGCCGAGCAGATTCAATCACCGCTATTACCCTAAGCGAACCCGGTTCAGTTAAGCGGAGTTCAGATCTCTCTTTTGGGGCGCCTTCGGGAGGTAGCGGTGCGAGTCACGTTCAAACAACGTTCGAGGAAATTCAACGTCTTGAACGCGACATTATGGATGTGAGGGTTTTTTCGCCGCAAAATCCTCGTGAGGTCAATGCTCAGCTCGAAACCCTATCTGTTTTGCAGCATCGACTTGCTGATGCCCACAAGCGGATTAAACCGAGGGATCAGGTATGGCTAGCCTTGCATCTACGGGAAAGGATTCGTGAAACAAAAAATCACGGATTATCCGTCTCAGATTCAGCCAGCTGGCACAGCCATAGTGAGTTGCGATTGCGCATTACCAGAAGCCTGATTTGAAGAAATCGATCAGAGGCTTACAGCCTTTTCGCCATCACGTTGTTGCGCCAGCAACAGGTTCAACTGGGCGACCTGTTGGCGCAACTGGTCACGTTCGTCTTTCAGTTTACGCAGCTCATCACGGCGCACGGAGACATAGAGGGTCTGGGTTGGGGTTGCAGGCATCAAGGTACCCATGAGCACACCTCGCGGTTTTGGCTGGTGACAAGTCAAAGCGTAGACGCTTCACGCGGGGCGCATTCTGAATTCTTTTGCAGTTGGTGGGAACTTTTTTGTTTATCGTGGTCTTGCCGTTCGTCGCTGAACCCTCGGGCGGCAGGCTGGACTAATCTGAAACGCTGGACTGTGTTGTCATCCATTTCGTAAGGGAGCATCGGCTCATGCAATTGGGAATCGTCGGGCTGGGCCGCATGGGCGGCAATATCGCAAGGCGCCTGATGCGCGCCGGCCACCGCACCGTGGTGCACGACCGCAACCGCGAGGCCATTACCGGGCTGGAGGGCGAGGGTGCCCAAGGCGCGCACGACCTTGGTGCGCTGGTACAAAAGCTGAAAGCCCCACGCGCAGTGTGGGTGATGCTGCCGGCCGGCGAGCCAACCGAGCAGACCATCGCGCAGTTGGCTGACCTGCTGGAACCGGGCGATGCGATCATCGACGGCGGCAATACCTTCTACAAGGACGACATGCGCCGTGCTGCCGAGCTGGCAAAACGCGGCCTGCATTACCTGGACGTCGGCACTTCTGGCGGCGTATGGGGCCTGGACCGTGGCTACTGCATGATGATCGGCGGCGAAAAGGACGTGTTCGAGCGCCTGGAGCCACTGTTCAAGGCGCTGGCCCCGGGCGTGGGTGACATCCCGCGTACTCATGGCCGCAGCGGCGAGCATCAGCGCGCCGAGCACGGCTATATCCACGCGGGCCCACCCGGCGCCGGGCACTACGTGAAAATGGTGCATAACGGTATCGAGTACGGCCTCATGCAGGCCTATGCCGAAGGCTTCGACCTGCTGCGCAGCAAAGGCGGCAACGAGCTGCCGCAAGACCAGCGCTTTGACCTGAACGTGGCCGAGATCGCCGAGGTGTGGCGGCGTGGCAGCGTGGTAACCTCATGGCTGCTCGACCTCACCGCCGATGCCTTGGTGGCCGACCCGCAGCTGTCGCAGTTCAGTGGCTCGGTATCCGACAGTGGCGAAGGCCGCTGGACCATCGATGCCGCCGTTGAGCAGGCGGTGCCGGTGCCGGTGCTGTCCAGCGCACTGTTTGCGCGCTTTCGCTCGCGCCAGCAGCAGGGCACGTATGGTGACAAGATCCTTTCGGCCATGCGCCTGGGCTTCGGTGGCCACGTCGAGAAGAAAGGCGAATGACCAAACAGACCATTCCAGCCGCACCTCCCTGTACCCTGTTCCTGTTTGGCGCCAATGGCGACCTGGTCAAGCGCCTGCTGATGCCGGCGCTGTACAACCTCAGCCGCGACGGTTTGCTGGACCGCAACTTGCGCATCGTTGGCGTGGACCACAACCCGGCCAGCGCCGAGGAATTTGCAGAGCGCCTGCATGCGTTCATGCTCGAGCGGGATAAAGGCGGCGAGGGCAGCGCCAAGTGCCTGGACGAAAAGCTCTGGGCACGCCTGGCCAAGCGCCTGGATTACCAGACGGGCGATTTCCTCGACCCGGCCACTTACCAGGCCCTCGCCAAGCGCATCGACAAAACCAGCCACGGCAATGCCATCTTCTACCTGGCCACCTCGCCGCGTTTCTTCCCCGAGGTGGCGCAGCGCCTGGGGCAGGCCGGCTTGCTCGACGAGTCTGGCGGCGGCTTTCGCCGCGTCGTGGTCGAGAAGCCATTCGGCACCGACCTGGCCAGCGCCGAGGCGCTCAACGCCTGCCTGTTGAAAGTGATGGGCGAACGGCAGATCTACCGTATCGACCATTACCTGGGCAAAGAGACGGTGCAGAACATTCTGGTCAGCCGCTTCTCCAACGGCCTGTTCGAATCCTTCTGGAACAACCACTACATCGACCACGTGCAGATCACCGCTGCGGAAACGGTCGGCGTCGAAACCCGTGGTGCGTTCTACGACAGCACCGGGGCCCTGCGCGACATGGTTCCCAACCACCTGTTCCAGTTGCTGGCGATGGTGGCCATGGAGCCGCCGGCTGCGTTCGGGGCTGACGCGGTGCGCGGCGAAAAGGCCAAGGTGGTCGGTGCTATTCGCCCATGGTCGGCGAAAATGGCCCTGAAGAACTCGGTACGCGGCCAGTACAGTGCCGGCAAGCAGGGGCGCAAGCCGCTGCCCGGTTATCGGCAGGAGCCCAATGTAGCGCCTGACAGCCAGACCGAAACCTACGTGGCGCTGAAGGTGATGATCGACAACTGGCGCTGGGCCGGCGTGCCGTTCTACTTGCGCACCGGCAAGCGCATGAGCGTGCGCGACACCGAAATTGCCATTTGCTTCAAGCCCGCGCCGTATGCGCAGTTCCGCGAGTCGGAGCTGGAGCGGCCCAAGCCCAACTACCTGAAAATCCAGATTCAGCCCAACGAAGGCATGTGGTTCGATCTGCAGGCCAAACGGCCAGGGCCGGAGCTGGTGATGGAGAATGTGGAGCTGGGCTTTGCCTATAAAGACTTCTTCAAGATGACCCCGGCGACCGGCTACGAGACGCTGATTTACGACTGCCTGACCGGTGACCAGACCCTGTTCCAGCGGGCTGACAACATCGAGAACGGCTGGCGAGCGGTGCAGCCGTTTCTCGATGCCTGGGCCCAGGATGGCGAGGTGCATCAGTACCCGGCCGGTGAAGACGGGCCTGACGCTGGCAATGAATTGCTGACCCGCGACAAGCGCGAGTGGCACCGCTTGGGCTGACCTGATCAAGCTGGGTTGCCTGTGCCGGCCGCTTCGCGGGGCAAGCCCGCTCCCACAGGGACCCCTACTGCACTTAAACCGTGTGCAGTACCTGTGGG